>CAZMCV010000259.1:0-4624 GCA_964564645.1 uncultured Acetobacteraceae bacterium
GGTGGACTGGTTGAGCAACCGTCCCCTCCTCGAACCGATCGGCAACATCCCGCCGTCCGAGGCCGAAACGCGGTCCTACGCTGCCCAGCAGGAGATTGCGCTGGCGATCTGACCCAATCCTCCTGGCCTCCGGCAAACCCGGGGCGGTTCATCCCGTGAATTGCCAAGGCCGGCGATCCCTGGTTGCCTTGTCGGGAAACCGCGGCGCGCCTGAGCGCGCGAGAGGGAGATTGAGACATGCGCCATGGCTTCGCCCGCCTGCTGCGGGCGATGATGCTGCTCGCGCCCGCCTGCCTGCTGTCCGGGGCGGCCCTGGCGGCCGACCGGGTGCGCCTCGGCCTCGCCATCCCGCCGACCGTCACCGACGGCGGCGTGTACGCCCTGGCCGAGGAACTCGGCTTCCTGCGCGAGGAGGGCATCGAGCTCGAGCTCGTCACCCTGTCCGGCGCGGGCGCGATCCTGCCGCAGCTCCTGCAACGGACGATCACGCTGGGCCATCCGCTCCCGGAGACGCTGCTCGCCGCGCACAAGCCCGGCGAGGCTCCGCTGCCCGTGGTCTACGTCTACAACGCAAGCCCGACGAACACCCTCCAGCTCGCCGTGCTCGCCGGCTCGGAGATCCGGACCATCGCGGACCTGCGCGGGCGCGCCATCGGCGTCGGCGCCCTCACCTGGGGCACCATCCCGCAGACCCGGGCCCTGCTGCGAAGCGTTGGGCTGGAGCCCGGGCGGGACGTGTCCATCGTGGCCGTGGGCGTGCTCGGGGCCGGCTTCCACGCGTTGCGCGAGGGTCGGGTGCAGGCGCTGAACTTCAACAGCACCTGGATCGACCTGATGGAGCAGCAGGGCACGCCGGCGCGGCGCCTGGAGTACCCCCCGGTCTTCCGGCGCATGGTGACCAACGGCTTCCTGGCGCACCGCGCGACACTCGAGGGGAACCGTGGCCTGCTCGAGCGCTTCGGCCGCGCCTGGACCAAGGCGCTGGCCGCCTGCGACGCCAACACCCAGCGCTGCGTCGAGGCCTTCTGGCGCCGCAACCCGCAGGCCCGGCCCGACGGAGATGCGGCGAAGGTGATGGCCGACACGCAGGCCATCGTGCGCAACTGGCTCGACCAGATGCTGCGCGATGAGGCCGGCGCGCCACGCGTGCCGGGGCAGTTCGATCTCGGCGTGATCCGCGCCTACGTCGAGCAGATGCACCGCTGGGGTGAGTTCGCCACCGCCGACATTCCCGTGGAGACCTACTTCACGAATGCCCTGGTGCCGGCCTTCTCGGCCTTCGACCGGCAGGCCGTGGCGGCGCGGGCGCAGGCCTCCCGTTGAGCGGGGCGGGTGCCGCGCCGCTGCTGTCGGTCGCCCGCCTTGGCTTCGGCTATGCGGGCCGGCCTGTCTTCGCCGACCTCTCGCTCTCGGTCGAGGCCGGGGCCTTCGTCGCCATCCTCGGCCCGTCCGGCGGCGGCAAGTCCACCCTCCTCAAGCTGGTCGCCGGGCTGGAGGCGCCGCAGGCCGGCGAGATCCGGCTGATGGGCAAGCCTGTGCGCGGCCCGCGGCCGGAGGTCGGCATGGTGTTCCAGAAGCCGACGCTGCTGCCCTGGCGCAACGTTCTGGACAACGTCCTGCTGCCCGCGGGCTTCGCCCGCTCGGCGACCGAGGCGCAGCGGGGCCGCGCGCGCGCCCTGCTCGAGACCATGGGCCTCGCGGACGCCGCGCGGCTGCATCCGCACCAGCTCTCCGGCGGCATGGCGCAGCGCGTCGGCCTCGCGCGCATGCTGCTGCACGACCCGCGCCTGCTGCTGCTGGACGAGCCCTTCGCCGCGCTCGACGCGATGACGCGCGAGACCCTGTCGCTCGAGCTGCAGCGCCTTTGGATGGAGCAGCGCAGCACGGCGCTCTTCGTGACCCACAGCATCCCCGAGGCCGTCTTCCTCGCCGACCGGGTGGTGGTGCTGGCCGGGCGGCCGGCGCGGGTGCTGGCGGACATCGAGGTCGCGCTGCCGCGACCGCGCAGCCTGGAGACGCTCGGCGCGCCGGCCTTCAACGCGCTGGCGCTCGGATTGCGGCGGATGTTCAACAGCGCGGTGGCCGAAGGGACCGTCGGCGCGTGAGGCGGGCGCTGCTCGGGCGCGTGCTGCCGCCGCTGGTGACGCTGGCGCTGGTGCTCGCCGCGTGGCAGGCGGCGACGGGGCCGGGGGGCATGCCGTCCTACCTGCTGCCCGGCCCGCAGGCGGTGTTCCGCTCGCTCTGGGAAGGCCTCGTGGCCGGCGGCCAGTTCTGGCCGCACATCGGCTTCACCCTGACCTCGACCCTGCTCGGATACGCCATCGGCAGCGCCGCGGCGATCCTGGTCGGGATCGCGGTGGCGGAATCGCGGCTCTTCGAGCGCTTCGTCTTTCCCTACATCGTGGCGATCCAGGCGATGCCGAAGGTGGCGCTCGCGCCGCTCATCCTCGTCTGGTTCGGCTTCGGCCTCGCCTCGAAGGTCGTGCTGGTCGCGCTGATCTGCTTCTTCCCGCTGCTGGTGAACACCATCGCCGGGATCCGGCGCACCGACCCGGAGCTGGTCGCGATGTGCCGCTCCTTCTCGCGCTCCGCCTGGTTCGTGTTCCGTCATGTGAAGCTGCCCGCCGCAGCGGGGGCGATCTTCGCCGGGCTCGAGATCGGGATCGTCCTGGCGCTGATCGGGGCCGTGGTCGGGGAGTTCGTCGCCTCGGAGCGCGGGGTCGGCTACCTGATCGGCTCGGCGACGGTGAACATGAGCGTCAGCACCATGTTCGCAGGGGTCCTGATCCTCGCGGTGCTGGGGATGGGCGGCAGCGCGCTGGTGCGCTGGCTGCAGCGGCGGGTCGTGTTCTGGGAGGACATGGGCCGCGACCCGGTGACCCGCGCCGCCGCCCACAAAGAGGGCTGAGCCTGTGGACGGGAGCACCGGCGGCCCGGTCCCCGGACATCGTGCTGCTTGGTTCGCTCGCGCAGGGCAAGGTCTCGGGGCGGGGGCGCGCTGCCCGAGCCGCACCTCAACCCCCATGCGGGGCGCGTACGCGAGGAGCGCCTGGCAGGCCGCGGTCGCCGCCCGGCAAGCCGCCCACAAGCCCTGGCGGCGGCCAGCGCGGCCCGGGTCCGCTCGGCGATCGGCTCGCGCTCCTTCTGGGCGAGTGTGGCGTAGACCCTGAGCATCAGGTCGTCGGCGCCCGGCATGGCGGTGGCGCGGATGGAGATGCCGTCCTCCAGAAGCTGCGAGAGGGTGCGCGGGCGGAGGCGCGCGATGCCGCCGGCGGACCGGTCGCCTTCGCCACCTCCCCCTGGAAGCCGCCCCAGAAGCTTGCGGCAGCCCCTCGGGCCAGAAGCTGCCCCGAGGGGAGGAGGGGGGTCAGCCCTCGCTCTCCAGGGACAGCGCCGTGCCGACCAGCAGCGCGTCGGCGCCGCGCGCCGCCAGCAGCGACAGCCCGACCGGCCGCCCCTCCACCGTCGCGCCGGGTATGCTGATCTGCGGATGGCCGGCGAGGCCGCCATGGGCGCAGAGGCAGAGGATCGCGTCACGGATCGGATGGAGCTCGGTCAGCGGCAAGCCGGCCTTCGGCGCCGGGAAGGGCGTGGTCGGCATCGCCAGGACCGTCCCCGGCGGCAGCAGGTGGCGGAGCCGTCCTCGAACCTCCCGCCGCATCAGCGCGGCCCAGCCACGCTCGGCCTCCGGCGTCGTCGCGCCCAGCACCAGGCCGCGCGCGACGGAGAAGGCGAAGCGTGGATTGTCGCGCTCGACCCAGGGACGGAAGGTCTCCCAGGCCTCCACGGGCTGCAGCGTGCGCTGCGCCCTGCCCCAGGCGGAGAGCCCCTGCGGCGCCATCACCTCCTCCCGCCAGTCCGGGACCAGGCGCCTCAGCCGATCGAGCAGGGGCGCCAGCGCGGCGGCCGTCGCGGGATCGGCGAAGCCGAAGGCATCGGTGGCGACGACCAGCCGCGCCGGCCGCGCCGGGGTGACCGGCTCCCCCAGCATCACCGCCGAGACGCGGGCGAAGGTCGCGGCATCGCGCGCGAACCAGCCGGTGGTGTCGGAGGAGGGCGCCTGGGGCAGCATCCCCGTCAGGTCGAGCCGCCCATGCGTCGGACGGATCCCGTGGAGACCGCAGAAGCTGGCCGGCACGCGCACCGATCCGCCGGTATCCGTCCCGAGCGCCGTGTCGCACAGCCCCTGCGCCACGGCGCTGGCCGAGCCGGAGGAGGAGCCGCCCGGCACATGCCCCGGCGCCGCCGGGTTCTCGGGCGTGCCCTCGAACGCGTTCTCGCCGAGGATGCCGAGCGAGACCTCGTCGGTGATGGTCTTGCCGACCAGCGTGCAGCCGGCCTCCAGCAGGGTCCGCACCGCCCAGGCGTGCCGCGTCGGCACGGGATTCCAGCGCGCCCAATCCGGATTGCCGCCGCCGGTCGGATGGCCGGCGACGTCGAACAGGTCCTTGGCGGCGAAACTCAGGCCCGCAAGCGGCCCGCCCGCGCGGCCTTCGATCCGCACGGCGGTCCCGGGGACGAAGGGCGAGGTCAAGGCGGGCACTCCTGCGGCGAGGGCGGCGGCAGTATGCCCACGCCCGCGCCGCGGGTCATCCCGCTCGGCCTGGGATCATCGGGCAGCCGC
>CAZMCV010000260.1:0-4610 GCA_964564645.1 uncultured Acetobacteraceae bacterium
GGCGGGGCCGGGCCGGGCCTCGAGCCGGACGGGCGCGGGGGGCGCGGCGGCGGGCGGGGGGGGCGGCGCGGGCTCCGCCACGGCAGGCGGCACGGCCGCAAGGCCGCACAGCAGCAGCATTGCCTGCAGGGGGCCGAGCACAACGAGGCTCGGCCTGGCGAATCGTCGGCCGGCGCGAATCACGGGCGTCACACTAGTGGCTTTTTCCTGCGCCGTCCGATCAGAAAACGTCACGCGCCGCAAGGGCGGTGCGGGGCGGGACAGGGCTATCGGGGGAAGCCTCCGAGCGCGCCCTGATACCCTTGCGGGGGGGATACGCCCCGGGGCAAGGAAGATCGGGGAAGGGAGGGAACTCCCTTCCCCGAAGCCCCAACCCTCCTTTTTCTGCTCCCCTTCCGCCTTCCCGCGCGCCGAGGCCGAAGCGCCATCGCACGGATCTCGCGACGGCACGATAAGGAGCAGGAAGAGATGAGGGGTCGCCGCATGCGGCGACGGGAGGATACCTTCTCCCCGGCCTTGCCTTGCCTGCCGTGACGAAGGCGACGTCGTTCACCCGGCTGCCTCCGCTCCGGCATGGCGGAGCGTGCACGGGGCGACCCGGCCGGTCACGCGGCGGGGGCGCCGGGCGGCGCCGCGCGCACCGCGGCCGCGCCCCGCGCCGCGGCGATGCCCTCGGCCACGATCTCGCGCAGCTTCGGCTGCAGCACCGGGTTGCCGGCGACGATGTGGCCCTCCGCATAGGGGTCGCCGCCCTCGGGGTCGGTGGCGAAGCCGCCCGCCTCGCGCAGCAGCACGAGGCCCGCGGCCATGTCCCACTTCCTGATCCCGAGCTCCCAGTAGCCCTCGTAGCGGCCGGCCGCGGTCCAGGCGAGGTCGAGCGCGGCCGAGCCGAAGCGCCGGACGCCGGCCACCTGCGGCATGATCCGCGCGAGGATTGCGCTGAACTCCGGCTTGCGCGCGACGCCGGCGAAGGGGATGCCGGTGGCGAAGACGGCCTGCAGCATCTCCCGCCGGCCGGAGACGCGCAGGCGCCGGTCGTTCAGGAAGGCGCCGACGCCCTTCTCCGCCCAGAACAGCTCGTCCGAGACGGGGTTGTAGATGACCCCGGCCATGATCTCGGTGCGGTCCTCGGCGATGCGCCTCTCGACGCCGACGCTGATGCACCAATGCGGGATGCCGTGCAGGAAGTTGGTGGTGCCGTCGAGCGGGTCGACGACCCAGCGCCACTCCCAGTCCTTCGCGCCGTGCTCGCCGCTCTCCTCCATCAGGAAGGCGAAGCCGGGGCGGGCGCGGGTCAGCTCGGTGCGAAGCGTCTCCTCGGCGCGCAGATCGGCCTGGGAGACGAAGTCGCCCGGGCCCTTGGCGCTGACCTGGAGGTTCTCGACCTCGCCGAAATCGCGCAGCAGGCGCCGCGCGGCCTTCTGGACGGCGGCGACGACGACGTTGAGCTGGGGGGAAAGCCGGGTGGGCGGGGGCATGTGCGCGGGGCGTCCCTGCCGCGCCTCAGCCCTTGGCCCGCTCGACGTAGGACGCGTCCTCGGTCTTGACGACGATGCGGTCGCCGGCGCTGACGAAGGGCGGGACCATGGTCTTCACGCCGTTCGACAGCACGGCGGGCTTGTAGGAGGACGACGCGGTCTGGCCCTTCACCACCGGATCGGCCTCGACCACCTCGAGCGTCACCTGCTCGGGCAGGGACATCGCCACCGGCTCGCCCTCGATCAGGCGCACGCCGACGGTCATGCCCTCGGTCAGGAAGGGCAGGCGGTCGCCGAGGATCTCCTGCGGGACATGCGTCTGCTCGAAGGTCTCGGGGTGCATCAGCACCAGCTGCTCGCCGTCGAGGTAGGAGAAGGTGAACTCCTCGTCCGCCGTCTCCAGCCGCTCCACCGTGTCGGCCGTCCGCCAGCGCTGGTCCTTCTTGGCGCCCGACTTGATGTTGCGCATCTCCACCTGGATGACGGCGGCGCCCTTGCCCGGGATCATGATGTTCTGCTTGAGGATGGTGTAGCGCTGGCCCTCGAACTCGATGACCATGCCCGCGCGCATCTGGTTGGCCTGCATCTTCGCCATGGGCGTCGCTTCCGGATCGGAGTGGGGTGAAGGAGCGGGGCGGCCCGCTGCCGGGCCGCCTGTTTCGCCGCGCGGTTTAGGGGCGCGCATCCGATTGGGGAAGGGGTGGGGCCGGAGGGCCGGGCCTGGCACCGCCCGCGGCGCGCCTGCCGGGCCCCGTATCCGCGACCGCCGAAGGCGCGCGCCGGGGCGCCTCCGGGATGCGGCATGGCGGCGCCGGTCCTAGCCCGGCGCGCGGAAACCATCGGTCAGCGCAGGCCGAAGAAGCTCAGCACCGCGATGACGACGACGACGAGTCCGACCAGGTAGATGATGTTGTTCATGCGGCCATTCCTGGCTGCGCGGCACGGCGTCCGGTCGCCGGACCGGCCGCGCGCCGCTGGGTTGCGGGCGTTCGGGTGCGGGCCGCCTGGACGCTGCGCGTCCGACCCGTCCGCCCGGCTAACGTCCCGCTCCGCGCCCGAGGTGCCGGGGCGCAGAGACGTGATCCGCCCGGCGATGCGGGGCTGTTGCCCATTGCGGAGCGAAATCGCCTTCCGGTATCATGCTGCGGTGCAGCAAAACCTCGCCGAATCGGGCACTGTCCCTGACACGGCCCGGGACGGGACGCCGGCACCCCCGCCGCGGCGCCGCGATCCGTGGTCGCGCGCGGGCGGCAGGGCCGTGCCGCCGGGACCCCGCCGGGGCGGCGCGCCGTGACCGAACCTGGCCGCATCGATCTCGCCGACCTCGTCCGCCAGGGCCGGCGCCTGGCCGGGGCGGCGCGCCCCGCCGCCGAGCGCGGGCGGCTCGGCAGCGTCGAGGATTTCGGGCCCAACCCCGGCGCGCTCCGCCTGCGCTGCTTCGTGCCGGAGGGCCTGGCCCCCGGCGCACCGCTGCTCGTCGCCCTGCATGGCTGCGCGCAGGACGCGGCCGGCTTCGACCGTGGCTGCGGCTGGTCGACCCTGGCCAAGGAGCGCGGCTTCACCCTGCTGCTGCCCGAGCAGACCCCCGCCAACAACCCGAACCGCTGCTTCCACTGGTTCGAGCCCGCCCACACCGCGCGCGAGGGCGGGGCGGAGGCGCAATCGATCCTCGCCATGGTGCGGCACATGCGGGCGGCGCATCGGCTGGACCCGGCGCGCATCCATGTGACGGGGCTGTCCGCCGGAGGGGCGATGGCCGTCGCCCTGCTCGCCGCGCATCCGGAGGTCTTCGCCGCCGGCGCCGTCATCGCCGGCCTGCCGCATGGCGCGGCCTCCGGCCTGAAGCAGGCGCTCACGGCGATGGCCGCGCCCCAACCGCGCGCCGCCGAGGCCTGGGCCGATGCGGTCCGGGCGGCCGCGCCCGGGCATGCAGGCGCCTGGCCGCGCCTGGCGATCTGGCATGGCGAGGCCGACAGCCTGGTGCATCCGGCCCATGGCGAGGCGCTTGCGCAGCAATGGGCGGCGCTGCACGGGCTGGCCGGCGCCCGGCCGCGGCGCGCGGCGGCGGACGGTCCCGGCGGGATCACGAGCCGCGCCTGGCACGGGCCGGATGGGCGGGTGCTGGTCGAGCACCACAGCCTCCAGGATTTCCCGCATGGCGTGCCGATCCGGCCCGGGCGCGGCCCGGGGCGATGCGGCGAGGCGATGCCCTTCCTCCTCGAATCGCGGCACTCCGCCCCGCACCGGATCACCGATTTCCTCGGCCTCGGCGCCTGCGGCGCGACCGCCGCGGCGCCGCTTCCCGGCGTGGTGACGGTCGCGCGCGACGGCACGGCCTGGCTCGGCCCGGCGCCTGCCCGAGACGGAGCCGAGCCCGTCGCCGCGGAGGCCCCCCGCCGCGCGTCGCAGCCGGTCGGGCAGCACCGACCGTGACGACGACCCGAATCCCACCCTTGCCCCGAACAGGAGTCGACCCCGCCATGTGGCCGCCCGTCCCCGCCCATTCCCTCCTCAACCCCTGGCTCGGCCTGGCGCAAAGCTGGACCTCGGCCGCCGGCGCCTCCTGGATGGTCGAGGCGCAGCGGGCGCAGGCCGAGGCGGTCAACGCCTTCTGGCAGGCGACCCTCGGCCCCTGGACCGGTGGCGCGGCCTGGCCCGGCATGCCGGCGCCGCGCCCGCCGGTGCCCGCCGCGCGGGAGGCGGTCGCGGCGGATGCCGCGCGGGAGGACGTCGCGGAGCATGCCGCGCGGGAAGACGTCGCGGAGCACGCCGCGCGGGAAGCAGTCGCGGAGCATGCCGCGCGGGAAGCAGTCGCTGCGCCCGCTGTGCCGGATGCCGTACCGGTGCCGGCCGTGACCCCGGCCTCGCCCGCGCCGGAAGCGGTGCCCGCGTCCGAGGCATGCGCCCCGGAGCCCGCCGGGTCGGTGTCCGTGATGCCCGGCGCGGCGGCATCGGACGTGCCGTCCGAGCCAGACCCGTCGGGGCCCGCCGGGCCGGAGAACGCCGCCGCGGCGCTGCCCGAGATCGCATCGCCCCCGGGCGCGACGGGTGCCGCGGCGCCGGCCGGCGAGCTCCCGCCGCGTGGCAAGCCCGCCGTCCCCCGGGCCGGCACGGCCAAGGCGGATGCCGGCC
>CAZMCV010000261.1:0-4504 GCA_964564645.1 uncultured Acetobacteraceae bacterium
GGCGGCGGCACGGCGACCCTGCTCGACGACAGCTACAACGGCCAGCCGCCGGCGATGCGCGCGGCGCTGGCCACGCTCGCGCTGCGCCCGGCGGCCGGGCGGCGCATCGCCGTGCTCGGCGACATGCGCGAGCTCGGCGCCTTCTCCGCCGAGCTGCATGCCGGCCTCGCGCCGCAGGCCGAGGCGGCGGCCGACCTGGTCTTCTGCTGCGGGCCGGAGATGGCGCGCCTGTTCGCGCTGCTGCCCGCGGCCAAGCGCGGCGCGCATGCGCCCGACAGCGCGGCGCTGGCGCCGATCCTGCGCGCGGCGCTGCGCGACGGCGACGTGGTGCTGGTGAAGGGCGCGCTCGGGTCGCGCATGGCGGTGGTGGTGCGGGCCCTTCTGGCGGATGGCGGCGAGGTGCGGTCGTGATCTTCAACCTGCTCGCCCCCTCCGCGGAGGAGTTCGCGCTCTTCAACCTGGTCCGCTACACGACCTTCCGCGCGGGCGCGGCCTGCATGACGGCGCTGGTGGTCTCGCTGGTGCTGGGGCCGGCGGTGATCCGCTGGCTGAGCGGCTTCCAGCGCGGCGGCCAGCCGATCCGCGCCGACGGGCCGGAGAGCCACCTGCTGACCAAGAAGGGCACGCCGACCATGGGCGGCGTGCTGATCCTGCTGGCCACCGTGCTGGCGACCCTGATGTGGGTCGATTTGCGCAGCGGCCTGGTCTGGGCGGTGCTGCTGGTGACCGTGGGCTACGGCCTGCTCGGCTTCGCCGATGACTGGCTGAAGGTGACCAAGCGCAACACCAAGGGCGTCTCGGGGCGGGCCAAGCTGGCGGTGCAGGCGGGGATCGGCCTCATCGCCGCGATCTGGATCGTCGCGCTGCTGCCGGGCCCGATCGCCGACCGCCTGGCGGTGCCGATCTTCAAGGACATGCTGATCCCCTTCGGCCTGTTCTTCCCGCTGATCGGCATGCTGGTGATGATGGGCGCGTCCAACGCGGTGAACCTGACCGACGGGCTGGACGGGCTGGCGATCGTGCCGACCATGATCGCGGCGGCCTGCTTCGCGCTGATCGCCTACCTGGTCGGCAACCGCGTGCTGGCGGACTACCTGCAGCTGCACGCGGTGCCCGGCGCGAACGAGCTGGCGGTGTTCTGCGCGGCGCTGATCGGGGCGGGGCTCGGCTTCCTCTGGTTCAACGCGCCGCCGGCCAGGGTGTTCATGGGCGACACCGGCTCGCTCTCCCTCGGCGGGGCGCTCGGCGCGGTCGCGGTGGCGACGAAGCACGAGATCGTCCTGGCGATCGTCGGCGGTCTTTTCGTCGTCGAGACTGTCAGCGTCATCATCCAGGTCTTCTGGTACAAGCGCACCGGGCGGCGCGTGTTCCTCATGGCGCCGCTGCACCACCACTTCGAGAAGAAGGGCTGGGCGGAGCCGACCATCGTGATCCGCTTCTGGATCATCGCGATGGTGCTGGCGCTGGTCGGGCTCTCGACCCTGAAGATCCGATGATGCCGTCCGAACGTCGTGCCGCAGGCACGCCTGCCGAGATAGCCGCAGGCACGCCTGCCAAGGCAGCCGCAGGCGCGTCCGCCCAGACCGCCGCAGGCGCGCCCGCCCGGACGATTGCGACGAGGGAGCGGGGCGTGGACCGGCCGGACGAAGCTCCGCGCCCCTTCGCCGGGCAGCGCATCGCAATCCTCGGCCTCGGCCGCGCCGGGCTGCCGGCGGCGCTCCGGCTGCGCGCATGGGGCGCCGAGGTCACCGCCTGGGACGATGGCGCGGCGGCGCGCGCCGCGGCCGAGGAAGCCGGGCTGACGGTCGCCGACCCGGTCGCGGGCGGCACCTTCCGCCATGATTCGCTGCTGCTCTCCCCCGGCATCCCGCACGCCCTGCCGCGCCCCCACCCGGCGGCCGCCGCGGCCATCGCGGCCGGGGCGCCGGTGCTGGATGCCGCCGAGTATCTCTACCGCGCGGTCCGTGCGGCGGGCTCGCAGGCGCGCTTCCTCGGCATCACCGGCACCAACGGGAAATCCACCACCACGGCGCTGGCGCACCACCTGCTGACCCGCGCCGGGCGGCTCTCGGAGGTGGGGGGGAATCTCGGGCCGGCCGCCCTCTCCCTCAAGATGTTGGGGGATACGGGCGTATACACACTCGAGATGTCGTCCTACAGCTTGGAGCGACTCGCCGCGATGCGCTTCAACCTGGGCGTCATGCTCAACCTCTCCGCGGACCATCTGGACCGGCACGGTTCCATGGCGGGCTACGCCGCGGCCAAGGCGCGGATCTTCGCGCGCCAGGGGCCGGGCGATGTCGCGGTGCTGGGCCAGGACGATGCCGGGTCGCGCGCCCTCGGCGCCGCGATCGCCAGGCGCTGCGTGCCGGTCTCGGCCGGGCCGGCACCGGTCGCGGGCGGGGTCTGGACCGATGCGGCCTGGGTGCTGCGCGACGCGGCGGGCCCGATCCTCGACCTGCGCGAGGCGCCCACCCTGCCCGGTCGGCACAACGCGCAGAACGCCGCCGCCGCCGCGGCCTGCGCGCTGGCGCTCGGCCTCGACCGGGCGGCGATCGCCGCGGGGCTGCGCGACTATCCCGGCCTGCCGCACCGGCTGGAGCGCGTGGCCGAGATCGGCGGCGTGGTCTTCGTGAACGACAGCAAGGCGACCAATGCCGACAGCGCCGCCCGCGCGCTCGAGAGCCATGGCCGCGTCGTCTGGATCGCCGGCGGCGTCGCCAAGGAGGGCGGCATCGGCCCCCTCGCCCCGCTCTTCCCGCGGATCGCCCGGGCCTTCCTGATCGGCGAGAGCGCGGCGCCCTTCGCCGCGACGCTCGCCGCCGCCGGCGTGCCGCACGAGGTCGCGGGGACGCTCGAGGACGCGGTGCCGGCCGCCGCCGCCGCCGCCTGGGGCGGCGCGGCGCCGGTGGTGCTGCTCTCGCCCGCCTGCGCCAGCTGGGACCAGTTCACCGGCTTCGATGCGCGCGGCGACCGCTTCCGCGCGCTGGTGCGCGCGCTCCGCCCGGAAGGGAGGGTTGCCTGATGGCCGTCAGCCGCGCCGACACCTCCGTCCTCGGCCGCTGGTGGTGGACCGTCGACCGCTGGACGCTCGCCGCCCTGCTGGTGCTGATCGGCTTCGGCTACGTGATGATGCTGGCCGCGAGCCCGGCGGTCGCCGAGCGCGTCATCGGCGCCGAGCAGCGCGCGCTGCTGTTCGTCAAGCAGGTGGTCTTCCTCGGGCTCGCCGGCGCGCTGATGGTCGCGGTCTCGCTGCTGCCGACGCGCTGGGTGCGGCGCCTCGCACTCCTCGGCTGCCTCGGTGCGCTGGCCCTGACCGCGGCGACGCTCGTCATCGGGTTCGAGACCAAGGGCGCGCGGCGCTGGCTGGCCTTCCCCGTGCTCGGCACCATGCAGCCCTCGGAATTCCTCAAGCCCTGCTTCGCGGTGGTCACCGCCTGGATGCTGGCCAGCGGCAAGGCGGCGCAGGCCGAGGCGGCCGCGGTGCTGACGCGCGGCCGGTTCGGCCTGCTCGCCCAGCCCGGGCGCTACCTGTGGCCGCTGGCCGCCCTGCTGCTGCTCTGCGGCATCGCGGTGATCCTGAAGGCGCAGCCCGATTTCGGGATGCTGATGGTCATCGTCTCGGTGTTCCTCGCGCAGCTCTTCGTCGCCGGGCTGAACCTGCTGTTCGTCGGCGTGATCGGCGCGGCGGGCGTCGGCCTGGCGGTGATGGCCTACTTCATCCTGCCGCATGTGCGCAGCCGCGTGGACCGCTTCCTCGACCCGGCGGCCGGCGACACCTACCAGATCTCCCGCTCGCTCGAGGCCTTCGGGCATGGCGGCCTGCTCGGGCGCGGGCCGGGCGAGGGGCGGGTCAAGAACGTGCTGCCCGACGCGCATGCGGATTTCGTCTTCGCCGTGGCGGGCGAGGAATTCGGCCTCGTCGTCTGCGCCATCATCCTGGCGCTCTTCGCCTTCGTCGTGCTGCGCGGGCTGCTGCGCCTGGTGGCGGAGAACGACATGTTCGTGGTGCTGGCGGCGACCGGCCTGCTGGCGCAGTTCGGGCTGCAGGCCTTCGTCAACATGGCCTCCACCCTGCACCTGATCCCGACCAAGGGGATGACCCTGCCCTTCGTCTCCTATGGCGGCTCCTCGGTGCTCGCGATCGCCCTCGGGATGGGGATGCTGCTGGCGCTGACGCGGCGGCGGCCGAACCGCGCCGAGGCGGGGCACGCATGAGGGGGCCGATGGCACGTCCGATCGTCATCGCCGCCGGCGGCACGGGCGGGCACCTGTTCCCGGCCGAGGCGCTGGCCGCGGCGCTGCTCGCGCGCGGGGAGCGGGTGACGCTGATGACCGATGCGCGCTCCGCGGCCTATGACAGCCCGGCCTTCGCGAATGCCGAGCGCTTCGTGCTCCGGGGATCCGGGCTGGCCGGGCGCGGCGCGATCCGGGCCGCGCAGGGCGCGGCGGCGCTCGCCGCCGGCACGCTGCAGGCGCGCGGGCTGCTCGGGCGCCTCGGCGC
>CAZMCV010000262.1:0-4482 GCA_964564645.1 uncultured Acetobacteraceae bacterium
GGCGCATCAGCGCGTGCCGGGGCGGGAGGGCGGCGGGGGCGGGCGCCGCGCCGCCGGCCGGGGTCAGGCGGTCCCGCGATCCCCTTGCCCGGGCGCGGCGGGAAGCGGCGCCTCGACCCGCCATCCCCCGGCCTCGTCTTCCTGGGCGAAGGCGGGGCCGATCGGGGCCTTGCCGCCGCCGCCCGGTACGTCGAGCACATAGGTCGGCCAGGCCAGGCCGGTCACCCGTCCCCGCAAGGCCCGCAGCAGGGCCTGGCCGCGCGCGATCGGCACATGGAAGCGCGCCGTCCCGGGCGCGGGGTCGAGCTGGTGCAGGTAGTAGGGCTTCACCCGGTGGCGCAGCATGGCGCGCAGCAGCGCCTCCAGCGCCGCCTCGCTGTCATTCACCCCGGCCAGCAGCACGCTCTGGCCGAGCAGGGGGATGCCCGCGCGGGCCAGGCGGCGCAGTGCCTCCGCCACCCCGGGCGCCGCGAATTCGCGCGCGTGGTTGGCATGGACGCAGAGGAAGAGCGGCGTCGCCGTCTCCAGCGCGGCGAGGAGGTCGGGCGTGACCCGGCCGGGATCGGCCATGGGGACGCGGCTGTGGATCCGCAGGATCTCGACATGCGGCATGGCATCGAGGCGGCCGAGGATGCGCCCGAGCCGCCGCGGCGACAGCATCAGCGGGTCGCCGCCGGTCAGGATCGCCTCCCGCACCGTGGGCGTCCGCGCGAACCAGGCCAGCGCCGCGTCCAGCTCCGCCTCGGTCAGCAGCCCGCCCCCGGGCCCGACCACCTCGCGGCGGAAGCAGAAGCGGCAATAGACCGGGCAGGCGAGCAGCGGCTTCAGCAGGGCGCGGTCCGGGTAGCGATGCACCACGCCCTTGACCGGCGTGAAGGGGGCATCGGCGGTCGGGTCGACGGCCTCCTCCGGGGCGGTGCGGAGCTCGGCTTCCTCCGGCAGGTACTGGCGGGCGATCGGATCCCCGGCCGCCTCGATCAGCCCGGCCACGGTCGGGGTGAGGGCGATGCTGTAGCGCGCGGCGACCGCGGCGATGCCCGCGCGCCGCGCCGGGTCGAGCAGGCCGGCATCGACCAGGTCCTCGGCGCTGCGCAGGCTGCGGCGGGCGCGGGCTGGCGGGGGAGGGGCGCCATCGGGCATGGTCGGCGCAGCTAGCCCGCGACCCTGCGACCCGCAATGCCCGAACCGCCGTGCCCCCCGACCCCGCCCTGGCACCCCGAGCGCCTGGCCGCGCGCCTGCCCTTCCTCCGCCGCCGCGCCCGGCTGGTGGAGGAGGTGCGCGCCTTCCTCCGCGCCCGCGGCTACCAGGAGGTGGAGACGCCCTGCCTCGTGCCCGTGCCGGGGATGGAGGTGCACCTGCACGCCTTCGCCAGCGAATGGGTGCCGCATCTGGGCGCGGGCGGGGGGCGGCGGACCCTCTGGCTGCGCACCTCGCCCGAGCTTGCCCTGAAGCGTCTGCTGGTGGCGGGGGCGGGGCCGGTCTTCGAGCTGGCCCGGGTCTGGCGCAATGGCGAGGTCGGGCCGCGCCACGCGCCCGAGTTCACCATGCTGGAATGGTACCGGCCCGGCCTGACGCTCGACGGGCTGATGGACGAGACGGAGGCGCTGGTCCGCGCCGTCTGCCCGCCCATGGTGGCGCATGGCGGGGTGGAGACCGACCTGGCCCTGCCCTTCGAGCGGATCACCATGGCGGAGGCCTTCGCGCGCTGGTGCGGCGGCATCGACATCCTCGGCACGGAGGGGGATGCGGCGCGGCTCGGCGCGGCGGCGGCGCGCATCGGCGTGCCGCCGCGCGAGGGGGAGGGGTGGGAGGATCTGTTCTTCCGCCTGCTGCTCGAGCGGGTGGAGCCCGCGCTCGGCCGTGGCCGGGCGAGTTTCCTGACGCATTGGCCGGCGCCCCAGGCGGCGCTGGCGCGGCGCGACCCGTCCGATCCGCGCGCCGCGCTGCGCTTCGAGCTGTTCGTGGCGGGGATCGAGCTGGCCAACGCCTTCGACGAGCTGACGGATGCCGCCGAGCAGCGCGCCCGCTTCGAGGCCGATGTCGCCGAGCGCGGCCGGCGCTACGGCGCGGCCGCCGCATGGCCGGTCGATGCGGATTTCCTGGCGGCGCTGGAGCACGGGATGCCGTCGGGCAGCGGCATCGCGCTCGGCCTCGACCGGCTGGCGATGCTGGCTTCGGGCGCGCGGCGGATCGAGGATGTGCTGTGGCTGCCGAGCGCGGTCGAAGGCGACTGAGGTCGCGCGAAGGCGGGCCCGCCCGACCGGCTTCCGGACGGAACGCCCGGGCGCGCCCGCGGGGCCTTCCCGCGCCGGTCCGGCCCCCGGGCGGGCGCCCGGCCATCGCGCCCCGCCGGGGTCAGGTGCCGCGGCCGAGCCCGAGGGTGCCGCAACCCGGGGCCCCGGGCGGGCGGCCTCCCTGCTCGGGGTCCCGTCCCGCCACGGCGCCGCCCTCCGCCGCGGCGCCGTGCGGCCCGGAATCGTCGCCCGGCGGCGCCCGGCCGAATTGCGCGGCGCTTGCCGGGTCGAGCGCGATCCGCTCCGCCACCTCATGCTCGTTCAGCCAGGCCTCGCGCGCCTGGCTGACCGGCAGGGCGAGGCGGACGATGCCGCCCTCGAGCCCCGCCACGACGCGCAGCGGCAGCCAGTGGTGGATGCCGCCCGCCTCGGGGTCGGAGCGGCTGAGCTTCAGGTATTCGCCTTCCGCCCGGTCGACCGTGCCGAGGTGGCGGCCATCGCTGCCGACGACGGGCGTGTGGTCCGGGATGTCCCTGGGATCGAGGTGTTGCGCGTTCGCCATCCGGTTCGGATCCTTCCTGCATGGCTGCTCACGCAGGAGAACGGCGGTCCGGGCAACGGGTTCGGCGGGGAAGCAACGGCCGCGTGAAGGCCGAGGGGTTCAGGGCCCGGCCACGCTCTCCGCGGCGCGAAGCGTGGCCAGCATCGCCTCGGCGGCCTCGCGCGGCAGGAAGTAGAAGACGAAGATGTAGGGGTCGGAGGTGGCGAAGACCGCGGGGTTGGCGCTGGCGCGCTGCATGGTCGGGCGGTGGAAGCCGGCCATCGGCCGCCACTCGCCCCAGAATTCGTAGAAGGCGTCATAGCCGAGCGCATCGAGGAAGGCGGGCACGGCCCAGGTCGCGCCTTCCCGGTGCCGCTCCTCGATCTCGATCGAGAGGATGGGGCGGCACCGCGCCAGCGTGTCGCGCGCCCCGCGCAGCACCCCGTATTCCGCCCCCTCGGCGTCGAGCTTGACGGCGGTGAGGTCGACCAGGCCGAACTCGTCGAGCCGGCGGAGGGGAACGGTGATCCGCCGCTCCGTCACCCGCGCATCGAGCCCGGCATAGAGCTTGGCGGTGCTCGCCCATTGCTCGTTGGCGACGCCGTCGAGCAGCGGGATCGACAGCGCCGCCTCCCCCCGGTGGTCGCCGAGCGCCTCCTGCCGCGCCTCGACATTCGGTGCGCCCGCGACCGCGCGGCGGAGCCGCTCGAACGCCTCCGGCAGCGGCTCGAAGGCGAGCACGCGCGAGAGCGGCAGGCGCGACAGGGGCAGGGTGAAGGCGCCGTCATGCGCGCCGACATCGAGCAGCGTCCCCGGCCGGTGCAGCACGCGGTGGAAGGCGAGCTCGTCCAACTCAGAGCCTGTGAAGTAATCGAGTTTGCGAAAGAATTCCCGTTGGGATCATTGGGGCATTCCCTCCAGGATCGGCGCTGACGGGCATTCCTTCACCAACGCTCAGCGCGGCCGGACGCGGCGGATCAGGGCGGCGAAGGCGTCGAGCTGGGCGGCGATGGCCTTCCGCGTCGCCTCGTCGGTGATCTCGCCCGAATCGGAGATCTTCGCCTGCGCCTGGGGCACCATCACCTCCGGCCGGTTCAGCACCAGCGCGTCGAGGAACACCATCGACTGGCGCAGATGGTACTGGCAGCGCGCACCGCCGAGCATGCCCATCGAGGCCGACTGGATCGCCATCGGCTTGCCGGCGAAGGGCTGGTCCTTCACGCGCGACAGCCAGTCGATCGCGTTCTTCAGCGCCCCGGGGATCGAGTAGTTGTATTCCGGCGTCACGATCACGATCCCGTCCGCGGCGCGGATCGCGTCGGCCATCGCGGTGACCGCGCCGGGGAAGCCCTGCGCCTGGAGATCCGCGTCGTAATGCGGGAACTCGCCGACGCCGCCGAGCGCGGACACCGTCATCCCCGCCGGCGCCAGCGCCGGCAGGGCGCGCTGGATCGCCGCGTTGTAGGAGGCGCGGCGGAGGCTGCCGCAGAGGGTGACGATGCGCAGCGTGTCTTCGGTCATGTCCTGGTCTCTCCCTGAAGGGGGCCGTGGCCGGGGAAGCCGGTCACGCCGTCTCGATCGTCCCGCGCGAGACCGGCACCACCCCGCCACCGACGGAGACGCGGATCGCCCCCGCCGCGTCGCGATGGGCCTCGACGGACAGCAGGCTCGGCCGCCCCATCTCGATGCCCTGCTCGACCAGGGCC
>CAZMCV010000263.1:0-4324 GCA_964564645.1 uncultured Acetobacteraceae bacterium
AATACTCGCACTCCCCGGCGCCGGAGGTGTTCCTCGGCGCGGCCAGCCAGCGGACCAAGCGGATCCGCCTCGGCCACGGCATCATCCAGCTGACCACCAACCATCCCGCGCGCGTGGCCGAGCGCGTCGCCTGCCTCGACCTCCTCAGCAACGGCCGCGTCGAGTTCGGCATCGGCGAGGGCGCCAGCGTGACCGAGCTCGAGCCCTTCGGCCGCCAGATGGCCGACAAGCGCGAGGTCTGGGAGGACGCGGTGCGCTGCGTGCTGCCCATGATGCGCGACGGCGGCTGGCAGTATGACGGCCCCTATTTCCAGTTCCCGCTGCGCAACGTGCTGCCCAAGCCGCTGCAGCGGCCGAACCCGCCGCTCTGGGTCGCCTGCTCGCAGCTCGAGACGATCGAGATGGCCGGGCGCCGCGGGATGGGGGCGCTCGGCTTCCAGTTCCTGTCCGCCGAGGCGGCGCATGCCTGGGTGCACGCCTACTACAACAGCTTCGTCAAGCGCCAGGACCTGCTCTGCGACTACGCCACCAACCCGAACATCGCGATCGTCACCTACTTCATGTGCGCCGAGACGGATGAGGAGGCGCGCAGGCGGGCCGATGGCGTCACCTTCTTCCAGTTCGCGCTGCGCTACTACGGCGCCGGCGTGGGGCGCGAGCGCGCGCGGCCCGGTGATGTCGACCTCTGGGCCGAGTACAACAAGTGGAAGGCCGAGAACCCGGAGGCGCTGGAGCGCGCGCTGCGCGGCGGCCTGATCGGCAGCCCGGAGACCATCCGCCGCCGCCTGCGCAAATTCGAGGGCAGCAACATCGACCAGGTCATCCTGCTCAACCAGGCCGGCAACAACACGCACGAGCATATCTGCGAGAGCCTCGAGCTCTTCGCGCGCGAGGTGATGCCGGAATTCCACGCCCGCGAGCCCGAGCACCAGGAATGGAAGCGCCAGGTGCTGTCGCGCGAGATCGACCTCGAGGAGATCGACACCCAGCCCTATCGCGACCGCTACGGCAAGAACTCCATCACCGTGCACAAGCCGGCCGCGGTCGCCGCGGAATGAGCCCGCCCTGGACGAAGGCCGAGCGACCGGAGGAGGTCGGCCTCTCCTCCGCCCGCCTGGCGCGGCTCGGCCAGGCGCTGACGCAGCGGATCGAGGCGGGGAACATCCCGGGCGCCGTCGTGCTGGTCGCGCGCCATGGCCGCATCGCCTGGCACGAGGCCCTCGGCCGGCGCGACTCGGCCGCCGGCGATCCGATGCGGACGGATGCCGTGTTCCGCATCTACTCGATGACCAAGCCGCTGGTCTCGGTCGGCGTGATGCTGCTGCTGGAGGAAGGCCGCTTCCTGCTGCACGAGCCCATCGGCAAGTACCTGCCGGAACTCGCCTCGCTGCCGGTCGCGACGGCCGATGGCGGCACCGTGCCGGCGGCGCGGCCTGTCACCATCCAGGACCTGCTGCGCCACACCTCCGGCCTCACCTACGAGTTCCGCGGCAACGGGCCCGTGCACCAGGCCTACATGGCGGCGAAGGTCGCACGGCTGAAGCAGACCAATGCCGACCAGGTGGCCACCCTCGCCTCGCTGCCGCTGCTGCACCAGCCCGGCACGCGGTGGGAATACAGCCGCTCCACCGACGTGCTTGGGCGGCTGATCGAGGTCGTTTCGGGCCAGACCCTCGGCGCCTTCCTCGCCGAGCGGATCTGCGGCCCGCTCGGCATGGCCGACACCGGCTTCCACGTGCCGGCCCGCGACCATGCGCGGCTGGCCGAGGCCTTCCCGAAGGACCCCGACACGGGCGCCGATGTCGCGCTGCTGCCGGTGCGCGAGCCGCCGATGTTCGAATCGGGCGGCGGCGGCATGGTCTCGACCAGCCTCGACTACGCCCGCTTCATGCAGATGCTGCTCGATGGCGGCACGCTCGGCGATGTGCGGCTGCTCGGGCGGAAGACAGTCGAGCTCATGACCGCCGACCATCTCGGCACGATCGAGGGGCCGCCCGACCTGCTGCCGCCCGGCCATGGCTTCGGCCTCGGCTTCGCCATGCGGCGCGACCGCGGCATGGCGCCGACGCCCGGCTCGGTGGGCATGTATTTCTGGCACGGCATGGCCGGCACGACCTTCTGGATCGACCCGGCCGAGGACCTCGCCGTGGTGTTCCTGATGCAGGCGCCCGGGCAGCGCGACCCGTATCGTGGCCTGCTGCGCGACATGGTCTACGCGGCGATCGTGGACTGACGCCGCCGGTCGCGCGGAGGCACCGCCGCCCGGGGTACCGACGCCGGTTGTCCCTCGCGCGCCGCAGCGCCCGGATGCGCCGATGCCGCGCGGCGGCCGTCGCGGGTGGTGCCGGCGCGCTGAGCCGTGGGGTCGGGTGACCGGGACGTCCCTGTTGCAGCCGGGCCACTGGACGCAGCGGCTTCGGGAGCGCCCGGCGTTTCCGCGTGATGGTTGATGGACTTCATTTCAATTCTACCATAGGTGGTGACCCCAGGCGGTCGAGGTTCTCCCCTGCCGCCGTGAGGTCCGCCAGCGCAACGCGGGCGCCGCCGAGCGGGCGATCCGCCGGCGGCCTGCCCGCGCCGCGGACCCGCAGGAAGGGGGAAGGCCCGGCGCAGGAGTCCTGCCGCCCCGGGGCACGGGAAGGGTTGCCATGGCCACCATCATCGGTTTCACCGCAGACACCGCCTACAATGCCAGCACGATCGACGCCGACACGGTGCGGATCGACAGCAACTCCTTCAACTCGGGCTGGACCCTGCAGTGGGACGATGCCGCGAACGGACCGACCTTGACGGCGGGTGAGCAGGCGGACCTGTATCTCAGCGGTTTTTTAGCCGGGAGCGTAACGTTCCTCGGGACCACCGCCGGCGGCGAGCCGGTGTTGGACTCCGGCTCGGGCAGCCTCACCGTGCTCGCCAACGGCGCGCCCTACAGCGACGGCCAGTCGGTCGACTACAGCACGGGCGGCTCGCTGACCTGCTTCCTGCCCGGCACACTGATCGCCACGCCCGGCGGCGAGGTCGCCGTCGAGGCGCTCGGGACCGGCGACCTCGTGCTGACCGCCGAAGGCCGCGCCGTGCCGGTCCGCTGGATCGGCCGGCAGACCGTCGCCACCCGCTTCGGCCTGGGCGAAAGCCGCTTCCCGGTGCGGATCGCCCCGGGCGCGCTCGGCGAAGGGCTGCCGGCACGGGCGCTGCGCGTCACCGCCGACCACGCCCTGCTCCTCGACGGCGTGCTCGCGCATGCCGGCGCGCTGGTCAACGGAACCACCATCCGCCGCATGACGCCGGCGGAGCTCGGCGAGCGCTTCACCGTCTTCCACATCGAGACCGCGGCGCACGAGGTCATCCTGGCGGAGGGCGTGCCGGCCGAGACCTTCCTCGACACCGCCTCGCGCCGGCGCTTCGACAACCACGCGGAATACCTGGCGCTGCACGGCGCCGACGCCGAGCCGATGGTCGAACGGCCGGAGCCGCGCGCGCTGAGCGGGCGCCAATTGCCGCCGGCGCTGCGCGCGGGCATCGCCGGGCGCGCCGCCCACCTGTCCGGCGGCCCGGGCGAGGATCCGACCGACGAGGCGGGCGCCCGGGCCGCCTGACCGCACGGCCGTCCACTCCCGCCGCCGCTCGCCAACCGCCGCCTGATGGCCGCCGCGCCGCCACCCACCGGCAAGCCCATGGCCGCCGCATCGCCAGCCAACAGCGGCCCGATGGCCGACGCACCGACCACCGCCGGGCCGGAGGCGCTGGCGCAGGCGCTGGCCGCCCGGCCGGAGGACCGCGCGCTGCGCGGCCGCCTCGCCGAGCGGCTCGACCGTCTCGGGCGCCACGACGAGGCGCTTGCCGTCCTCGAGGCGGGGCTCGCCGCGTCGCCCGGCGCGGCGGACCTGCTGATCCTGCGCCTGCTGACGTTGCGCCATGCCGGGCGGCTCTCCGCCGCCACGGCGGCGCTGGAGGCCCTGGCCGCGCGCCATCCGAACCATGCGCGCCTGCCGGAGCTCCGCGGCATCCTGGCGGAGGCGGAGGGCGACGTCGCGACGGCGCTCCGCCTCTTCGCGGATGACGCGGCGGCGCATCCCGGCGACCCGGTCCGAAGGCTGCGCTGGGCGCGCGCGCTGCAGCGGCACCATGCCCCGGAGGACGCGCTGGACGCGCTCGCCCCGGGCTTGGCCCTCGCGCCCGACCACCCCGAGCTCCTCGCCGAGCAGGCCAGCCTGCTCGCCAGGGCGGGCCGGCGGGCGGCGGCCGAGGCGGCGCTCGCCCACCTCGCCGCGCGGCACCCGGCGCACCCCCGGCTGCCGAGGCTGCGGGGCGAGTGCGCCGAGGC
>CAZMCV010000264.1:0-4276 GCA_964564645.1 uncultured Acetobacteraceae bacterium
ATCGCCTCGTGCCATGCAACTCAACCGTGCACGCGGCCGCGCAACGTCAGCCCAGGGTTCAACGCTTTGCAGACACGCCCTAGGCGACGGGCGCCCGACCGGGCGGGCCACCCCGCCCCGTCGCGGGCCGCGCCGGCCGGGCCCGGCGCTCGGCAGGGCCGCGTCTTGATCCAGGGCAAGGACAGGGCGTGGCGGCCCGGCTATTCGGGCGCCCATGCTCGCCGACTGCCTGCGCGATCTCACCGCCCTCGGGCCCGGGGGGCTGCCGGCCCTGCTCGGCGCGCTCTTCCTGGCCGGGCTCGCCGGCGGGGCCACGCATTGCGCCGGGATGTGCGGCCCCTTCGTCCTGGCCCAGGCGGCCGCCGGGGCCGAGGCGATGGCGGGCGGCGGGGTCCTGCGCCGTCTCTCCGGGGCGGCGCTGCTGCCCTACCATCTCGGCCGGATGCTCGGCTATGGCGCGCTCGGGGCCCTGGCCGGCGGCGCGGCCGGGCTGGTCGTGCAGGCGAGCGGGCTGCGCGTGCTGCTCGCCGTGCTGCTCGTCGCCGCCGCGCTCCTGATGCTGGTGGCCGCGGCGGAGCGGATCCTGCCCGGGCGGTGGCGCGCCGGGCGGGCGGGCGGGTTCGCGCTGCCCCTGCCCGCCGCCTTCCACCGGCGGATCGGCGCCCTGCTGGCCGCGCCCCCGACGGGCGGGCGGGGCGTGCTGCTGGGCCTGATGCTGTCGGCGCTGCCCTGCGGGATGCTCTATGGCGCGCTGGCCGGGGCCGCGGCCGCCGGCAGCGCGCTCGCGGGCGCCCTGGCCATGGCGGCCTTCGTGCTGGGCACGGTCCCGGCGCTGGTCGGCGTCGCGCTGGTCGGTCGCTTCTTCGGGCGCCGGCACGGGGGCGCCTTCCGCACCGCCGGCGGCGTGCTGTTCGCGCTGAACGGGGTCGTGCTGCTGGGCATGGCCGCGCGGCTCGCCACGGGTGGGGCCTGACGGCGCCGCGGCGTCTCCCGCCTCGTCGGCCCGCGCGGGCTGTCTCCGGAACCGCCCCGAAGGGCGGGTGATCGGCGATCGGTGCGACAAGTCTCTTTTATGGTCCGGAAAGGCCGCTCGGCGATCCTCTGTCCCAGATTTGGGATGAGGTCGCGCGGCATGAGTTCCGTCCAGATCACCGGCAGCCTCCCGGGCCTGATGGCGGAGGGCAGCCTGGAGGGGGATTGGGCCGGGCTGCTCGGCCTCGCCCTGGTCGGGACCGGCCGCATCGCCTCGGTCGAGGCCATCGGGGCCGGCGCGGACCATGTCGCGCTGCGCTGGGCGCCGGGCCGAGCCTCTGTCTTCGTCACGCCGGGCGCGGTGGTGGACTACGAATCCTTCGCCGTCGCCGGGCGGGCGCCGGAGATCGCCTTCTCGCTGCGGGTGCGGCTGCAGGACGGCACGGTCATCGACGATCCGACCGTGTTCCGCATCGCGGTGCTGGATGTGGACGACACGCCGCCCGAATCCCTGGCCTTCGCCAGCGGCGGCAGCGTCGCGGCCGGCGCGATCGGCGCGGTCATCGGCCGCCTCGCGATCGTCGATCCCGATTCCGCCGGGCCCTTCCACTTCACCTTCACCGCCGACGACGAATGGCGCTTCGAGGTGGTCGACGGCACGACGCTGAAGCTGCGGGACGGCATCAGCCTCGACCTGGACGACATCCCGCTGCGGCCGATGCTGATCGAGGTCTCCGATGGCCGCAACAGCGCGGGCTTCCTGCTCGAGATTGACGTCACCGACCCCGACGCCCCCCCGCACGGCCCGCCGGTGATGGCGCCGGGCGAGGCCCAGGGCGGGGTGGCGCTGGCCGATGCGTCGCGCGCCGTGGTCAGCGCCGGGGCGGACTCGGTCCTCGCCCTCGGCCCGCTGCCGGAGACCGGCGGCGCGCCGCCGCGCCAGCGCCTCTCCCTCGAGGACGGCACCGAGGCGGTGCTGCCCGATACGGTGCAGCGGTTCGACTTCGTGGATGGATCGCTGGAGCGCGACCCGGCCGGCGCCGCCGCCTGGGCGGCCGCGCTGCTGGCCGCCGCCTCGGTGCCGGGCGCCGCCCCGCATGCGGCGACGGTGGTCGCGCTGCGCTCCGGCGTGGCGCCGACCGAGATGGCCGGGGATGCGGCGGCGATGCGGGGCCTCGACGAGCCGGACCCGACGGGCTTCGTGCTCGACACCTTCCGCGGCGCGCTCGGCCGCGACCCGACCGGCGAGGAGCTCGCGCTCCACCTCGCGCGCCTCGCCTCCGGCACGGCGCGGGAGCAGCTGCGCGCCGACATCGCGCTGTCGCCGGAATCGCTGGCGCGCATCGAGGCGGCGAATCCGGAGGGGATCTGGGTTTCGCAGCCGCTCGGCCAGGCGGCGGGCGGCGATGCGCGCAGCGCGCCGCCGCCATCCCTGGTCCCGGCCGAGCCGTCGCCGCCCGACTTCGCCCTCGACCTCCTGCTGCTCTGAGAGTTCGTGAAAGAATGCCCGCCAGCCCCGGTTTCGGAGGGAATTCCCCAATGATTCCAGGGGGCATTCCTTCGCAAATTCGATTGATTCACAAACTCCGAGCGGGCCTTCGCGGTCCCGCTACCGGCGCACCAGGTCGCGATAGGCGTGCCAGGTGGCATGGCCGATCAGCGGCATGACCACCACGAGGCCAAGGAAGAAGGGGATCAGCGCGAGGCCGGTGAACAGCACGATCAGCCCGGCCCAGAGCAGCATCGGCCGCCAATTCTCCAGCACCACCTGGATGCTGACCGTGATCGCCTCCGGCGCGGAGATGTCGGGCCGGTCCATGATCATCGGGATCGAGACCGCCGAGACCGCGAAGGTCGCCGAGGCGAGGAGGAAGCCGAAGCCCGTGCCGATGATCAGGAAGGGCAGGAGATCCGGCGCGCGCAGCAGCGCGAGCGGCAGGTCCTGGAGGCCGGGCGCGAAGCCGAGCCCGAAGAACAGCGCGAAGAGCAGCCCGGCGATGCGCACCCAGATCAGGTGGATCAGCAGCAGCACCACGCCCATGAAGGCGAGCTGCGAGCCATTGCGGCGAAATCCCGCCAGCGCATCGGCCAGGCTCGGGGCGCGCCCTGCCTCGCGCAGCCGGCTGGTCTCGTAGAGGCCGGCGGCGAGCAGCGGCGCGACCAGGAAGAAGCCGGCCGTCGCGGGCAGGATCGCCCAGCGGATCTCGGTCTCCACCATCAGCAGCACCAGCGCCCAGCCGGCCAGCGTCACCGCGCCGCCATAGGCCAGCGCGATGGGGCGCGTGGCCAGGAGATCCGTCCAGCCCGCGGTCAGCCAGGCCCAGGGCCGGTCGGTCGCGACGCGTCGGATGCGCGACATCGGGGCCTCCGGCGCCGCCATCGCCGCACCCGTCGCCTCCCCCTGGTCCCCGCCCATGCCGCCCTCCCCGTCCGCGCCCAACCGGCGAAAGCCGGCGGCATCGGCCGCCCGGCGCCGCAATCTAGCGCCGCTGGAACCTGCATCTGTTGATCCGGATCAAGGACGCGCGGCACCCGGTGCTGCAAGAGCGAAGAGCGCGCCGGCGGACCCGATCCACGCGACGCGGCGCGCGCCTTAGGAGAACGCATCCATGGCCGAAGGAGGCTCCGTCGCCGTCCTCGGGACCGCGGGCGGCACCGGACAGGCCGGTGCCCTGCGGACCGCGGCGCCAGCCTATGTGGAGGGCCCGATCAAGGCCTTCCTCATCGCGACCGTCTTCTGGGGAGTGGTCGGGTTCCTGATGGGGGTGCTGATCGCCTCCCAGCTGGCCTGGCCCCTGCTCAATCTCGATCTCGAATGGACCACCTTCGGGCGGCTCCGCCCCGTCCACACCAGCGCGGTGATCTTCGCCTTCGGCGGCAATGCGCTGCTCTGCACGAGCCTCTATGTCGTGCAGCGCACCTGCCGCGCGCGCCTGTTCGGCGGCGAGGACATGGGCTGGTTCCTGTTCTGGGGCTACCAGTTCGTCATCGTCACCGCCGCCCTCGGCTATGTCCTCGGCGTGACGCAGGGCAAGGAATACGCCGAGCCCGAATGGTACGTGGACCTCTGGCTGACGGTGGTGTGGGTGACCTACCTGGTCGCCTTCGGCGGCACGATCGTGAAGCGCGAGGAACCCCACATCTACGTGGCGAACTGGTTCTTCCTCGCCTTCATCATCACCGTCGCCATGCTGCACCTCGGCAACAACCTCGCACTTCCGGTGGCCGGCACGTCCAAGAGCTACATCCTCTGGTCCGGCGTGCAGGATGCGATGATCCAGTGGTGGTACGGCCACAACGCGGT
>CAZMCV010000265.1:0-4214 GCA_964564645.1 uncultured Acetobacteraceae bacterium
GCGCGCGCTGCGCCCGGCCCCCGACCCGGGGCCCGAGCTCGCCCGGGCGCTGGCCGAGAGCCTGCCCGCGCGGCTCGACGACGCGGGGATCGTGGCGGCGGGCTATGACGGGCAGCTCGACGGGCTGCGGCGGCTGCGCGACGATGCGCGCGGCGCCATCGCGGCGCTGCAGCGCGACCTCGCCCGGGCCTGGGGGGTGGCGAGCCTGAAGGTCCGCCACCACCAGCAATTCGGCTACCTGGCCGAGCTGCCCTCTGCCGCGGGGGAGGCGCTGCTGCGCCAGCCGCCCGCCGGCGCCACCGGCGACCTGGCGCCGATCCACCGCCAGACCATGGCGAACGCCCAGCGCTTCACCTGCACGGCGCTGGCCACGCTCGACCGGCGCTTGGCCGAGGCCGCGGACCAGGCCGCAGCGCGGGAGAAGCGGATCGTGCGGCACCTGCGCGACCTGGTCCTGGAAGCCGCGCCCGGCATCGCCGACGCGGCCGAGGCGCTGGCCGAGCTCGACCTGCACGCCGCCGCGGCCGCGATCGCGGAGGAACAGGGCTGGTGCCGCCCCGAGATCACCGAGCGGGCGGATTTCGAGATCACCGCCGGCCGCCACCCCGTCGTCGTCGCGGCGCTGGCCCGGACCCGCGGCCCGGCCTTCGTGCCGAATGACTGCGACCTCTCGCCCGGGCGGCGGCTCTGCCTGTTGACCGGGCCGAACATGGCGGGAAAATCCACCTTTCTGCGGCAGAACGCCCTGATCGCCGTGCTGGCCCAGGCCGGGATGTTCGTCCCGGCGGAAGCGGCGCGCATCGGCCTCGTCGACCGGCTGTTCAGCCGGGTCGGCGGGGCCGACGACATCGCGGGGGGGCGCTCGACCTTCATGGTGGAGATGGCGGAGACGGCGGCGATCCTGAACCAGGCGGGCCCGCGGTCGCTCGTGGTGCTGGACGAGGTCGGGCGCGGCACCGCGACCTGGGACGGGCTGGCGATTGCGTGGAGCGCGCTCGAGGCGCTGCACGACCGCATCCGCTGCCGCACCGTCTTCGCCACCCATTTCCATGAATTGACGGCGCTGGCAGGAAAGCTGCCGGAGCTGCGGCCGGCGACGATGCGGGTGCGCGAGTGGAAGGGAGAGGTCGTGTTCCTGCACAGCGTCGCCCCCGGCGTCGCGGAGCGGAGCTGGGGGCTGCATGTGGCCAAGCTCGCCGGCGTGCCGCGGCCGGTGCTGGCGCGGGCCGCCCAGGTGCTGCAGGCGCTGGAGGAACGGGCGCGGGGCCTGGATCCACTTTCGGACGAGCTGCCGCTGTTTGCCCAGGGAACAGGCAGCGCCACAACCGTTGCGCGAGGTACCAGGACGGATGCCGCACCGCAGCAAGTGCTGGAGGCGCTCGCCTCGCTCGACCTTGATGCGCTGTCGCCACGCGAGGCGCTGGATGCGCTTTATCGTCTGCGGGCTCTCGCCGATGCGGCTGTCCCGGATGGCGCTGTCAAGCTAATCTCGTCGCGATGAACCCCTCGGCCGCCGCCCCCCTGCCCATGGAGCCGGCACAGCCGCGCCGCCTGCCCACAATCGTGGCGGAGGCGCCGCAGGTCCTGCCGGACCTCCTGGAAGCGCTCACCGTCGGACCGCTCTCGCGCGAGGAGGCGGTGGACCGGTTGCGCCGCCAGCTCGGGCGCATCCAGACCCGCGTGCAGGACGGGTTCGAGGCGCAGGAGCTGTCCGGGCTCGCCGCCGCGCGCTGGCTGGCGGCGCTGATGGACGGGATGGTGCAGGCGATCCACGCCTATGCGCTGGCCATGGTCCCGCCGCGCAGCCCGGCGGAGCGGGCGGAGGCGCCCTTCGCCCTGGTCGCGACCGGCGGCTATGGCCGCGGCGTCCTTGCCCCCTACTCCGACATCGACCTGCTGTTCCTGACCGACGGGCCGGCCGGGCCGCGGGCGCAGCGGACGGTCGAGTTCGTGCTCTACCTGCTGTGGGATCTCGGCCTGAAGGTCGGGCACGCGACGCGCAGCGCTCGGGACTGCCTGGAGGAGGGCGCGCGCGACACCACCGTGCTGACCGCCCTCGTCGATGCGCGGTTCCTGACCGGCGAGAGGGCGGTGTTCGACCGCTTCCAGGCGGCCTTCCACGCCCGGCGGCAGGAGGAGGGGCTCGGCCCCTTCCTCGCGGCCAAGCGCGCCGAGCGGCTGTCGCGCCACCAGCGCTACGGCGACAGCCCGTACCTGGTCGAGCCGCACATCAAGGAGGGGCGCGGGGGCCTGCGGGACCTGCAGACCCTCTACTGGCTGGCGCGCTACGCCTTCAACACCCAGCGCATGCCGGAGCTGGTCGGCGCCGACAGCCCGGGCGGCGGCCTGCTGACCGAGCATGAGGCGCGCGCCATCCGCCGCGCCTGGAACTTCCTCTGGACCGTCCGCTTCCACCTCCACTACGTCGCCGGCCGCGCCGAGGAGCGGCTGACCTTCGACTTCCAGCCGGTGGTCGGCGCCCGCATGGGCTACACCGCGCATGGCCGCCAGGAAGGCGTCGAGCGCTTCATGAAGCACCTGTTCCTGACGGTGCGCGACGTGCTCCGCCTGACCCGCGTACTGGAGCCGGCGATCGAGCGCGCCGCACTCGGCCCGCCCGCGCAGCGGCGCCAGGGCGACGCGGCGCTGGCGGAACAGGGCCTGGCGTTTGCCGACGGCAAGCTGGTCGCGGCCCCCCCGAACCGCGACTTCACGCGCGAGCCGGTGCTGATGCTGCGCATCCTGCGCGCCGCGCGCGACCGCAAGCTGGAGATCCATCCGCTGGCGCTGCGCGCGCTGATCCGCCACGCCCACCACGCCGTGCGGCTGCGCGAGGACCGCGAGGCCAACGCGATCTTCCTCGACCTGATGTCGGGCCGCTGCGCCGCGCAATGGCTGCGGCTGATGAACGAGACGGGGTTCCTCTCGCGCTTCCTGCCGGAATGGGCGCGCATCGTCGGGCTGATGCAGTTCGACACCTACCACGTCTTCACCGTGGACGAGCACACGATCGAGGTGATCGGCGTGCTCCAGCAGCTCGAGCGCGGCGAGCTGGCCGAGGTCGCCCCGGTCGCGTCCGAGCTGATCGCGCATGTCCAGTCGAAGCGCGCCCTCTACGCCGCGGCGCTGCTGCACGACATCGCCAAGGGCCGTGGCGGCGACCATTCCGAGCTCGGCGCGCGCATCGCGCAGGAGCTCGGCCCGCGGATGGGGCTGACGCCCGAGGAGACCGAGACCGTCTCCTGGCTGGTGCTGCACCACCTGATGCTGAGCCAGACTGCCTTCAAGCGCGACATCGAGGATCCGAAGACCATCCTCGACATCGCCGACCTGGTGCAGTCGCCCGAGCGCCTCAGGCTGCTGCTGGTGCTGACGGTCGCCGACATGCGGGGCGTCGGGCCCAAGGTCTGGAACGGCTGGAAGGCGACCCTGCTGCGCGAGGTGTACTGGCGCGTCGCCGAGGTGCTGGCCGGCGGGCTCTCGGTGCCCGAGCGCGATGTCCGCGTCGCCCGCGCGCGCGAGGCCGCCTCGGCCATGCTCGCCGGCTGGCCCGGCGCGGAGCGCGACCGCTTCCTCGGCCTCGGCTATCCCGGCTACTGGCTGTCCTTCGACGCCGAGACCCATGCGCGCCATGCCGGGCTGATCCGCGAGGCCGAGGCGACGAAGGCGCCGCTGACCGTCCGCACCCGCGTGCTCGAGAGCCGCGCGGTGACGGAGGTGACGGTCTACGCCGCCGACCATCCGGGCCTGTTCAGCCGCATCGCCGGCGCGCTTGCCGTCGCCGGCGCCTCCATCGTCGATGCGCGCATCCACACGCTGCAGAACGGCATGGCGCTGGACACCTTCTGGGTGCAGGACGTCACCGGCGGGGCGTTCGACGCGCCGCATCGCCTGGCGCGGCTGTCGGTGCTGATCGAGCAGGCGCTTTCGGGGCGGCTGCGGCTGGCCGAGGAGATCCGCAAGGTGCGGCGGGAGCCGGCGCGGCTGCGCGCCGTCACCGTCCCGCCGCGCGTCGTCTTCGACAACCATGCGTCGAACACCCACACCGTCATCGAGGTGAACGGGCGCGACCGGCCGGGCCTGCTGCACGACGTCACCGCCGCGATCAGCGCGCAGGGCCTCCAGATCGCCTCCGCCCACATCACCACCTATGGCGTGCGCGCGGTCGATGTCTTCTACGTCAAGGACGTGTTCGGCCTGAAGGTCGAGAACGA
>CAZMCV010000266.1:0-4175 GCA_964564645.1 uncultured Acetobacteraceae bacterium
GGCGCGCGGCCTGACGCGGGGGTTGGTTTTTGGGGGGGGGGGGGGGGGGGGGGGGGGAAGAAGACGCTTCTTCCCCCCGCGCCCCCCATCATCGCTTTCTGGCACTTGTTCCGGGTGGCTGGCGGGATCGCTCGACGTCGACGCGGGCGGGGGTGGCTCTGCTTCGACACCTCCTCGGGCGATCCGAGGCTATGCGCCGATCCCGAGATCGCCCCAGCTCGTGCACCGGGCGATCCGCAGCGCGATCACCTTCTGGTCGGCGATCGGCATCGCCGGGTATTGCGGGTAGCGCGCCCGCAGCAGCGCCTGCGCTGCCGCGTGCTCTTCCCCGCCCGGCTCGAGGATCGTCGCCCGGCCGCGCAGCATCACCCAGCCGAGGCGCGCCCAATCCTCCGCATAGCGGTCGAAGACGATGGCGAAGCCCGGATTCTCCGCCAGGTTGCGCAGGCGGCGCAGCCGCGCCGCCGGCACGCGCTTCGGCTTCGCGTCGATCGTGACGTAGAGATCGGCCTCGGCGAGCGCGAAGCAGACCGGCACGACATGCGGCGCGCCCGCGGCATCGGCGGTCGCCAGCCGCGCCACGCGCTGCGCCTCGATGAAGCGCCGCTCCGCCGGCGTCATCGCCGCCCCACCCGCCTCCATGGCTCCCTCCCGCGCCCCTGCCGGGGCAACATGCGAAGGTGCGGGGCCGCGCGCCAGCCAGGGCCATCGGGCGAATGGCGTCGCCTCTGCCAAGGCAGGCAAGACAAGGCCGGGGGAAGGGAGTTCTCTCCCTTCCCCGATCCGCCTTGCCTCGGGCCATGTCCCGCCGCGAGAGAATCGGGGGTCCTTGAGGGCTTCGCCCGACCTGCCTTGCGCTTGACGCACGCGCCGGCGCGACCCCAGGCTTGCCGCACCGCACCATCGATCGGGCCGAGGCGAATGTCAGAGCGTTTCGAATTGCTGCGTCCCCTCCAGCCCGCCTGCGGCTTCGGCGGCACGATCCGGCTGCGCGACGGCGCCGGCGCGGCTTCGCTGGTCGCGGCGGCGGAGGAAGCGCCCGCCACCCTGCCGGAAGCGCTCGCTTGCTGCGGCGGGCTGCTGCTCGTCCCGGGCATGGCGGCGATGGCCGGGGATCCGGCGCTGCTGCTCCGCCTCAGCCGCCTTTTCGGCCCCGAGGTCGAGAATTACCGCGAGACCGGCATGGCGCCGAACATGGTGCACCCGACGGTGCCGGAGATCTTCGTCGTCTCCAACATCCCCCCCGCGAGCCGCCCGCCGCCCCCGCGACCCGAGCCGCCGCTGACCGAGGCGGGCACGCTGCCGCTGCAATACCCGCACCGCCGCGGCTGGCACACCGACCAGAGCTATCGCCGCCCGCCGCCCGATGTGTCGCTGTTCCTGGCGGTCGAGCCGGTGCCGCAGGGCCAGGGCCAGACCCTCTTCGCCGACGGCACCGCGGCCTATGCGGCGCTGCCCGAGGCGCTCAAGGCGCGCATCGAGGGTCTGGAGGGGTTGCATGTCGGCGCGGGGGCCGGGCGCCGGCGCGAGGCCGTGATGGCCGGCACGCCGCCCCGCCCGCTCGCGCCGCATGAGAGGCCGCAGCGCCAGCCCGTGGTGCGCACCCATCCCGTGACCGGCAAGCGCGCCCTCTACCTCTGCGAGCACGGCCAGATGGATTGGCTGGAAGGGCCCTTCGTCGGTCTGGAGCCCGGCCCGCGCGGCGATGGCGCCGCGCTGCTCGATGCGCTGATGGCGCATCTGACGCAGCCACGCTTCGTCCACGCGCATGAATGGTCGCCGGGCGACCTGGTCATCTGGGACAATCGCTGCACCGTCCACGCCGCGACCTGGTTCGACGCGGAGCGCGAGCGGCGCGTGATGTGGCGCACCACGGTCAGCGGCAATCCCGGCCCCGCCTATGCGGGCGAGGCGAAGAGCTGGCTGGCGACAGCCTGACGGCGCGACCGCGCCCGCCTCCCCTTCCGGGCCGCGTCACCGCCCGCCTTCGGTGCCGCACCGCTCGGCCGGGGTGGGCGGCCCACCCCGCCGCGCGGCGCGGGCGAGGTCGCGGACCTCGGCGGCCAGGGCGAAGGGGTCGAAGGGCTTGGGCACCAGCCTCTCCCCGGGGCCCAGGCCGCGGGCGGTGACGAGGTCCGGGTTGCCGGTGACGAAGACCACGGGCAGCCAGGGCAATTGCCGCCGCGCCGCATCCGCCAGCGACAGCCCGTCAGCGCCGGGCCCGAGGTTGAGGTCGGTGACCAGCACGGCCGGGCGAAGCGGCGCCGGCCGGCCATCCTGCCCGTGGCACCCCGGCGGGTCGATGGCGTCCCGCGCCGCCCCCCCGGTCAGCAGCGACAGCGCGCTTTCGGCATCCGAGGCGGATTCCACGCGGAGCCCCTCATCCTCGAAGACGTCGCGCAGCAGCATGAGGAGAAGCGCCTCGTCCTCGACGACCAGGACATCCGGTTGCACGCGAGCGGATCCTCCGCCGGCCCATGGCCGTAGCATGACCCAGAATGCGTTCGAAGTCCGGCGCCGGCAACCGGCCCGACGTCAAGAACCAGAATCGGATCGTTCCAGAAGCGGCAAAGTATCCGCCGCGCCAGCCCGCCCGCTCAGCGCGGCTGCCACAGGATGCTGCGCACCTCGCCGAACTCGCGTGCCAGCCGGGTCCAGCTGTCGCCGCCATCCTCCGAGCGGAAGAGCTGGCCGAGATTGGTGCAGAGGAAGATCAGGTACGGATCGGCCGGGTGCGTCGCCAGGCACCAGGGCGTGCTGTTCAGCGGGCCCGGAAGGCCGAGATCGCGCCAGGTCGCGCCGCCATCATCGCTGCCGAGCAGCCGCCCGGTGGAGCCCGGCGGGCCGTCGCCATTGGTCAGGAACAGCCGCTCGCCATCCGCGCGGGCGACGACCTGTCGGGTGTATTGCCAGGGGCTGTCGAGGCGGCGGAAGCTGAAGGTCTCGCCGCCATCGCTGCTGGCGTGCAGGCCCTTGTTGGTCGCCGCGAACAGCGTCTCGGCCCCGCCGAGGCCGGGACGCAGCAGCAGGCCGTGGATGTCCTCGGACAGCAGCCCCTCGCCGCGGCATTTGCGCCAGGACCGGCCGCCATCCGTGCTGGTCCAGACACCGTCGATCTCGACGCCGGCGAAGAGCCGGTCCGGGTTCCGGGAATCGCGCACGATCTCCGTGATGCGCGGGCGGTGGACGAAGATGCAGTGCTCGGCGAAGCGGCCGGGCACCTGCACGAAGTGCCGCCCGCCATCCTCGCTGCGCCACATCGCCGCCGGCAGCGTCCCCGCGAGCACGATATCGGGATCACGCGGGTCCTGCGACAGCGCCCAGCCCTGCATCGCGTCGAGCGGCGAGGGATCATGGTCCCAGTGCTTCCGCGCCGGATCCCAGCGAAAGAGGCCGAGATCGGTGCCCGCCAGCACCTGGCCCGGCCGCGCCGGATGCGCCGAGAGCGCCCAGACCCGGGATTCGAGATAGAGCCCGCTCTCGCTGTAGGGGCGGGTCCAGCTCTCGCCGCGGTCGGGGCTGAACCAGACCGACAGGCCGGCGGTGCCGACGCAGAGATCCACCTCCATCCGCTTCCTCCCCCGCGCCGTCGCATCGCGCGCTTCAGGCGGCCAGCCTAGACCGGCCCGGCAGGGGCGGTCCACGCCGGCGCGGTCGGCGATTGCGGGGCCGGCGCCGCGGCGGCAGCATGCATCGGCCAGAGCTGGAGGAAACCGCCCATGAAGGCGAGCCTGTTCTACCTGCCGAGCATCGGCAGCCGCGCGGAGATCGAGCAGGGGATGGCCGGCATGCGCGGCGACCTCTACCAGCGCATGCTGCGCGAGCTGTCCGAGCAGATCCGCCTCGCCGATGAGCTCGGCTACGACAGCGTCTCCTTCACCGAGCACCATTTCCACATCGAGGGGTTCGAGGTCTCGAACAACCCGGTGCTGCTCGATCTCTACTTCGCGATGCAGACGCGGCGCATCCGCGTCGGGCAGCTCGGCATCGTCCTGCCGGCGGCGAACCCGATGCGGGTCGCCGAGGACATCGCGATGCTGGACCACATGACGGGCGGGCGGGCCTGCGCCGGCTTCGCGCGCGGCTACCAGCGCCGCTGGGTCGACATCATGGGCCAGCAGACCCACGGCATCCATGGCGCCCTGCCGCACCAGCACGACGAGATCGACGCCGCC
>CAZMCV010000267.1:0-4159 GCA_964564645.1 uncultured Acetobacteraceae bacterium
GCGAAATCCTCGGCGCCCATCGACGGCGGCTTGCTGCGGCGGATGCGCGGCTCCCCCACCACCCGCGCCAGCGCCGCAGCGGCGCGGTCGGCCTGCTCGGCATGGTTCACCATGGGCGGGTAGCCACGGCGGAACGCGACCTCCACCTCCGCGCCCTGGGCCGCCGCGGTGCTCTCGGCGACCTGGCGGATCAGGCGCTGCATCGCCTCCCGCGTCTCGGCCCTGAGCGTGCGGATGGTGCCGTTCAGGGTGGCGCGGTCGGGGATGACGTTGCCGGCGCTGCCGGCGTGGAACTCGCAGATGCTGACCACGGCGCTGTCCAGCGGATCGGTGCGCCGCGCGACGACCGCCTGCAGCCCGACGACGATCAGGCTGCCGACCAGCACGGGGTCGATCGCGGCATGCGGCCGCGCGGCATGCCCGCCCACGCCCCTGACCGTGATGGTCACGCCATCGGCCGCCGCGAGCTGCGGCCCGGCCGTGACCGCGGCCTCGCCAAGCGGGATCAGCGGCGAGTTGTGCAGCGCATAGACCTGGTCGCAGGGGAAGCGGTCGAACAGGCCCTGGTCCATCATCACCTTGGCGCCGCCGCCGCCCTCCTCGGCGGGCTGGAAGATGAAGTGGACGGTGCCGTCGAAGTTCTTCGTCTCCGCCAGGTACTTCGCCGCGCCGAGCAGGATCGCGGTGTGCCCGTCATGCCCGCAGGCATGCATGCGGCCATCGGCGGTGCTGCGGTGCGGGATGTCGCGCGCCTCCTGCATCGGCAGGCAGTCCATGTCGGCGCGCAGGCCGATGCTGCGCCCGCTGTTGCCGCTGCGCAGCACGCCGACCACGCCGGTGCCCGCCAGCCCGCGATGCACCTCGATGCCCCAATCGGCCAGCAGCGCGGCGACGATGCCGCTGGTCCGCTCCTCCTGGAAGCCGAGCTCGGGATGGGCGTGGAAGTCGCGCCGCCAGGCGGTCATCTCGTCGGCAAGGTCGGCGATGCGGTTCAGGACGGGCATGGAGGCTCCGGCAGGGATGGCTCGAGGGCCGCCATGCTCGCCGCTGGGCGCCCCCATGGGAAGGGGCGCCCGGGCGTCGCTACTCCAGCCGCGCGCCGGACAGGCGGATCAGCTCGGCCCATTTCGGGATCTCGGCGGCGTGGAATTGCGCCGCCTCCGCCGCGCCCATCGCCACGGGGATCGAGCCCAGCTCGTCCACCCGGCTGCGCATCGCCTGCTGCGACATCGCCGCGACGGTCACGCGGGACAGCCGCTCGATCGCCGCCGGCGGCGTGCCCGCGGGCGCGAACAGGCCGGCCCAGCCGGTGAGCTCGAAGCCCGGCAGCACCTCCCCGATCGTCGGGACGTCCGGGAACTGCGTCACCCGCTCGCGCGAGGTGACGCCGATCGGGCGCAGCTTGCCCGCGCGCACCGTCGGCAGCACCTCGATGACCGGGGTGATGGCGAGCTGCACGCGGCCGGCGACCAGGTCGAGCACCATCGGCGCCCCGCCGCGATAGGCCACATGCGCCATGTCCAGCCCGGCCTTGTGCGACAGCAGCGCGCCCGAGATGTGCTGCGAGCTGCCCGCCCCGGCCGAGCCGTAGCTCAGCCTGCCCGGATTGGCGCGGGCATGGGCGATGAACTCCGGCATGCTCCGCGCCGGCAGGTCCGGATGGATCACCGCCAGGTTCGCGGTGAAGACAACGATCGCGACCGCCGCGAAATCCTTCGCCGGGTCGTAGGAGAGGTTCGGGTAGAGCGCGGGCGCGGCGGCGAGCGGCGTGTTCGTCGCCATGAACAGCGTGTGCCCGTCCGGCGCGCTGCGCGCCACCTCGGCCGCGGCGATGGTGCCGCCGGCGCCACCCTTGTTCTCCACGACGACGGTCTGGCCGAGCGGCCCGGCGATCGCCTCCGCGACCAGGCGGGCGGTGGTGTCGGTGCTGCCGCCGGGCGCGAAGGGCACCAGGAGGCGGAGCGGGCGGTCCGGGCGCCATTCGCCCTGCGCGGTCGCGTGCCGCGCAAGGTGCGGCGCGGCCAGGGCTCCGACGAGAATTCCGCGGCGTCTCATGCGTTGTTTCCTCCCTGAAGGGCGCTTGCCGCGCCTTGTCCGGCCCCGCGCGTTGCGGCCGCGCCGGGTCCGGGGGGGCAAGGCTACCGCAAGCCCGTGCCCCGCGTCATCGCCGCATCGCCGCCGGGGGTGCGGCGCGCCCCGGCGCCGTCCCGTGGTGCGTGCCGGACGGTCGGTACCGCCCGGCACGCACCGCTCGCCATTGATTGGGTGGGCCGTTTCACCCGACCCTTGGGAACCGAAGGTCGGGATCGGACCACGAGGAAGCCCCATGGCCCATGAAGGACCCCTGCTCCTGGCGCTCGACCAGGGCACCACCTCCACCCGCGCCATCGTCTTCGGCCCGGACCTGCTGCCGCGCGCGCTCGCCCAGCAGGAATTGCCGCAGCACTTCCCCGCCCCCGGCTGGGTGGAGCACGAGCCGGAGGACATCTGGCAGGGCGCGCTGGCGACGATGCGCGCCGCGCTGGCGCAGGCCGGCGCCAGCGCCGCCGACCTCGCCGGCATCGGCATCACCAACCAGCGCGAGACGGTGGTGCTGTGGGAGCGCGCGACGGGCCGGCCCGTGCACCGCGCCATCGTCTGGCAGGACCGCCGCACGGCGGAGGCCTGCGCGCGGCTGCGGGCGGAAGGCGCGGAGCCGCTGATCACCGCCCGCACCGGGCTGCTGGCCGATCCGTATTTCTCGGCGACCAAGCTCGCCTGGCTGCTGGACAACCTCCCCGGCGCGCGGGCGCAGGCCGAGCGCGGGGAGCTCTGCTTCGGCACGGTGGACAGCTTCCTGCTGCACCGGCTGACGGAGGGGCGCGTGCATGCGACGGATGCGACCAACGCCGCACGCACCCTGCTGTTCGACATCCGCCGCGGCGCCTGGGACGAGGATCTGCTGCGCCTGTTCGGCATCCCCGCCGCCATCCTGCCGGAGGTGCACGACTGCGCCGCCGAGTTCGGCATGACCGAAGTGCTGGGCGGGCGCGTCGCCGTGCGCGGCATGGCGGGCGACCAGCAGGCGGCGACGATGGGCCAGGCCTGCTTCGCGCCGGGCATGCTGAAATCCACCTACGGCACGGGCTGCTTCGCGCTGCTGAACACCGGCACCGCGGCGGTGGAATCGAAGAACCGGCTGCTGACGACCATCGCCTGGCAGCTCGGCGGCGCGCGGAGCTACGCGCTGGAGGGCGCGATCTTCGTCGCGGGCGCCACCGTGCAGTGGCTGCGCGACGGGCTCGGCATCATCGGCACGGCGGCGGAGACCGGGGCGCTGGCCGCCGCGGCCGATCCGGCGCAGGCGGTCTATCTGGTGCCGGCCTTCGTCGGCCTCGGCGCGCCCTGGTGGGACGCCGAGGCGCGCGGCGCGATCTTCGGCCTGACGCGCGCGACCGGCCGGGCGGAGCTGGCGCGGGCGGCGCTGGAGAGCGTGGCGTTCCAGACCAGGGATCTGCTGGACGCGATGCGCGCCGACTGGCCCGGCATGGGGGAGACGGTGCTGCGCGTCGATGGCGGCATGGTCGCCAGCGACTGGACGATGCAGTTCCTGGCCGATGTGCTCGGGGCGCCGGTCGATCGGCCGGAGGTGCAGGAGACGACGGCGCTCGGCGCGGCCTGGCTGGCGGGGCTGCAGGCCGGGCTGTTCCCGCCGCCCTCCGCCGCGGCGACCCATTGGCGGCTGGAACGGCGCTTCCTGCCACGCATGGCCGCCGAGGAGGCGGCGCGGCGGCATGCGGGGTGGCTGGAGGCGGTGCGGCGGACGCGGAGCGGGTGAGGACGGGGGGAAGCAGACGCTTCTTCCCCCCGTAAGCCCCCCATCATCGTTTTCCGGCACCTATCCGTGCTGGTCCTCGATGAGTGCGGGAAAAGGGCGGCGGTGGACTCAGCGGCCCTCCGCGCCGTCGAAGCCCGGCAGGTCGGCCAGCGCCGCCCGCGCCATCCCCCGGTGCAGCCGCCCGCCCGCGGCGAGCGCGGCGCGGTCGAGGCGCGCGGCCGCCTCGGCCACCGCCGCCGCCGCCCGCGGCCGCCGCGCCGGCCGCCCGGCCAGCAGCGCCGGATCGACCCGCAGCTGCCGGGCGGCGAAATGCTTGGCCAGCAGCACCCCGAGCAGCGCATC
>CAZMCV010000268.1:0-4122 GCA_964564645.1 uncultured Acetobacteraceae bacterium
GCGTGCTGCAGCTCTGGGCGCTGCCGCAGGGGGCGACGGCGCCGACCTCGCTCGGGCTGATCCCGCCCGAGGGGCGGCTCACCGTCGCCCCGGCGGCGATCCGGCCGGAGCCGGGGATGCTGATCGAGATCAGCCTGGAGCCGCCGGGCGGGTCGCCGACCGGAAGGCCGACGGGCCCGATCCTGTTCATCGGGCGGCTGACGGCGGCCGGGGGCGCCTGAGGGCGCGTGGAAGGAGGCCCGTCGGCGGCGATCACGGCCCGCCGATGGGGGCGACGGGACAAGCTTCACGGAGCTGAAGTGGAATTCCGGTCGCACTTGGTTCTTAGTTGAGCGATGCGTGGTGCATGACATCGCCAGGCGCGCCGCGCGGCGTGCGCCCCTCGGCAAGGCCACGCCAGCATGGCCGGCGCGCCGCGCCGGTCCCGCAGCTCATGAGGGGCGAGCCTGCCATGAACCACGTCAGCGACGTCCGCACGCCGAGCTCGCCGGGGCTTGCCGCCTTCCCCGCCACCGCCGCCATCGCCGCCGCCGCGGTGCCCGATGCCGGCGCGCCGATCCGCGCGCTGACCGAGCGCATGGCCGCGCTGTCGGAGCAGGCGGAGATGCTGATCCGCGCCTCCTCCCGCAATGCCGAGCGCATCAGCGGCGAGCACGGGCCGCGCCTCAAGGCGCTGCTCGAGGATCTGACGCGCGCGGCGGGCGCGCTGTCCGCGCCTTCCGCCGGGCAGGAGCTCGGCGCGCAATGGCTCGCCTATCTGCACGACCGCGCGGAGCGGCTGGTGCTGACCATGGACGTGCTGCGCGAGCGGGGCGACATCTTCATCGCGCATGAGCAGGCCGGCTGCCCGCCGGTGCTGATCTATGATTTCGAGGTGGCGCTGGACGGCGCCAGCCTGCCGCGTCCCTGCAACTACATGCTGCTGCGCATCCTGCCGCCCGCCGGCAGCGCGATCGATCCGGCGAAGCGCCCCTACATCATCATCGACCCGCGCGCCGGCCACGGCGCGGGCATCGGCGGCTTCAAGGATGACAGCCAGGTCGGCGTCGCGCTGAAGGCGGGCCACCCGGTCTACTTCGTCGCCTTCCGCCGCGACCCGCTGCCGGGCCAGACCCTGGCCGACGTGACGCGCGCCGAGGCCGAGTTCGTGCGCGAGGTCGCGCGCCGCCACCCCGAGGCCGACAAGCCCGCGGTGATCGGCAATTGCCAGGGCGGCTGGGCGACCCTGCTGCTGGCCGCCACCAACCCCGACCTGACCGGCCCGATCGTGCTGAACGGCGCCCCGGTCGAGCCCTGGGCGGGCGAGGTCGGCGAGAATCCGATGCGCTACAATGGCGGCCTGTTCGGCGGCACCTGGGTGCCGATGCTGCTCGCCGACCTCGGCGGCGGCGTGTTCGACGGCGCGCACCTGGTGACCAATTTCGAGTCGCTGAACCCGAGCCGCAACTTCTTCCGCAAGTACTACGACCTGTTCGCCAGGGTCGACACCGAGCGCGACCGCTTCCTGGAATTCGAGCGCTGGTGGGGCGGCTTCTTCCGCCTCAACGAGCAGGAGATCCGCTGGATCGTCGAGCAGATCTTCGTCGGCAACCGGCTGGTGCGCAACATGGCGCAGCTCGAGCCCGGGCGGACCGTGGATGTGAAGAACATCCGTTCCCCGATCATCGTCTTCGCCAGCCATGGCGACAACATCACGCCGCCGCAGCAGGCGCTGAACTGGATCGCCGACAGCTACGCCGACGTGCAGGAGATCCGCATCCGCGGCCAGCGCATCGTCTACATGGTGCATGAGGAGGTCGGGCATCTCGGCATCTTCGTCTCGGCGAAGATCGCGCAGAAGGAGCATGCCGAGGTCACCTCGGTGATGCAGACGATCGAGGCGCTGGCGCCCGGCCTCTACGAGATGAAGATCCAGGCGGCGAGCGGCGAGGGGCAGGAGCGCCGCTTCACCGTCAGCTTCGAGGAGCGCAGCCTCGAGGACCTGCGCGGCATCGACGACGGCAAGCGCGACGAGCGCCCCTTCGCCGCCATCGCCCGCCTGTCCGAGGCGCAGGCCGAGCTGTACGACGTGATGCTGCGCCCCTTCGTGCGCGCCATGGTCACGCCGATGGCGGCCGAGGCGGGGCGCGCGCTGCATCCGCTGCGCCTGCAGCGCTCGCTGATGGCGAGCGGCAACCCCTTCATGCGGCCCTGGAAGGCGATGGCCGAGACGCTGCGCGGCACCCGCCGGCCGCTGCCCGCCGGCAACCCCTTCGCCGCCTTCGAGAAGGCCGGCGCCGACATGCTGGAGCAGGCGATGGATCTCTCCCGCGACCTGCGCGACGCGGGGCGGGAGATGGCCTTCTTCGGCCTCTGGGGCCAGCCGGCCGCGCGCGGCTATGGCGAGAAGCACGCGGCCGGGCGGACGCTGAAGGACCGGCACGAGCTGATCGGCCTGCCCGAGGCACAGATGGCGCTGGCCCGCGCCGGCCAGGGCGGCTTCGTCGAGGCGGTGATCCGCATGCTGGTGATGCTGGCCGAGAGCCGCGGCGGCGTGCGCCGCGACCGCCTCGAGCGCTCGGCGCGGCTGCTGACCGGCGATGCGCCCTTCTCCGCCCTGACCGCCGAGCAGCGGACGCTGATCATCCGCGAGCAGACGCTGATCGCCAGCCTGGCGCCGGAGCTGGCGCTGGCGACCCTGCCGACGCTGCTGCCGAAGCGCGAGGACCGCGAGCTGGCGCTGCGCGTGGCGCACTACGTGCCGGGCCGGATCGACGAGATGGCGCCGCACACCTTCGAGGCGCTGCGCCGGCTGGCCGAGGTGCTGGGCGTGCCGGCGATCACGACGGATGTGACGGAGGATCCGCTGGCGGCACAGCCCCTGGCGGCGCCGCGGGCCGGGCGGGCGGCGAGCCGGACGGCGAGCGAGCCGGCCGAGGGCTGACGCGGGGGCGCCGCGGCGGGGGGAAGAAGACGCTTCTTCCCCCCACCAGCCCCCCATCATCGTTTTCTGGCACTGGTCCCCGGGGGGGGTCGGTCGGGGGGCGGCGGTCGTCAGTTCCCGGGCTGGCGCAGCCCTTCGAGGTCGGTGGCGCGCTGCGCCGTCATCTGCAGGGCGCAGGAGGCGCGGGAGACCATCGCCAGGGTGCCGCCCTCCGCGGTCATCTCGCCCTCGGCGATGCAGGCCTTGTCGCGATAGGCGATCCAGGCCCGCTGCGCCTCCCGCAGCAGGCCCTTGGCGGCGGCGGAGTGGTCCGGATCCGCCATCAGCGCCGCATAGGCGGCGTTCAGCCGGCGGTCCCAGATCCGCGTCTCCGCGCCGATGCAGTTCACCATGCCGGCGGTCACGCCGCCCGCCCCCGCCATGCAGCGATCGAAGGCCTCCGACGACCGGATCGCCGGGAGGATCTCCTCGGCCCGCGCCACGCCCGGGAGAGCGGGCGGCAGGCAGCACAGTCCGAGCGCGAGCGCGAGCCTCGACCCCCGGCGCGGTGCGCCGCCCGGCTTCCCGGTCCTGCCTGCGTGACGCATCCCCGACCCCCTCGGCATCCGGCCGCCCCTTGCCCGCGCAGCCTCGCACGGAACAGGCTGACGCCGGGTTACCCGATGCGCGACGGGGCGGGCGCGGGCGCCGCCGGGTGCCTCAGTACCGCCGAGCGCAAATCCTGACTTGCGGCCGGCGGCGCCGGCCGAGCGCCCGGACGGGCGCCGCGGCAAGTGCCGCGAGCCAAGCGGCCGGATGGCCGCGCCGGCGGCTGAGGGCATTCGTGTGTCAACACAAATGCATGCCGGTATCAGTAGCGCTCCGGCACGTAGAGCTCGCGCGGCAGCACCTCGCGCTCGTAATCCGGGTTGAACACCCGCTCGGGCAGCTCGATCGGCTCGTGCGGAACCTCCTCGTAGGGCAGCCGGGTCAGCAGGTGCGCGATGCAGTTCAGCCGCGCCCGCTTCTTGTCGTTGCCCTCGACGATGTTCCACGGCGCCTCGGGGATGCTGGTGCGGTGGAACATGTCCTCCTTCGCCTTGGTGTACTGCTCCCAGCGCACGCGGGACTGCAGGTCCATGGGCGACAGCTTCCACTGCTTCACCGGGTCGTGGATGCGCATCAGGAAGCGCAGCTGCTGCTCCTCGTCGGTGATGGAG
>CAZMCV010000269.1:0-4089 GCA_964564645.1 uncultured Acetobacteraceae bacterium
GCCTGACGCGCCGCCCCGGCCGATGCCCCCGCCCCCGCCGGCCGACCCGCCCCCGCCCGAGCGGCTGGACCGCTTCATGGCCCGCGCCGTCGCCGCCTACTACGCGCGCCCGGCCGATCCCTTCGGCGCCGCCGGCGACTTCACCACCGCCCCGGAGATCTCCCAGGCCTTCGGCGAATGCCTCGGCCTCTGGGCCGCGGTGGTCTGGGAGGCGATGGGCCGGCCCGACCCGGTGCTGCTGGTCGAGCTCGGCCCCGGCCGCGGCACCCTGATCGCCGACGCGCTGCGCGCCGCGGCCGAGGTGGCCCCCGCCTTCCGCGCCGCGCTCCGCCTGCATCTGGTCGAGGCCTCGCCGAGCCTGCGCGCCGTGCAACGCGCGCGGCTGGGACAGGCGACCGCCACCTGGCATGACGACCTGGCGGGCCTGCCGCCGGGCCCGGCCATCCTGCTCGGCAACGAGTTCCTCGACGCGCTGCCGATCCGCCAGTTCGTCCGCCGCGGCGCGGGCTGGGCGGAGCGGCATGTGCGGGACGGCGCCTTCCTCGAGCGCCCGGCCGAGGCCCCGCCACCCCTGCCGCCGGACGCGCCGGAGGGTGCCGTCGCCGAGGTGTCGGAGGCCGCGCGCGCGCTCGGCGCCGGGATCGGGGCGCGGCTGGCCCGCCAGGGCGGGGCGGCGCTGTTCCTCGACTACGGGAGCGATCGGGGCGGCCTCGGCGACACGCTCCAGGCCGTCGCGCGGCACCGTCCGGTCGACCCGCTCGCCACCCCGCCGGGCCTGGCGGACCTGACGGCGCATGTCGATTTCGCCGCCTTCGGCGCCGCGGCGGCCGCGGCCGGCGCCGCGCTGCGGGGGCCGGTGCCGCAGGGGCTGTTCCTGCAGCGCCTCGGCCTGGTCAGCCGGGCGGCGGTGCTGGCGCGGTCGGCGGCGCTGGCCGGCCGGCGGAACCAGGTCGGCCTGATCCTGTCGGGCGCCGAGCGGCTGATCGCGCCGGAGGGGATGGGGCGGCTGTTCAAGGCCCTCGCGCTGTGCCATCCCGCGCTGCCGGCGCTCCCCGGGCTCGACTCGCCCTGAGCGTGGCGCGCCCCGCGGGACGGACCGCTGCCGGATCGACAGACCCACCGGGCCGGAGGCCCCTTGCCCGTGACGACCCGCCCGTGACCCTGGCCGCCGCCGAGGCGATCTCCGCCGCGACCCTCGCCGGCGCCGGCGGGCTGCGCCACGGCTTCTTCACCCGCCGCGGGGGGGTGTCCGAGGGACCCTTCGCCGCGCTGAACTGCTCGCTCTCCTCGGCCGATGACCGCGGGCGGGTGCGCGAGAACCGGGCGCGCGCCATGGCGGCCCTCGGCCTCGGCCTCGACGCGCTGCACGGGCTGACCCAGGTGCATGGCCCCGACGTCGCCGAGGTCGATGCGACCGGCTGGCGCGAGGGCGAGGGGCCGCGCGCCGATGCGGTGGTGACGCGCCGGCGGGGCGTGGCGCTCGGCATCGTCACCGCCGATTGCGCCCCGATCCTCTATGCCGATGCGGAGGCCGGGGTGATCGGCGCGGCGCATGCCGGCTGGCGCGGCGCCGTCGCCGGGGTGCTGGAGGCGACGGTCGCGGCGATGGAGCGCCTCGGCGCCGTCCGCGCCCGCATCCGCGCCGCCATCGGCCCCTGCATCGCCCAGCCGAGCTACGAGGTCGGCCCCGATCTGCGCGACGCGGTCCTCGCGCGCGACGCGGCGGATGCGCGCTTCTTCGCCCCGGGCCTCGCCCGCGGCGACCGCTGGCAGTTCGACCTGCCGGGCTATTGCGCGGCCCGCCTCGGCGCGGCCGGGATCGCCTCGGTGGAGGCGCTCGGCCTCGACACGAGGGCGGAGACGGAGCGGTTCTTCAGCCACCGCCGGCGGACCCTGGCGGGGGGCGGACCGATCGGGCACCAGCTCTCGGCCATCGCCCTGGCGGGGCCGGCCTGACCCGCATGCGCAGCCCGGATCCCGCGCGATGCCCTACCTCGTCCAATTCCTCGTCCTCCTCCTGCTGACGGCGCTGGTGACCTGTGTCCTCCTCTAGTGGTCCGATCCCGGCGCCGGGATCGCGGGCGGCGGGTGGCCGGGCCGGGGCGTGCCGTCGCGCCGTGGCGACGCTCGCCGCCCTGCTGCTGTTCGGCCTGGCCGGCTGCGGCGGGCTGCCGCAACCCTATCGCGGCCGTCCGGGCGCGGAGGCCAATCGCCTAGCCGTGCCGCTCGCCGTGCGGGTGGCGGTGCCGCCGCCGACCGAGGCGCTGCTGCCCGACGCCGCCGCGAAGCGGCTGGCCGACGACCTGGCGAAGGCGCTGCAGGCGGAGGAGGTGCCGGCCACCGCGACCGAGACCCCATGGCCGCTCGACTGGCGGGTGGAGGTGGTGGCCGATCGCCGCGGCCCGGCGGTGGTGCCGCGCTACCGGCTGCTGAATGCCGATCGCGAGCCGCAGGCCGCGACCGAGGGTGCGCCGGTGCCGCTGCAGGCCTGGGCGGACCCGACGCCCGACCTGATCCGCCAGGTGGCGACCGAGGCCGCGCCGAAGCTGGCCGCACTGCTGCTGCAGGTCGAGGCCGCGCGCAAGGCCATCGACCCGGCGACCTTGCGTGCCGGCGCCCCGAAGATCCGCTTCGGCGGGGTGCGCGGCGCGCCCGGCGACGGCAACATCTCGCTCGCCGCCCGGATGCGCGAGCAGTTGTCCGGGCTCGGCCTGATCGTGCAGGACGTGGCCGATGGCGCGCTCTACGGCCTCGACGCGACGGTCGCCCTGACCCCGCCGGCGGGCGGGGTGCAGCGCGTCGAGATCATCTGGATCGTCAGCCGGCGCGATGGCGAGGATCTCGGCCGGGTCGCGCAGCTCAACGAGGTGCCGGCGGGGCGGCTGAACGCGCCCTGGGGCGACATCGCCCATGTCGCGGCGCAGCAGGCGGCCGGTGGCGTGCAGACGGTGATCCAGAATGCCTCGGCCCCGCCGCCGACCGCCGTGGAGGGCGAGGCGCCGCGCCTCGCCGCGGCGCCGGCCGCCCCGGCGCTGACCCAGCCCCCCGAGGGCGCCAGGCTGCCGGCGCCGCGGGAGAACCCGCCCGCCCCGCCCCCGCGCTGAGGCCAGCCGGGCCGCCGCGCATCCCGCAGGAGACCGAAGGCCCCCCCCACCCCCCCCCCCCCCCGACCCCCCCCGCCACCGGCCGGTAGTCCCAGACGGGGGGGTTTCGGGGCGGAAGAAGCGGGTTCTTGCCCCCCCCGCCGCGCCCGCCCGGGCCCCGCGAGCCCGTCCCCGGCGGATCAGGACCCAGGCAGGCTCCGCACCTTGTCGAAGCCGACCGACAGCCCGCCCAGCATCAGCGACAGCGTGCCGTCGCGCCGCTCGGCCCCCGTCGCGGTCCCACGCACCGTCGCATCCACCGCCTGCGACGCGCCGGCCGCGTCCAGGGTGAAGGCGGCGAAGCGGTAGGCCCCGTCCGCCTGCTGCGTCCCCGTCCGGTCGCGCCCGTCCCAGGTCCAGCTCTGCGCCGCGCTGCCGAGCGTCACCTGTTCCTCCTTCAGGATGCGGCCGCCGCCATCGATGATCCGGATCGTCGCCGCCTGCGCCGAGCCGGTCGCCGTGGCGGGCAGGCGCAGCGTCGCCTTGCCGCCCTGCAGGGTGAGCTGGTCGCCCTCGATCTCGACCGTCTTGCCGAGCAGCGGCGCGGAGGCGGTCAGCTGCGACGCCTCCTGCAGCCCGATCAGGGTCTGCAGGCTGTCATTGACGCGGATCTGCTGCTCGACCTGGGCGAATTGCACGAGCTGCGCGGTCATCGCCTCCGGGCTCATGGCGTTGGTCGGATCCTGGTTCTGCAGCTGCGTCGTCAGCAGGGTGAGGAAGGTCTGGAAATCGCCGCCGAAGCCACCGGCGCCGGAGGCCGGGGTCGCGGGCTTCGCCGTCGTGGTGGCGGAGGTGGCGGAGAGGCTGCCGGACATGGTCTTGCTCCTCTGGCAGGGGGGGTGGCGGTCAGGCGGTGATGTCGACCAGGGCGAGGCGATCGCCCGGGCGGCCCGGCGCGGGGCCGGCGAGGGGAAGCGGAGGGCCGGACCCGACCGGGCCGGCCTCG
>CAZMCV010000270.1:0-4077 GCA_964564645.1 uncultured Acetobacteraceae bacterium
CGAGGGCGCGATGCCGCAGGCCTCGAGATAGGTGGAGATGCCGATGCCGCGCAGCTTCCCGCGCTTCGCCGCCTCCGCCCGCCGCGCCTCGAAGCCCGCCCAGTCGGCGGTGGCCAGCGCCTGGTCGAGCGTCGCCTGGTAGTTGCCGCTGTCGTACTGCAGCGCGACGGGCGTCTGGTAGGGGAAGGCGTCGGCCGGGATGAAGTTGCGCCGGCGCAGCTCGACGCGGTCGATGCCCGTCTCCTTCGCCGCCACGTCCATCAGCCGCTCGAGCAGGTAGGTCGCTTCCGGCCGCCCGGCGCCGCGATAGGCATCGACCGGCACGGTGTTCGTGAAGACCGCCTTCACCTCGCAGTAGATCGTCGGCATCACGTACACGCCGGACAGCAGCGTGGCATAGAGGTAGGTCGGCACGCAGGGCGCGAAGGTCGAGAGATAGGCGCCCATGTTCGCATGGGTGTGCACGCGCAGGCCGACGATCTTGCCGTTCGCGTCCAGCGCCAGCTCGGCCCGGGTCACGTGGTCGCGGCCATGCGCGTCGGACTGGAAGCTCTCGGTGCGATCGGCGGTCCACTTCACCGGCCGGCCGAGCTTCGCCGCGGCCCAGGTGACGATCGCTTCCTCGGCGTAGTGGTAGATCTTGGAGCCGAAGCCGCCGCCGACATCGGGCGCGACGACCCGCAGCTTCGCCTCCGGGATCTGCAGCACGAAGGCGCCCATCAGCAGCCGGATCACATGCGGGTTCTGGCTGGTGGTGTAGAGCGTGTGCTCGCCGGTGGTGGTGTCGTAGTCGCCGATCGCCGATCGCGGCTCCATCGCGTTCGGCACCAGGCGGTTGTTGGTGGTCTCGAAGGCGACGACCCGGGCGGCCTGGGCGAAGGCGGCGTCGTTCACCGCCTTGTCGCCGATGTGCCAGTCATAGCAGAGATTACCGGCGACCCCGTCGTGGACCGGCGCGGCGCCCGGGGCCAGGGCGGCCTCGATCGTCGCGGCGGCGGGCAGGATGTCGTAATCCACCACGATCGCCTCGGCGGCGTCCCTGGCCTCGCCCCGCGTTTCGGCGATCACCACCGCGACCGGGTCGCCGACATGGCGCACCTTGCCCTCGGCCAGGACGGGGTGCTTCGGCTCCGCCATCGGCGTGCCGTCCTTGTTGTGGATCTGCCAGCCGCAGGGCAGGCCGCCGATCGCGGCGAGATCCGCCCCGGTGTAGATCGCGACCACCCCCGGCATCGCCGCCGCCGCCGCCGTGTCGATCGCGCGGATCGCGGCATGCGCGTGCGGGCTGCGCAGGATGGTGGCATGGACCTGGCCCGGGCGGACGATGTCGTCCGTGTACTGGCCCTTGCCGGAGAGGAAGCGCAGATCTTCCTTGCGCTTCACGCTCGCGCCGATGCCCTCGAAGGGAACCACCACGTTCATCGCCCATTGCCTCCCCATCGGTCGGCCGGAGCTGTTCGCCGCTCCGGTCCGGCCTCGTGCCCAACTACTCGGCGGCGCGCGCGATCTCGCTGCGCTTGCCGTGCATCACGTCGGCCGCCGCGGCGATGGCCTTGACGATGTTGTGGTAGCCGGTGCAGCGGCAGAGATTGCCCTCGAGCCCCTCGCGGATCTCCTTCTCGGACAGGCCCTGCGGGTGCTTCTTCACGAGGTCGATCGCCGACATGACCATCCCCGGCGTGCAGAAGCCGCATTGCAGGGCGTGGTACTCGCGGAAGGCCTCCTGCATCGGGTGCAGCGTGCCATCGGCCGCCGCCAGGCCCTCGATCGTGGTGATGGACGCGCCATCGGCCTGCAGCGCCAGCATGGTGCAGGACTTCATGCTGTCGCCGTTCACATGCACCACGCAGGCGCCGCACTGGCTGGTGTCGCAGCCGACATGCGTGCCCGTCAGGCGCAGCTTCTCGCGCAGCAGCTCGACCAGGAGCGTGCGGCCCTCAACCTCGACCGTATGGGCTTTGCCGTTCACGGTCAGCGTCACCTGCGGCATTCCGCGCCTCCCCCAAGAGCCTGTCAAACCGGGCGCCGCGGCCGGGTCGGCCGCGGCGCGTCACCTGGAAAGTCGCCTCGCCCCCGCTGTTCGTCAAGCGCGGCGACAAAGGCGATCAGGCCGGACCCGGACCGGTCGGGGGCACGCTGCCGCCCTGCCTCGGTGGCGGGCGGGGCGCGGGCGGGGCCGGCCAGGGAGCGCCCTCCGGCGGGGCCTCGATCAGCCGCTTCCGCCCGCGCGTGACCAGCGCCAGCAGGCCGAGCACCACCGTGCCGACCGGCCAGGCCGTCCAGAGCGTGCCGAGCGCCATGGCGCCGAACATCCCCGCCCCCATCGCCACCTCCGGGTCGGGGTCGGTGAGGGAGGGGAAGACGGCGGCGCAGGTGCCGAGGCTGCCCAGCAGCATCAGCGCCTGGAAGACCCAGAACAGCCACAGGCAGGCCCGGCCGAAGGGCCCGCGCCGCTCCCGCGCCACCAGCATCACGGGCTTCGGGCCGGCCATGGGCTTGGCCGCGCCGGATCAGGCCGCGGCCAGCAGCGCCCTGCCCTTGGCGCCGGCAAGCGGGTTCTCCGCCTCCGGCCGGTCATGCAGGTGGCAGGCCGCGAGGTGCCCGGCCTCGATCGGCCGCAGCGGCGGCTCCTCGACCCGGCAGCGGTCGAAGGCGTAGGGGCAGCGCGTGTGGAAGCGGCAGCCTTTCGGCGGGTTGATCGGGCTCGGCACGTCGCCCTTGAGGATGATGCGCTGCCGCTGCGCCCCGGGCATCGGCTGCGGCACGGCCGAGAGCAGCGCCTCCGTGTAGGGGTGCTTGGGTGCGGCAAACAGCTCCCGCCGCGGCGCCACCTCGACGATCTTGCCGAGATACATGACCGCGACCCGGTGCGTCATGTGCTCGACGATGGCGAGGTCGTGGCTGATGAACAGCAGCGCCAGGCCGAGCTCCTTCTGCAGGTCCTGCAGCAGGTTCACGATCTGCGCCTTGACCGAGACGTCGAGCGCGCTGACGGCCTCGTCGCAGATGATGATGTCGGGGTCGGCGGCCAGCGCGCGGGCGATGCCGATGCGCTGGCGCTGTCCGCCCGAGAATTCATGCGGCCAGCGCCCGACCGCGTCGCGCGGCAGGCGGACCGTGTCCATCAGCCTCGCCACCCGCTCCTCGAGCTCGGCCGCGTTCTTCGCCAGGCCGAAATTGCGGATCGGCTCGGCCAGGATGTCGCGCACCCGCATGCGCGGGTTGAGCGAGCTGAACGGGTCCTGGAACACCACCTGGATGCGCCGTCGCAGCGGCCGCAGGGCGGAGGCCGACATGTCGTCGATGCGCGTGCCGTCGAGCACCACCTGCCCGGCGGTGATGTCGAACAGCCGGAGGATCGCCTTGCCGACGGTCGACTTGCCGCAGCCGGATTCACCGACCAGCGACAGCGTCTCGCCCTTGGCGATCTCGAAGGAGACGCCGTCCACCGCGTAGACATAGCCCGTGGTGCCGCCGAGCAGGCCCTTGCGGAGGGGGAAGTGCTTCTTGAGGTCGAGGACCTCGAGGACCGGCTTCGTCATGCGGCGACCTTCGCCTCGTCCTTGAGGGCGTAGTGGCAGGCGGCGATGTGGCCGGGCGCCTTCTCCTCGAGCGCCGGGGCGACCTGGCGGCAGAGATCGGTCGCGTGCGGGCAGCGCGAGGCGAAGACGCAGCCCGGGATCTTCGCCTTGAGGCTGGGGACGAGGCCCGGGATCTCGGCGAGCCGCGTCTCCGTCCCCGTCAGCGAGGAGCCGAGCTTGGGCACCGAGCCGAGCAGCCCCTGGGTGTAGGGGTGGCGCGGGCTGCGGAACAGCGGCCCGACCGGCGCTTCCTCGACCTTGCGGCCGGCATACATGACGACGACGCGCTCCGCGACCTCGGCGACGACGCCGAGATCATGGGTGATCAGCACGATGGCGGCGCCGACCCGGTGCTTCAGGTCGCGCATCAGGTCGAGGATCTGCGCCTGGATCGTCACGTCGAGCGCGGTGGTCGGCTCGTCGGCGATCAGCAGCTTCGGATTGCAGGCCAGCGCGATGGCGATCATCACGCGCTGGCGCATGCCGCCCGAGAGCT
>CAZMCV010000271.1:0-4070 GCA_964564645.1 uncultured Acetobacteraceae bacterium
CGGCGCTCGGCGCCCGCCAGCGCCGCCGCCGCCTCGTCCAGATCCTCCGGCAGGCCGAGGTCGCGCGCCAGCAGGTTCATGGTGCCGAGCGGGAGGATGCCGAGCGGGATGCCGGTGCCCAGCAGCCGCCCGGCCGCGGCGGCGATGGTGCCGTCCCCGCCGCCGACCACCAGCGCATCGGGCCGCATCGCCAGCGCCGCGTCGAGCCTCTCCATCAGCCCGCCCGCCTCCTGCGGCACCGGCAGCGCCTCCAGCCCGAGCGCCGTCAGCCGGTCGGCGAGCGTCGCCGCCATCTCCGCCCGGCCGATGAGGCCGCCGGCGGCGCTGTTGATCACGACCGCGATGCGCATGCCATTCCCCAGGGGCCCCGTTCCCAGGGACCCGGGCGAGATCGTGTCGCGGGGCGCGCGGTTCCATGCGGCGGCGGAACGGCTCCGCCCCGGACCGTCCGGTCCCGTTTCCATGTCGCCTGTGCCACACGACTTGTTTACGGGCCGGGATCCTCCCGGCAAGATTTCGCGGTCCGGAAAGGTGGGTCCCAGGGAAGAGAGGTCTCGTCCATGCCGCTGCTGCACACGCTGCTTGCGCGCCTCGTCCGCATCGGCGCGCTCACGGTCCGCTATCCGGACGGGCAGGAGCGGCACTATCGCGGCGAGCGCGCGGGGCCGGAGGCGGCGATGGCGCTCCGCAGCACGCGGGCGGTGCGGCGCCTGGTGGCGCATCCGGCGATGGCGGCGGGCGAGCTCTACATGGAAGGCGAGCTCGAGCCGATCGGGTGCAGCCTCTACGAGCTGCTCGACGTGCTCGTGGTCAATGTCTGGGAGGGCGGCGGGCACCCGAGCGAGCGGCTGCTGGCCTGGCTGCGTCACCTGAAGCGGCGGATCGACCAGCTCAACCCGGCCGGGCGGTCGCGGCGCAACGTCGCGCACCACTACGATCTGAACGGGCGGCTCTACAGCCTCTTCCTCGACCGCGACCGGCAGTATTCCTGCGCCTATTTCGCGCGCGGCGACGAGACGCTGGAGGAGGCGCAGGCGGCCAAGAAGCGCCACATCGCGGCCAAGCTCGGGCTCGACCGGCCGGGGCTTCACGTCCTCGACATCGGCTGCGGATGGGGCGGCATGGCGATCAGCCTCGCCCGCGACTGGGGGGCGCGGGTGACCGGGATCACGCTGAGCGAGGAGCAGCTCGGCGTGGCGCGCGCGCGGGCCGCGGAGGCGGGTCTGGACGGGCGCGTGCGCTTCGAGCTGATGGACTACCGCGCCTGGCGCGAGCCGGTGGACCGCATCGTCTCGGTCGGGATGTTCGAGCATGTGGGGATCGACCATTATGGCCGCTTCTTCCGCATGCTGCGCGACTCGCTGCGCGAGGACGGCGTCGCGGTGATCCACGCCATCGGCCGCTGCTCCGGCCCCGGCTCCACCAACCCCTGGCTGACGAAGTACATCTTCCCCGGCGGCTATTCCCCGGCGCTGTCGGAGGTGATCCCGGCGGTCGAGAAGGCCGGGCTGTGGATCACCGATGTCGAGATCCTGCGGCTGCACTACGCGATGACCCTGCGCGAATGGCGCCGGCGCTTCGCCGCCAGCCGCGACGCGATCCAGGCGCTGTACGATGAGCGCTTCTGCCGGATGTTCGAGTTCTACCTGGCCGGCTGCGAGCTGGCGTTCCGGCGGAGCGACCACATGAACTGGCAGCTGCAGCTGACCCGGCAGAAGGAGGCGCTGCCGCTGACCCGCGACTACATGCTGGAGGCGGAGCGCCGGGCGGTGGAGGTGCTCCGGTCGGTCTCGGCGTGATGGTCCCGGCCTCGCGTTCCGGGCGGCCTGGTCCGGGCGGCGGGCCCCGCCCGCGCGTGGCACCGGCGCCACGCGGGCCGGGGCGGGGCGGACGCTCCCCATGATCCACACCCGTCCCCGCAATCCACAGGGCGGGTGGCGCGCTAGGATCGCGCCATGACCCTTTTCGAATCGCGCCTCCCCCGGCGGGGCCCGCCGCCGCCATGAACACCATCGATCCGCCCGGCCTCGGGGGCCTCGGGGGGGGTGGCCTGCTCGGCCTCTCCCAGCGCCTGCCCCCGCACAACCTCCAGGCCGAGCAGGCGCTCCTCGGCGCGCTGCTCGCCAACAACAAGGCCTATGAGCGCGTCTCGGAGTTCCTGGCCCCCGAGCATTTCGCCGACGCCGCCCATGGCCGCGTCTTCCAGGCCATCCAGCGCCGGGTCGAGGCCGGCCAGGTGGCCGATGTCGTCACGCTGCGCGGCGAGTTCGAGCATTCCGGCCTGCTCGACGAGCTGGGAGGGCCCGCCTACCTGGCGCAGCTCCTCTCGGCCATGGTCGGCATCGTCAATGCCGGCGAATATGGCCGCATCGTCCATGATTGCTGGCTGCGCCGCCAGCTGATCGATGCCGGCGAGGAGGTGGTGAACCGCGCCTTCGGCGCCGAGCCCGAGCTGGATGCGAAGCAGCAGCTCGAGGCCGCCGAGCAGCGGCTGTTCGAGCTGGCCAAGGACGGCGGCTCCGAGGGCGGCTTCAAGACCTTCGACAAGGCGCTGGCCGAGGCGGTGCTGGCGGCCGAGCGCGCCTTCTCGACCCCGGGCGGCGTCTCCGGCCTGTCCACCGGCCTGCGCGACCTCGACCGCAAGACCGGGGGCATGCACCCCTCCGACCTCGTGATCCTCGCCGGGCGGCCGGGCATGGGCAAGACGGCGCTGGCCACCAAGATCGCCTTCGGCGCCGCCAAGTCCCTGGTGCGGGAGGCGCAGGCGATCGGCCCCGACATCGCGCCGCGCGGCCAGGTGGCGCTGTTCAGCCTGGAGATGAGCGCCGACCAGCTCGCCACCCGCCTGCTGTCGGAGGAGAGCCGGATCTCGGGCGACCGCATCCGCCGCGGCGACATCAGCCAGCGCGATTTCGACCGCTTCGTCGAGGTCAGCCGCGAGCTGGCGACCCTGCCGCTGGTGATCGACGACACGCCGGCGATCACCATCTCGGCGCTGCGGACACGCTGCCGGCGCCTGAAGCGCACGCGGGGGCTGGAGCTGGTGGTGGTCGACTACCTCCAGCTCATGCGCCCCGCCGCGGGGACGCGGCCCGAGAGCCGGGTGCTCGAGATCTCGATGATCACCCAGGGGCTGAAGGCCATCGCCAAGGAGCTGTCGCTGCCGGTCCTGGCGCTGTCGCAGCTGTCGCGCCAGGTCGAGAGCCGCGAGGACAAGCGGCCGCAGCTGTCGGATCTGCGCGAATCCGGGTCGATCGAGCAGGACGCCGACATGGTGATGTTCGTCTACCGCGACGAGTACTACGTCCAGGCGCAGCAGCCCAAGATCGCCGCCTTCGAGGATGACGGGAAGTTCCAGGACGCCCACACCCGCTGGCAGGCGAAGATGGAGGAGGTGCACAACAAGGCCGACCTCATCATCGCCAAGCAGCGCCACGGGCCGACCGGCACGATCGGCCTGTTCTTCGAGGCCGAGTTCACCCGCTTCGGCGACCTCGACGTGGCGCATGCCGAGATGGGCGGCGACTGAAAGTTCGTGAAGGAATGCCCGCCAGCCTCGATCTCGAAGGCCGTTCTGCAATGATCTCGAAGGGCATTCTTTCGCGGGTTCGATTTCTTCACGAACCCTGACGGGACCGGATGCCGCCCTCGCCGCCCGCCCCGGATCGCCTGCGGCTGCTCCGCGACGCGGCCAGCGGGGTGGAGGCGATCAGCGCCCGCTTCGCCGGGCATGCCTACGACCCGCACCGGCACGAGGATTGGCTCGTCGGGGTCACCGACCAGGGCGTGCAGGACTTCCTCTGCCGGGGCGCGCGCCGCCGCAGCACCCCCGGCCGGGTCATCCTGATGGAGCCGGAGGAGGCGCATGACGGGCGCGCGGGCAGCGCCGAGGGCTTCGCCTACCGGATGCTCTACATCCCGCCTCGCTGGCTCGCGGCGGGCCTGGCCGCGGCGGGCTGCGGCGGCGGGGAGGCCGGCTTCGCCGCGCCCCTCGTCGACGATCCGCCCCTCGGCCGGGCGGTGCGGGCCGCCTGCGCGGCCCTGGCCGGACCGCCTTCCTGGCGCCTGGC
>CAZMCV010000272.1:0-4007 GCA_964564645.1 uncultured Acetobacteraceae bacterium
CGCTCGACGCCGGCGCGGTTGTACCAGCTGCGGTCGAACAGCACGATCTCGCCGGCCGCCGGCAGGTGCGGGACGTAGCGCTGGAAGTACCACTGCGTCTTCTCGCGGTCGGACGGCGCGGGCAGCGCCACGACGCGGCAGGTGCGCGGATTGACGCGCTGGGTGATGCGCTTGATGACGCCGCCCTTGCCGGCGGAATCGCGGCCCTCAAACAGCACGACCAGCTTGCGCCCGGTGTGCTGCACCCAGTCCTGCATCTTCACCAGCTCCGCCTGCAGGCGCAGCAGCTCCGTGAAGTAGAGCTGGCGGTCGAGCGTGCTCGGCCTGCGGCGGTCCAGCAGGTGGCGCAGCGCGGGCGGGATCCGGGCGTCGTCGATCGATTGCTCGATCTCCTCGTCCATGTCGTCCTCGAGCTCGAGCTGCAGCCAGGGCCGCGTCTCCTCGTCGTGCTTCGGGTCGCGCAAGGGTCCCATCCTCTCCAAGGGCTGCCCGAGCCGGCTGGTCCGCTGCCCGGCGCCCCCGCGCCGGGTCGACCGGCCCGCCGGATCGTCGGCGGGCGCTGCGTCGCGGACGGTACCAACCGTCGGGCGCGCCTCACTAGCGGGCGTATGTTGCGGGCCGATGACGGTCCCATGGCAGGCCGTCCGCGGCATCGGCGGAATCAGCAGAATTTCGCGTCCACGTCGGTCGAGGACCGCACCCCGATATCGGCCCAGTGCGCGGCCAGGAACGCCCCCGCCCGCGCCTCCCCCAGCGCGAACAGATGCGACAGGAAGGCCGGATCGGCGTTGAGCTTGGAGGAGGCGTCGAGCGCGGCCAGCTCCGCCTCGGCGTCGATCGTGTGGATGAACAGCCGCAGGAACCGCGACCCGTCCAGCTCCCCCTTGTCGATCAGGTCCGTCACGAAGCGGATCATCCGCATCTCCCGCATCAGCGAGGAGTTGAAGGCCAGCGTGTTCACCCGGTCGAGGATGCCGCGCATGTCGCGCGGCACGGCGGGGATGTTGATCGGGTTGAGCTGGACGATGACGATGTCGGCGCCGCCGCCCATGTAGATCAGCGGGAAGATCGGCGGGTTGCCGGAATAGCCGCCATCCCAGTAGGGCTGCCCGTCCACCTCCACCGCCTGGAACAGCTGCGGCAGGCAGGAGGACGCCATGACCGCGGCCGCGGTCAGCTCGCGCCGCTCGAACACGCGCAGCCGCCCGTTCAGCACATTGGTCGCGCAGACGAAGGCCGCGGGTCCCGGGGCGGCGCGCAGGCGGTCGAAATCCACCACCTCCTCCAGCACGTCGCGCAGCGGGTTCCGGTTCATCGGGTTCAGCTGGTAGGGCGAGAACACCTTCAGCATCACGTCGGCGACCAGCCAGCCCGGCGAGGTCGCCATGGTGCCGGGCCGGGCCAGCCGGTCGAGCGGCGTCGGCTGCACCGGGGAGCTGGCCGCGGTCTCCCCCACCCGCTCCCAGAAGCGGCGCAGCATCATGCGCGCCAGGGTCGGCCCGCCGGCGGCCAGCCCATCGGCCAGCACCGCGGCGTTCATCGCCCCGGCGCTGGTGCCGACCACCGCCTCCACCTCGATCCGCTCGTCGCGCAGCAGCCGGTCGAGCACGCCCCAGGTGAAGGCGCCATGCGCGCCGCCGCCCTGCAGGGCGAGCTTGATCCTCTTGCGCGGCGGATCCGCCTGCTTGCTGGGCTGCATGGTCCCTCGGGCGCTATTTGGTGGTGAAGCGGAGGACGGGCGACCAGCCCTCCGGCGTGCCGTCCGCGCGCAGCCGCGCCAGGCGCTCCGCATAGACCGCGGCGAGCGTGTCGGTCGAGGGATCGCCCGCCTCGGCCAGCGCCGTCGCGGCCGCTTCGAAATGCCCGGCGCGATAGGCGCCGACCATGCGCCGCCAGGCCGGCAGCCGCGCGGCCATCGCCGGATCGGGGCGGAGCGGCGCGTCGGCCAGCCGGTCCACCACCGCGAAGCCCAGCAGCTCATGCAGCGCGATCGGCTGCCGCGCGCCCTTGGGCAGCACCAGGTCGACGGGCCGCGTGACGAAGCCGGGCCCGGCCGCGGCGCGCGTCGCCTCCGAGATTAGGATCTGCGTGCCATAGGCCTTGTTCATCCCCTCGAGCCGCGAGGCGAGGTTCACCATGCTGCCGATCGCGGTGTAGGACATGCGGTCGGAGGAGCCGATATTGCCCACCACCGCCTCCCCCGTATGCACGCCGAAGCGGGTGCGCAGCCGCGGCCAGCCGCGCGCGGCGAATCGGTCGCACAGATCGTTGGTCAGGCGCCGCGCCTGCAGCGCCGCGCGGCAGGCGTTCCAGGCGTGGCTGCGGTCGTCCTGCGGCGCGTTCCACAAGGCCATCACCGCATCGCCGATATACTTGTCGATCGTCGCGTGGCAGCCGAGCAGCTCGGTCGTCAGCTCCTCGAAATAGGCCGAGGCGATGCGCATCAGCTCCTCCGGCGCGATGCCCTCGGCGAGCGTCGTGAAGCCCTCGACATCGCTGAACATGACGGTGATCGCGCGCTGCTGGCCGCCGATGCGCGCGGCCGCCTCCTCGGCCATCAGCCGGCTGACCAGGTTGCGCGGCACATAGGCGCCGAAGACGCGGATCGCCGACTTCATCCCGTCCATCGCGCCGGCCAGCGCCGTGACCTCCGTGATGTGGCTCCGCACCGGCACCGCGCCCGCCAGCTCGAGCCGCTGGATCGCCTCCGCCTCCCGCGTCAGCGCGCCGAGGGGCCGGGAGATGCGCCAGGCGACGGCGCCGATCGCCGCCAGGCCGAGCAGCAGCGCGGCCACCGCCAGCGCCGTGCCGTCGCGCATCGCCTGGTCGACGGGGGCGGTGAAATCGGCGAGCGGCGCGGCCACCGCGACCAGCAGCCGCGGATCGGCGAGGTCGGCGACCGCGGTCAGGCGCACCAGCATCGGCGCGTGCAGCCCCGCCAGCAGCATGGCCCGCCCGGGCGGAAGCCGCCCCGTCGCGTAGTCCCGCCAGACCTGCCGCAGCAGCGGGTCCTCGGCCGCGGCCAGCGTCGTCCAGCGCGTCCGCCCTTCCGCCACGGAGGGCGCGGCCAGCGCCGCCCGCGGATGCGCCAGCAGGATCCCGTCCTCGGTGAACAGGAACAGCACCCCGCCCGGGCTGACGCGCAGCTCCGCCAGGAAGGCGGCCAGCCGGTCGAGCGTGATGTCGAGGCCGAAGACCGCGCCGGTGCCGGGGATGCGCCGGCTGACCGACAGGCCGGGCCGGCCGATCAGCGGCAGATCGTAGAGGGTCGAGACATGCACCCCGTCATCCCGCGCCTGGAGGAACCAGGGCGCCAGGCGCGGATCGAGGTCGCGCGCCGGCCGCGCCACCCGCGCGAGCACGCGCTGGCGGTCGTCGAGGAAGCTCCAGCGCTCCTCCCCGCCCGCGGCGGGGATGTCGCGCAGCGCGAAGGCGCCGCCCGGCGGCACCGGCGGCGCGGCCTCGGCGGCCAGGTCCGCCGCCCGCGCGACCTGCCGCAGCGCGCCATCGGCCAGCGCGACCGAGGCGACCTGCACCGCGGGCTCGACCGCCAGCAGCGCCAGCAGCGCCGCCGTGTCGCGCGCGTCGGGGTCGGCCGCGGTGGCGAGCGGGGCGAATTCCGCGACCACGGTCGACAGCGCCAGGACGGGGCGGACCAGCGCGCGCGTGCTGGCCGCGGCCAGCTCGGCCGCCTGCGCCAGGCTGCGATCGGCGGTGGCGACCGCCGCGCGCGCCCCGGCGTCGCGATAGCCCCAGACCACCGCCCCGACCGCCAGGGTGAAGAGCAGCGCGAAGGCCGTCAGGATCGTGACGGTCAGGCTGATGCGGAAGGGCCGGGGGCGCGACGGCCTCATGGCGGCGGCTCCCGCTCGCCGAGCGCCGCCCACCAGCGCCGCATCCCCGCCTCCGCCGGCAGCGCGTCGAGCAGCGCCGCGCCGGCCTCGGGCGTGCCCGCCCCGTCAAGCCGGGCCAGCGCCGCCAGCTGCGCCGCGCGCGTCGCCTCGAGC
>CAZMCV010000273.1:0-3900 GCA_964564645.1 uncultured Acetobacteraceae bacterium
CGACATCGCCGAAGCCGCAGACCATGGCGACCTTGCCGGCCATCATCACGTCGGTCCCGCGGCGGATGCCGTCCACCAGGCTCTCGCGGCAGCCATAGAGGTTGTCGAATTTCGACTTCGTCACGCTGTCGTTCACGTTGATGGCCGGGAACAGCAGCTTGCCGTCGCGCGCCATCAGGTAGAGGCGGTGCACGCCGGTGGTGGTCTCCTCGGAGACGCCCTTGATGGAGGCCGCCAGCTTCGCGAACCAGCCGGGCTTGGTCTTCAGGCAATCCTTGATGAGGGCGAAGAAGACCTCCTCCTCCTCATTGGTCGGCTTGTCGAGGAAGGCGGTGTCGCCCTGTTCGGCCCGCAGCCCGTAGTGGACGAGCAGCGTCATGTCCCCGCCATCGTCGAGGATCATGTTCGGCTCGCCGCCATCGCCCCATTCCAGGGTGCGGCGGACATAGTCCCAGTATTCCGGCAGCGTCTCGCCCTTGATGGCGAAGACCGGCGTGCCGGTGGCGGCGATGGCGGCGGCGGCGTGGTCCTGGGTCGAGAAGATGTTGCAGGACGACCAGCGGACATCGGCGCCGAGATGCTTCAGCGTCTCGATCAGCACCGCGGTCTGGATGGTCATGTGCAGGCAGCCGGCGATGCGGGCGCCCTGGAGCGGGCGGGACGGGCCGTATTCCCGCCGCACCGCCATCAGGCCGGGCATCTCGTCCTCGGCCATGGCGATCTCCTTGCGCCCCCAATCGGCGAGCGAGAGGTCCTTCACCACGTGATCGACGGCGTGCGGCATGGGCGTGCGTCCTCGGGTTGTATCGGGCGCGCGCCCTAGCACGTGGCCGCGGCAGCATCCAGGCATCCCACACATATAATCATGTCTTTATGGGATTGGCCGGCATCCCATGCCGCTGGGACGGCCCGGAGCCCCACCGGCGCGAAGGAAGGCGCCACTTTGCCGCCTCTTCGTGACCGGGTGGTTTCGCGCAAGGGGGCGCGCCGGCCCCTGGATCGCCCGCGATCGTGCCGCCGCATGCCCCGCGCTCGCCTTCGTGTGACGCAAGGCGGCATCCGCGGCCGGGTCCGCCCGTTCTCCGGGTGGCCGCGGCCACCCGCCCTGGCCCCGATGGAGGCACGCCGATGTTCGAAGTCAGCCAGATCACGGAGCACATGGAAGTGCTTGGCTCGGACGGGGCCCATGTCGGCACCGTCGACCATGTCCGCGGCAAGCTGGTGGTGCTGACCCGCGCCGATCCCGCGGCGCATGGGGAGCGGCGCTACGTCCCGCTCGCCACGGTCCGGGGCATCGCGGACGGCAAGCTGCATCTCGACGTCCCGGCGGACGAGGCGCTGGCGCGGGGGAGCGAGATGGGACCACGACCCGAACTGGATCGCTGACCGGCCCAGAGGGTCCGCCCAAACCCGTCAAACAACTGATATTACGGAAGCAAATGGGTCGGTCGGGGCGACTGCCGCGCCCCGAGGGCGCTCAGCGCCCGCCGCCGAAAAGCCCCTTCAGGCGCCAGTTGAACAGCCCAACCTTGCGCTTGCGCTCCGCGGCCTCCGCGTCGCGCAGCCAGGTCACCTGCACCACGCGGCGTTCCCCGTGAAACGGCGTGTGGCCATGCCAGGAATTGTCGGTCCGGAGGAAGGCGAAGATGTTGCCCTCCTCCGGCGGCACCTCGGTGACGATGGTGTCGAGCGTGGCGTCGCGCAGCACGCGGATCTTGCCCTCCTTCGAGGGCCAGTGCTCGTTCATGTAGATCAGCAGGGTGGCGACCTTGCGCTCGCTGTCGGTGTGCGGCCGGCCCTCCCGCCCCGCGGCGGTGTAGTGGATGGTCACCATGCGGGGGAAATCGGCCAGGCGCACCCCGCCCAGCCGGTCGCCCAGGGCCTGCTCCAGAGCCCCCGCCTCGATCTGCGCGAGCAGCGCGGCGAAGGCGCCGACGGGGGTGAAGGTGTCGAGCGGGTGGTAGCCCGGCCGCTCCAGCCGCGGGAAGTCGCGCCGGAGCGCCGGCAGGGCCGCCGGCTTCAGGCAGCCGGACACGACCACATGCGGGTAGGGATCGGTCCGGATCGGCGCCGCTGCCAGCGGCGCGGTGTCGAGCGGCGCCTGGGCCTCGGCGGGGTCGGCGGCGGGAAGGGTCTGGGCGAGCGCGGTCATGCGGCCAGCTTAGGCCGGCCGGCGGGGCGGGGGAATGATCCGTGCCGGATCGATATGGACCGCCGGGCGCCGCCTCGCCGCGGGGCCGCGTTGTCCCGCTGGCCGCAAGGGTCTATCCCGCGCAATCGATGCACGCGCCCGCCGCCTTGACCACCGCCCCGCCGCCGGAAGCGGGCCACCCCGAGGGGCCCCTTCACGCCTATCGTGCCCGGATTGCCGCCGGCGCGCTCGCCCCCGATGCGGCCCAGGCCATGGCGGCCGAGCGGCTGCAGGATCTGTGGCGGCGCCTGCGCGGCTACGACCCGCATCCGGCCGCGCCGGAACACCAGCGCAGCGGCGTGCTCGGCCGCCTGTTCCGCCGCCGCCCGCCGCCCGAGGAAGCGATGCCCGACGCCCCGGGCGGCCTCTACCTGGTCGGCGAGGTCGGGCGCGGGAAGTCCATGCTGATGGACATGTTCTTCGCCTGCGCCGAGGTGCCGCGGAAGCGCCGGCTTCATTTCCACGAATTCATGCAGCAATGCCACCGGCGCATCCATGCCTGGAAGGCGGCGCATCCGGGCGAGGCCGATCCGATCCCGCCCCTGGCCGATGGCCTGGCGGCCGAGGCGGCGCTGCTCTGCTTCGACGAGTTCCAGGTGCATGACATCGCCGATGCGATGATTCTCGGGCGGCTGTTCGAGGCGCTGTTCGCCCGCGGCGTCGTCATCGTGGCCACCTCCAACACCCTGCCCGACGATCTGTTCAAGGGCCGGCCGGGCCGCGACGCCTTCCTGCCCTTCATCGCCGCCATCAAGGCGCATCTCGACGTCCTGGTGCTGGAGGCGGAGCGCGACTACCGGCGCGAGCGCATCCGCGGCATGCCGACCTGGCATGTGCCGGCGGATGCGCGGGCCGAGGGCGCGCTGGACGACGCCTTCCTCGAGCTGGCGGGGGTGCCGCATGGCACGCCGCTGCGCCTGACCGTGCTCGGCCGGGCGCTGGAGCTGCCGCAGGCGGCGCGCGGGGTCGCGCGGGCGGATTTCGAGGCGCTCTGCGGCCGTCCGCTCGGGCCCGCCGACTACCTCACCCTGGCGACCCACATCCATACCCTGGTGCTGGACGGCGTCCCGCGCCTCGGGCCCGAGAATTTCGACAAGGCGCGGCGCTTCATCACCCTGATCGACACGCTCTACGACCATCGCTGCAAGCTCATCGCCTCGGCCGAGGCGACGCCCGACCTGCTCTACGAGCGCGGCGAGAATGCCGCGATGTTCGGACGCACGGCGAGCCGCCTGATCGAGATGCAGAGCAAGGAGTACATCGCCCTGCCGCATCTGCCCTGAGAGATCGTGATGCGATCCCCGTCGGACCCGATCCCGGGGGATAGTCCCCGGGAATCCCAAGGGATCTTCCGGCGCGGGTGCGCCCGGTGGACGGGCTCCGGGGCCGGGCGGGCGCCGGCCGGCGGACGGGGGGCTGGTCGAATCGCGCCGGCATGCCGTAACATCGTGTAATATCCGCACGGATGCGAGAGGACCCGCGATGCGCTGCCTGCCGATGATCCTGATGGCCCTGCTGCTGGCCCTGGCACCGCCCGCCCTCGCCGCGTCCGGCAAGGATCGGGCGAATGGCACGCCGGCCAGGGCGAAGGTCACGGCCACGGCCCAGCCGGCCATGGCGAAGCGCCCGGCGCCCGCCGCCGCCACGGCGCCCCGGGGCGGCCGGGCGCAGGCGGGCGCGGCATCCTCCCGCGGCCGCGCCGCGGTGTC
>CAZMCV010000274.1:0-3875 GCA_964564645.1 uncultured Acetobacteraceae bacterium
GCATCGCATCGACGGTGTGCGCCGAGAGGATGTCGCTCTCCTCGCCCCAGACGAGGAGCACCGGCACATGCCCGAGCGCGTGGAAGAACGGCCAGAGGTTCGGCGGCACCCCGCCTCCCTTGCCGCCCATCGCCTGCGCCAGGCGGATGTCCCAGCGCGGATGCCAGCGCCCATCCTCGCCACGGCGATAGGTTCGATCGGCGAAGCCGCGCCATCCCTCCTCGCCCACATCCAGCGGCGGCAGGCGGTCCTGCAGGTAGGCCGCGGCGGTGTCGAGGTCCGGATGCGCCGGGTCGCGCCCCATCAGGTCGCGCACGCTGTCGAGGCCGCTCCCCTCGAGCGCGGGCCCGATATCGTTCAGCACCACCCCGGCCAGCGCGCCCGGGCGGAACACGCCGAGCGCCATGGCGAGGATCCCGCCGAAGCTCGTCCCCAGCAGCACGGCGCGATGCAGGTGCAGCGCCGCCATCGCGTCGAGCAGGTCGCGCACCGCCTCCTGTACGCTGTAGCGCTCGGGCGAGGCCGGGCGCTCGCTCTCGCCATGGCCGAGATAGTCGATCGCCACCACCCGGCGGCGCGGCGCCTGCCAGGCGCCGATGCGCTCGAAATCGCGCGCGTTGCGGGTGATGCCGGGCAGGCAGAGCAGCGGCGGCGGCCCGGCGTGGCGGGGGGAGGGGGGCGGCCCCTCCCACTCGATCACCGAGAGCCGCAACCCGTCCCGGGTGCGCAGCGAGCGGCGGCGCATGCGCTCAGGCTCCCCCGCCATCGCGGAGCCAGCGCGCCATCGGATGCTCCGCCGCGCCCGTGCTCGGGTCGCGGGCGCGGTAGACAACCAGGTTCTCGATCACGCGCTGCACGTAGTTCCTCGTCTCGGCGAAGGGGATCAGCTCCATCCAGTCGAGCATGGTCGGGCCGCCCTCGGCGCGCGGGTCGCCCTGGGCGGCGTTCCACTGGCCGATGCGGCCGGGCCCGGCATTGTAGCCCGCCACGGCGAAGGGCAGGACGCCGCCGAAGCGGTCGAGCAGGCCGGCGAGGTAGGCGCTGCCGAGCTGCATGTTGTGCGCCGGGTCGCTGGTCAGCATCGCCGTCCGGTGCGGGATGCCGAGCTGGCGCGCGACCATCTCGGCGGTCGAGGGCAGCAGCTGCATCACGCCGCGCGCATTGGCCGAGGAGACCGCCTCGGTGTCGAAATTGCTCTCCTGCCGGGCGATGGCGTTCACCAGCGCCGGCTCCAGCACGCCGGCGGGGGTGGGGTAGGGGGTGGGGTAGCCCTCGATGGGCGCCATGAGGCCCGAGGTGCTGCCGCGGCGGACCACCCAGATCGGGTTCTCCGGCCGGCCGGTGCGCTGGGCGAGGCGGGCGACCAGCAGCTTCTCGCCAGGCGTCGCCGCGTTCTCGACCAGGCGCAGCAGGAAGGTCCGGGCGCGACGGCCCTCGCCGAGCTCGCCGAGCAGCAGGGCGAGGCGGGCCATCTCCTGCCGGTCGAGCTCGCCCGCCTGGGTCGCATCGGGCTGCGGCCCGGCGGCGGCGATGCGCGCGGCCAGGGTCGCCGCATCCTCCCCCAGGGCCAGGGCGCCGAGCTGGCCGTAGAAGGCGACGGGATAGGCGGCGGCGGCGCGGTAATGCTCGCGGGCGCGGTCGCGCTGGCCGCGCGCGGCGGCGGCGCGGCCTTCCCAGTAATGGCTGCGGGCGCGGGTGATCGGGCTCAGGCTGCCGTCGCGGATCCGGGCGAAGTGGCGCTCGGCCGCCGCCGCGTCCTCGGTGCGGCGGAGCGCGATGAAGCCGGCGAGGAACTCGGCCTCCTGGCGGGGCTCGCCGGGCAGTGCCTGGCCGTGCTGGGCGGCGACGGCATAGGCCAGCCGAGGCTCGCCGAGTCGCAGCAGCTTCCGCGCGAGGATCTGCCGCTCGACCCAGAGGATGCGCGCGACCTCGGGCAGCAGGTTGCGCTGCTGCGCCTGCCCGGCCTCCCAGGCGGCGGCGGCCTCCGCGTCGCGCTCGCGGCGGCGCAGCCAGCGCGCGCGCTCATAGGCCAGGCCGAGATCGCCGCGGGCGGCGGCGGCCAGGGCGGGGCTGTCGGCCTCGGCTGCCTCGGCCGCGTAGGCGAGGCGCGCCTGGGCGATGATCTGGCGGCGTGGCTCGAGCAGCGGCACCAGCCGGGCCGGCACCCCCTCGCGCAGGATCGAGAGGCGGTCGAAGCGGCGCCAATGCAGCTCGGCGTCGAGCGCGGCGGCGTTGCGGTCCAGGTAGGTGCCCTCGGCCAGCGCGTCGCCGGGCGCCTCGGCCCAGCCGCGGCGCAGCATCTCGCGCGCCTCCTCGCCCCGCCCCGCCCGGGCGAGCGCGTCGGCGATGCGCTGGTAGCCTTCGAGCGAGCGGGGCGCGCGGGCGGCGAACCAGTCGGCGGCGAGCCGGTCATCGGGATCGGCCGCCAGGGCTTCCTCCGCCCGGCGCTGCAGGGCGTCCTGGCCGGGCCAGGCCGGGTTGGCCAGGGCGAAGCCGACCACCTCCGCCGCCGAACCGCCGCCCTGGCGGGAGAGGAGGCGGAGCCAGGCGACGTATTTCCGGATCAGCGGATCGGCGCCCTGCGCGGCTGCCTCGGCCTCGGCCCAGCGTTGCCCCTGGGCGTAGGCGATGGCCTGGCGGGCCGCGGCGGCCGGGCCGGCGCCGGTCTGCGCGGCGGCGGTGCCCCATGCGCCCATCGGCGGCAGGGTCGGCGTCGCCACGAGCGCCGGAAGGGTGGCGGCGGCGGAGAGCAGGGTTCGGCGGCGCATCCTCCCTTCTCTACCGCACGCGACCCCTGGTTGTCGCCGGGAACGGTGCGCGGCGGCGATGTCCGGGGCCATCGGGTGAAGCCCTCGGGCAGCCCTGATGTTCCCGCGGGGGGATGAGGCGGATCGGGGAAGGGGGAGAACGCCCTTCCCCGAAACCCCAACCCACCGATTGCGGCTCCTCCCCGGCTTTCGCGCGCGCCGAGGCACGTGCCTCGCTGCCGCACGACAAGGAACAGAAGGAGATGGGGGGTCGCCGTGTACGGCGACGGGAGAATCCCTTCTCACCGGCCTTGCCTGCCGCCACAGAGGCGACGTCGTTCCCCCGACCACCCTGCGCCGAGGTCGCCTCGCCTTGCCGTGGCGGCGCCCCGCGCCTAGTCTCAAGGGTCCCGCTGCGGGGGAGGGAGCCAGCATGTTCAAGGGTTCGATGGTCGCGCTGATCACGCCGATGCGTGCCGACGGGTCCGTGGACGAGAAGGCCTTCCAGGATCTCGTCGAATGGCAGATCGCCGAGGGGACGGAGGGCCTGGTCCCCGTCGGCACCACCGGCGAGAGCCCCACCCTGTCGCATGCCGAGCACAAGCGGGTCGTCGAGCTCTGCGTCGAGGCGACGCGCGGGCGCGTGCCGGTCATGGCCGGCGCCGGCAGCAACTCGACCGAGGAGGCGATCGACTTCGCGCGGCATGCGAAGCAGGCCGGCGCCGATGCGACGCTGGTGGTCACGCCCTACTACAACAAGCCGACGCAGGAAGGGATGTTCCTGCATTTCACGGCCATCGCCGATGCCGCCGACCTGCCGATGTTCCTCTACAACATCCCCGGCCGCAGCGTGGTCGACATGACGCCCGAGACCATGGGCAGGCTGGCGCAGCACCGGAACATCGTCGGCGTGAAGGACGCGACGGCGAACCTGGTGCGCCCGCTGCACACGAAGCGGAGCTGCGGCGCCGACTTCATCCAGCTCTCGGGCGAGGACCACACGGCGCTGGCCTTCAACGCCTCGGGCGGCGTCGGCTGCATCAGCGTCACCGCCAATGTCGCGCCGCGCCTCTGCGCCGAGATGCAGAAGGCCTGGCGCGAAGGCCGCGTGTCCGAGGCAATGGCGAT
>CAZMCV010000275.1:0-3843 GCA_964564645.1 uncultured Acetobacteraceae bacterium
GCGCCGCCCGCCGGCGGCGGGGCGGGCACCGCCGCGCCGGCGACGGGCAGCCCCTCCGCCAGGAAGGCGCGGGCGAAGGCGTCCGCATCCGGCAGCGTCCGCGCCGCCGCCTCCGGCTCCAGCCAGTCGCAGAGCTCGTCGAGGGCCGCGAGGCGGTCCCCGGCCTGGAGCGCGCCGATCATCCGCAGCAGCGCCTCCTCATCGGCGCCGACGCGCGGGCAGGGGCAGCATCGCACGTCGAGGGGGCGGCGCATCCCGTGGCGCACCTGGCGCAGCAGCCGGTCGAGACGCTCCACCGTCGGCTCGGACACCTCCGACAGGACCAGCAGCCTGCGCCAGTCCGGCGCCGGCTGGTCCGGCGCGCGGTGCCGCGACACCCAGGCGCGCACCACCACGAGCAGCAGCAGCGAGCCCGGGTCGAGGCCGTCGGCCAGGCGGCCGGACCGGCCATCCTCGCCGCGGTGCCGGCAGATCGTGGGTCGGGGGGCGGCCATGGGGGATCCTCCTCGTCAGGCGCCGGCCAGGTCGGGCAGCAGCCCGCCGCCCGGTACCGCGCGGAAGGGCAGGCCGTAGATCCGTGCCAGCAGGGATGGGTCGAGCGCGCGCGCCGGCGGGCCGAGCGCGACGCAGCGCCCCGCCTGCAGCACCGCCACGCGGTCGGCGACGAAGGCCGCCTCGTTCAGGTCGTGCAGCACGACCAGCACGGCACTGCCCGCCTCCGCGGCCAGTCGGCGCAGCGCGCGCAGCAGCCCCGCGCGATGCGCGGCATCGAGGCTCGCGGTCGGCTCGTCCAGCAGCAGCGCCGCCGGCGCCTCCGCCCCGTCGAGCTGGGCCAGCGCGCGGGCCACCTGCACGCGCTGCTGCTCGCCGCCCGAGAGGGTCGCGTAGGCGCGCGGGGCGAGCGATGCGACGCCGGCGCGGCCCATCGCCGCCGCCACCGCCGCCGCGTCGCAGGCCGCTTCCCGCGTGCCATGCCAGGGCAGCCGGCCGAGCGCGACGACCTCCCGCACCGTCATCGGGAAGGCCAGCGCCACGCGCTGGCTGACCACGGCGCGCCGCCGGGCGAGGGCGCGCGCCGGCCAGTCCTCCAGGGCGCGGCCACAGAAGGCGATGGCGCCGGCGGCGGGCCGCAGCTCGCCGGAGAGCGCGTGCAGCAGGGTGGACTTGCCCGCGCCGTTCGGGCCGACCACGGCCAGCACCTCGCCCGCCTCGAGCCGGAGCGAGACCTCCTCGACCAGGGCGCGCCCGGTGCCGCGGGCGCGCAGGGTCACCCCCGTCGCCTCGATCACGGCAGCCCCGCCTCCGCATGCCGGAGCAGCCAGAGGAAGAAGGGCGCGCCGATCAGGGCGGTGACGATGCCCGCCGGCAGCTCCGCCGGCGCCGCGACGCTGCGCGCGGCCAGGTCGGCCGCGACCATCAGCGCGGCGCCGAGCAGCGCGGCGCCGGGCAGCACCAGCCGGTGATCCGCCCCGAAGCCGAGGCGGACGAGATGCGGCACGACCAGGCCGACGAAGCCGATCAGCCCCGAGAGCGCGACACTGGCCGAGACCGCGATCGCGGCCAGCACCACCGCCACGCGCTTCGCCGCCTCGACGGGGATGCCGAGGTGGAAGGCCTCGCGCTCCCCGAGGGAGAGCGCGTTCAGCGGCCGCGCCAGGCCGAGCAGCCCGAGGGCGGGCAGACCGACCAGCACGGCGACGACGGGGATCTGCTCCCACCGCGCCCCGGCCAGGCTGCCGAGGGTCCAGAAGGTGATGTCGCGCAGCTGCCGGTCGTCGGCGGCGAAGATCATCAGCCCGGTCAGCGCGCCGCAGAGCGCGTTCACCGCGATGCCGGCGAGCAGCAGAGTCGCGACCCCGGTCACTCCCTGGCGCGTCGCCAGCCGGGCGATGAGGACGCTCGCGCCCAGCCCGCCGGCGAAGGCCGCGAGCGGCAGCAGCCACAGGCCGAGCGCCCCGGCCGCGCGGCCGAACAGCCCGGGGCCCAGCACGATGGATGCGACGGCGGCCAGCGCCGCCCCGGAGGAGACGCCGATCAGCGCGGGATCGGCGAGCGGGTTGCGGAACAGCCCCTGCATCGTCGCCCCCGACACCGCCAGCCCGGCCCCGATGAAGGCGGCCAGCAGCACCCGCGGCCCGCGCACCACGCCGAGCACGGCGGCATCCGCCGCATGCCGCGCCGGCAGCGGCGCCAGGCCGAGCGCATCGGCCAGGGCGGCGAGCAGACCCGGCACCGTCACCCCCGCCGGCCCGAGCAGGATCCCCGCCGCCAGCGACAGGACTAGCAGCCCGCTGCCGAGGCCGAGGAGACGGCGGCGCGCCGCCTCCGCCTCGGCCTGGACCGGCAGGCTCAGCCGCCCGAGGTCCATGGCCGGTCCGGCAGCCGGGGCAGGGCGAGGTCGGGGTGCAGGCGCTGCGCGAGATCCCGCCGCGCCGCGGCGGCGCGCGGCCCGAAATTCAGCAGGGCGGGCCCGTCCATGGCCAGCACCCGCCCCTGCCGGACCGCGCGGGTGACGGCCAGCGCGGGCACGGCGCCGAGCGCGTCCGGCCCGCCCGCCTCCGCCAGGGCATGGTCCATCATCAGGACGACATCGGGCGCCAGCGTGGCCGCGACCTCGGCGGAGAGCGGCTTGTAGCCGGAATAGCCGCCGACCGCGTTCTCGCCGCCCGCGGCGGCGATCATGGCGTCCGCATGGGTCGCGCGGCCCGAGACCAGCGGGGCGCCGCGCGCGACGGAGAGCACGAACAGCACGCGCGGCCGCCGCGCCGCCGCCGCCAGCGGCGCGTCGAGCAGGGCCCAGTCCGCCTCGAGCGCGCGCGCCAGCTCCCCGGCATCGGCGCCGATGGCCGCGGCGACGGCACGCGCCTTGTCGACCGGCGCGCCGGGCCCGGCGCCGTCCTCGACCACCGCCATGGGCAGGCGCGCGGCCCGCAGCACGGCCAGCACCTCCGGCGGGCCGGCATCGCCCGAGACCAGCAGCAGGTCGGGGGCGAGGGCGAGGATGCCCTCGGTCGGCAGGGCGCGCATGTAGCCGACGCGCGGCAGCGCGGACGCGCGGGCGGGGTAGCGGCTGGTGGTGTCCACCGCGATCACCCGCGCGCCCTGGCCGAGCGCGAAGACGGTCTCCGTCAGCGCGCCGCCGATCGAGACGATGCGCCCCGGCGGTGGCGCGGCGCCGCCCGCCGCGGCCGCGGCCAGGGCGAGCGGCAGCAGGTCGCGCCGTCGCAAATGCGGGCCGGCGCCGCGCCTCGCGGCGCGGGATGACGGGTCCCGGCCGGCGGTCATTCCGGCATCTCCGGTGGTGTCCAGTACCGCCAGAAGCCGTCCGGGTCCGGGCGGGCCGGGCGGGGGCGATCCGCCGCGGGCGTCCCGGCATGGATCCAGCCGAACAGCAGATCATCCGTGGCGAAGCCGAGCGCCGCCTTGACGGCCGCGTCGTCGAGGGCGGCGGAGCTCAGCCAGATGGCGCCGAAGCCCTGCGCCTCGAGGGCGAGGAGCAGGTTCATGATTCCCGCCGCGGCCGAGGCCTGCTGCTCCCAGGCCGGGATGCGATGGTCGTGGCGGATCGCGGCGCCGGCGGCGATCACGAGGGGGGCGCGCAGCGGCTTGGCGCGCTCGAGCGCGCGCCGGTCGGGGGATGCATCGGGCTCCCGCCGTGCCAGCGAGGCTTCGAGCACGACGCCGAGGGCGGCGCGCGCGGGGCCGGCGATGCAGGCGAAGCGCCAGGGCCGGAGCGTGCCATGGTCCGGGGCGCGCAGCGCGGCGGCGACGGCCAGCCCGATCGCCGCCGCGTCCGGCCCCGGTTCGCGCAGCAGGCGTGGCGGGACCGAGGCCCGGCCGAGC
>CAZMCV010000276.1:0-3841 GCA_964564645.1 uncultured Acetobacteraceae bacterium
TGTCTTCGTCTTCCCCTCGCGCACCGACACCTTCGGCCTGGTGCTGCTCGAGGCCATGGCCTGCGGCACGCCCGTCGCCGCCTATCCGGTGACCGGGCCGCGGGACGTCGTCGCCCCCGGCACCGGCGTGCTGGACGAGGATCTGCGCCGCGCCGCCCTCGCCGCCCTCGATTGCGACCACGAGGCGGCGCGCGCGCATGCCGAGAGCTTCTCCTGGCCCGCCTGCGCCACCGCCTTCCGCCGCGCGCTGGTGCCGATCCGCGCCGCGGGCTGAGAGTGCGGGAAGGACCGCCCGCCAGCCGGGAGGCCGGAGCCTTTTCGTCCCTGGTTCCAGAGGACGTTCCTTCGCCGGCGCCCTGCCCGCCCACGCGCCGGGGCCGGGCGCCCGCGCCTTGCTCCGTGGCCGGACCCTTCCGGCGGATGCGCCTGCGTGCTAGGCGCCGCCCGCGCCAGCCATGCCAAGATCCCCATGCTCCGGCGGCTGATCCGCCATCCCCGGACCCAGGCCTTCCTCGCCGGCCTGCTCGCCCTCTACATCCTGGCGATCTACCGCACGATGCGCTGGACCGTGGTGGGCGATGAGCGGCTGGTCGAGGAGCTGACGGCGCCACCGCGGATCGGGCCGGACGGGGTGCCGCACCCGCGCACCCTCATCCTCGCCTTCTGGCACGAGAACCTGCCGATCATGGGCTATGGCTGGCGCCTGATGCACCGGCGCCACCCCAGCCTGCGCGACCACAAGGCGCATGTCCTGGTGTCCCACCACCGCGACGGAAGGCTGATCGGCGACATCGTCTCCCGCTTCGACCTGGCGCCGGTGCATGGCTCCTCGAACAAGGCGGGCGCGACGGGGATGCGGCTGATGCTGCGCCTGCTGGCGGCGGGGGATTCGATCGCCATCACGCCGGATGGCCCGCGCGGGCCGCGGCGGAAGGCGGCGCCGGGCGTCGCCCAGCTCGCCGCGCTCTCGGGCAGCGCGGTGATGCCCTGCGCGGCGCACAGCCGCTGGTCGATCCGGCTGAACTCCTGGGACCGCATGGTCCTGCCCCTGCCCTTCAGCGCGGCGGTGATCTGCGCCCTGCCGCCGATCCGGGTCCCGCGCGCCGAACCCCTCGCCGCCCTGCCGGCGATCGAGGCGGCGATGAACGAGGCCTCCGACCGCGCCGCGCGCTGGTGGGCGGGGTGAGGCCGCGCCGGCCGCGCGCGGCATGAGAAGGGGCGGGGCCAGCCTCGCCGCCTGGCTGTGGCGCGCCGGCGCCACGCTGGCCGCCCCGGCCCTGCCCGCCTATCTCCGCCGCCGCGCGGCGCGGGGGAAGGAGATCCCGGAGCGCCTCGGCGAGCGCTATGGCGAGCCCGGGGCGACCGGCCGGCCGCCGGGCGCCGCGCCGCTCTACTGGCTGCATGCGGCGAGCGTGGGGGAGACCACCTCGATCCTGCCGGTGCTGGAGGCGATGGCGCGGCAGGATCCGCGCCTGCACCTGCTGCTCACCACCGGCTCGGTCACCGCGGCCCGGCTGCTGGATCAGCGCCTGCCGCCCGAGCGCCGCGCGGAGGGGCGCATCCTGCACCGCTTCGCCCCGCTCGACGTGCCGGCCTGGACCGAGCGCTTCCTCGAGACCTGGCGGCCGCAGGCCGCGGCCTTCGTGGAATCGGAGCTCTGGCCGAACCTGATCGGCGCGGCGCGGCGGCGGCGCGTGCCGCTCGCCCTGGTGAATGCGCGGATGTCGGCGCGCTCCGCCGGGCGATGGCGGCTGGCGCGCGGCTTCGCGCGCGACCTGCTGGGCGGCTTCCAGCTGGTGCTGGCCCAGTCGGCGGCCGATGCGGCGCGCCTGGCCGCGCTCGGCGCGCCGGCGCCGGCGGTCCTCGGCAACCTCAAGGCCGCCGCCCCGCCCCTGCCGGTGGACGCGGCGGCGCTGCTTGCGCTCGGTGAGGCCATCGGCGGGCGGCCGGTCCTGCTGGCGGCCAGCACCCATCCGGGGGAGGAGGCGATCGCCGCCGCGGCGCACCGGATCCTCGCGGCGCGGCTGCCGGACCTGCTGACGGTGGTGGTGCCCCGGCATCCGGAGCGCGGCGCCGCGATCGCGGCCGCGCTGGAAGGCCTGGCGCCGGCCCGGCGCGCGCTCGGCGCCCTGCCGGGGAAGGGGGTCGGGCTCTACCTCGCCGACACGCTAGGCGAGCTCGGCCTGTTCTACCGGCTGGCCGGCGCGGCCTTCATCGGCGGGTCCTTCGTCCGGCATGGCGGGCAGAATCCGCTGGAGCCGGCGCGGCTCGGCTGCCCGGTGCTGCTCGGCCCGCATACCTGGAACTTCGCCGAGCCGGTGGCGCGGCTGCTCGAGGCCGGCGCGGCGCGCCAGGCCGGGGACGCCGTGGCGGGTGGCCCGGGCGCGGCCGAGTGGCTGGCCGCCCAGGCGTGGGACGTGCTAAGCCACCCCGGTCGGCGGGACGCCATGTCGCGCGCCGCCGCCGCGACCGCCGCGACCGAGGCCGGCCTGCCCGACCGGGTCGCCGCGGCGCTGCTGGCCTTGCTGCCCGAGGCCGGGTCGGGCGGGAAGGCCTGGTCGACGACGGAGGCCCCGAGGCCGGGCGCCGCGTCGCCGCCCCCGGTGACGGTGGCGGCGCCCGGTGGCGGGCGCGGGGCCTGAGAGTGCATGGAGGAAGGCTCGCCAGCCCCGATCCGGGCTGGAGCCCCGCCCTGGTTCCGACGGGCCTTCCTTCGCAGGTTCGCCTGCTTCACAGGCTCTGACGGCCGCCGGGGCCGCGATGGTCCGGCGGAGCCCGCCCATCCGGAATCCCTGCGCTTGCCCCACCCCGCGAAGAGCCCGACCCGCTGATGCGCGCCCCCGGCTTCTGGACCGATCCCGCTGCGGGAATCCTGCCCTCCCTGCTGTCGCCCGTGGCCGCGATCTACGCCACGGTGACGGCGCGGCGCATGACCCGCCAGGGCTGGCGCGCCCCGGTTCCCGTGATCTGCTGCGGCAACGCGACCGCGGGCGGGGCGGGCAAGACGACGCTCGCGCTCGACCTGGGCCAGCGGCTGGCGGGGCGGGGCATCGCGGTCCACTACCTGCTGCGCGGCTATGGCGGGCGGCTGAAGGGCCCGCTGCAGGTCGACCTGGCGAAGCATGACAGCCTCGATGTCGGCGACGAGGCGCTGCTGCTGGCCGCCGAGCGCCCGGCCTGGATCGCCGGCGGGGATCGCGGCGCCGGCGCCCGGGCCGCGGTCGGCGGCGGCGCGCAGGCCATCGTCATGGATGACGGGCTGCAGAACCCCTCGCTGGAGAAGGACCTGTCGCTGCTGGTCATCGACGGCAATTTCGGCTTCGGCAATGGCCGGATCATCCCGGCGGGACCGCTGCGCGAGCCGGTGGAGGCGGCCGCCGCGCGCAGCCAGGCGGCGGTGCTGATCGGCGCGGACGAGACCGGCGCGCTGGCCCGGCTGCCGCCCACCATGCCGGTGCTGCGCGCCCGGCTGGCGCCCGGGCCGGAGGCCGCGCTGCTCGCGGGCCAGCCGGTGCTCGCCTTCTGCGGCATCGCCAACCCGCGCAAATTCTTCGCCACCCTGCAGGAGGCCGGCGCCGTGCTGGCCGGGCGGCAGGCCTATGCCGACCACTACCCCTACGATGCGGGCGACCTGCGCGACCTGCTGGCCGAGGCCGAGAGCCTGCGCGCCATCCCGGTGACCACGCGCAAGGATTTCGTGCGCATCCCCCGTGCCTTCCGCCCGCGCGTGACGGTCGTGACGGTGCGGCTGGAATGGGAGGAGCCGGCGGCGCTGGAGGGGCTGCTGGATCCGCTCGCCGCGCGGGTGCCCCTGCCGGCCTGACCGGCGCGCTACGCCGGC
>CAZMCV010000277.1:0-3804 GCA_964564645.1 uncultured Acetobacteraceae bacterium
GGCAGGCCCGGCGCCCACTGGATCGCATCCGGCGAGGCGATCGGGCCGATCTCCTTCCTCACCCAGCCGACGAGCTCCTTCTTCAGCGCGTCGGTCGGCTCCTCGCCGGTCTTCAGCGTGACGTAGCAGTAGATGCCCTGGCCCTTCAGGTCGTGCGGCATGCCGACCACCGCGGCCTCCGCCACCTTCGGGTGCGCCACCAGCGCGCTCTCGATCTCGGCCGTGCCCATGCGGTGGCCGGAGACGTTGATCACGTCGTCCACGCGCCCGGTGATCCAGTAATAGCCATCCGCGTCGCGCCGCGCGCCATCGCCGGTGAAGTACATGCCCTTGAAGGTCGAGAAATAGGTCTGGCCGAAGCGCGCATGGTCGCCATAGATCGTGCGCATCTGGCCGGGCCAGCTGTCGAGCAGCACCAGGTTGCCCTCGGTCGCTCCCTCGAGCAGCTTGCCCTCCCCATCGACCAGCGCCGGCTTCACGCCCGGCAGCGGCAGGGTGGCGGAACCAGGCTTCTGGTCCACCGCGCCCGGCAGGGGCGAGATCAGGATGCCGCCCGTCTCGGTCTGCCACCAGGTGTCGACGATCGGGCAGCGCTCGTCGCCGACGATGCGGTAGTACCAGAGCCAGGCCTCGGGGTTGATCGGCTCGCCGACGCTGCCAAGGATGCGCAGCGTCTTGCGGCTGGCCTTCTTCACCGGCGCCTCGCCGTCGCGCATCAGGGCGCGGATCGCGGTCGGCGCGGTGTAGAAGATGTTCACCTGGTGCTTGTCCACCACCTCCCAGAAGCGGGAGACGGAGGGGTAGTTCGGCACGCCCTCGAACATCAGCGTCGTCGCGCCGTTCGCCAGCGGCCCGTAGACGATGTAGGTGTGGCCGGTCACCCAGCCGACATCGGCCGTGCACCAGTAGATCTCGCCCGGCTTGTAGTCGAAGACCAGCTCATGGGTGAAGCTCGCCCAGACCATGTAGCCGCCGGTGGTGTGCAGCACGCCCTTCGGCTTGCCCGTCGAGCCGCTGGTGTAGAGGATGAACAGCGGGTCCTCGGCGCCCATCGGCTCGGGCGGGCATTCGGCGGGCTGGCCCGCGGTGATCGAATCGTACCAGTGGTCGCGCCCGGCCTGCATCGGGACATCGCCGCCGGTGTTCTTCACGACGATCACGTGCTGGATGGAGGGGCAGGACGCCAGCGCCTCGTCGGCATTGGTCTTCAGCGGCACGCGGCGCCCGCCGCGGCGTCCCTCGTCGGCCGTGATCAGCACCGAGCAGGCGCTGTCCTGGATGCGGCTGGCCAGGCTGTCCGGCGAGAAGCCGCCGAAGACGATCGAATGGATCGCGCCGACCCGGGCGCAGGCGAGCATCGCCACCGCGGCCTCGACGATCATCGGCAGGTAGATGCAGACCCGGTCGCCCTTCTTCACGCCCAGCCCGCGCATGGCATTGGCCAGCCGGCACACCCGGGCATGCAGGTCGCGGTAGGTGACCTTGGCGTCGCTGTTCGGGTCGTCGCCCTCCCAGAGGATCGCCACCTGGTCGCCCCTCGTCGCCAGGTGCCGGTCGAGGCAGGAGACGGAGGCGTTGAGCACGCCATCCTCGAACCACCGGATGGAGACGTCGCCGGAAAAGTCGACGGCCTTGATCTGCGTCGGCTCGCACATCCAGGTGACGCGCTTCAGCGCCTCGGCCTTCCAGAAGGCGACCGGGTCCTTCTCCGCGGCCTCCATCATGGCGCGGCGCTTGGCGGCGTCCACATGGGCCAGGGCAGCGATCTCGGGCTTCACCGCGATCAGGGCGTCGTCGGGCATGCGCGTGGCTCCTCCCCCTGTGGGGTGATCGTTGAGTGCCCTGAGTTAACCCATGGCGCCTTGCGCTGCGTCAATCGCCGGCGTGGCGGCGGCCCGGCCCCCAGGGGAGAGGCGCCCGCGCCTCCGGCGAGGCGGAGGCAGATCAAAGCCCGGCGCGGTGCTAGACTTCACGCCATGAGCCCGAACCCGTTCGCCATGATGTCCCACCGACCCCGGCGCCGGTCCTACGCCTCGCCCCTGTCGGCCCTCGCCCTCGCGCTTGCGCTCGCCCTGCCGGCGCATGGCCAGATGATGGGTCCCCACCAGTCGCCGCAGCCCCCGGCGAACCCGCTGCCCGCCGGGCCGGTCACCGCCTGGTCGGCGGCGGCGGACCTGCTGGCCGGGGGAACCGTCAATTGGCGCACCCTGGCGATCATGCACATCGCGATGCATGACGCGCTGAACACCGCCAAGCCGCGCTACGCGCTGATGATGCCGCCCGTGCCCGAGGCGGTCCCCGGCGCTCCGCCGGCCCTGGCGATGGCCGCGGCGGCCTACCAGGTGCTGCTGGCGCGGCATCCGGAGCAGGCCGGCGCGGTCGGCGATCCGCTGTTCCGCGCCGCGGTCGCGGCGACGCCGCCGGGCCAGGCCTCGGATGACGCCGTCACGATGGGGGCCGCCATCGGTCTCGCCGCCGTCAGCCGCTACCGCGCCTCGATGAACCCGCCCGTGCCCTTTCCGGTGAGCCAGGAGCCGGGCCGCTGGCGGGCGACGCCGCCCTTCCGCCTCGTCGCGCTGGTCGGGGATTCGAAGCCCTTCCTGTTCGACGATCCCGGCGCCCTGCAGGGTCCGGCGCCGCCCGTTCCCGGCAGCCCGGAATACCTCGCGGTGGTCGAGGAGGTCCGGCGCCTCGGTGACGACCGTTCGCGGGAGCGCACGGCCGAGCAGACCGCGGCGGCGGAGTTCTGGGCGATGCAGTCCTCGCAGCGCGGCTACCTGCATCTGGCGATCCGGCTGATGGCCGAACATCCCCTGCCCGGCGGGCTGTGGGATGAGGCGCGCGGCCTGGCGCAGCTGACCATGGCGCTGGCCGATGGCTACGTCACGGCGTGGGAGCTGAAGCGGCGATACGGCTACTGGCGCCCGATCACCGCCATCAACGAGGGCGGCTTCGGCGTGACGCCCGATGCGCGCTGGTACCCCCTGCTGCCGACCCCGCCGCATCCGGAGCACCCTTCGGGCCATGCCACGGATTGCGCCGTCGGGGCGACGGTGCTGCGCGGGGTGTTCGGTCCGGCGGTCGGCGCGATCCGTTACACCGCCGTCGACATCCCCGGACAACCGGCGCGGGACTTCCCGAGCTTCGACGCGTCGGCCGAGGAATGCGCGGCGTCCCGCGTCTGGGCAGGAGCGCATTTCCGCACCGCCAATGACGAGGGGCTCCGGCTGGGGCGACTGATCGCGGCCCGGGCGCTGGAGGCGCTGCCACCCCTGCCGGCGGCGCGCTGAGCGTCCGTGGAAGCGTGCCCGGCCTTGCATAAGCCGGGCGGGAGGCTTGAGCCGCAGGCGGCGCGGGGCTAAGGCACCGGCACCGTCCGCCGGCCCCGAAGTCGTGATCCGGGCCCCGCGCGGCGCGGCGGAAATCCCCGCGCGTCCCTGCCCGGACTCCCGCGGCTGGCCGGCGCGGGGCCTGGCGTGGAAGGCGGTTGCCCAATGTTCTCTCGCCTGTTCGGCTTCCTCTCGGCCGACATGGCCATCGACCTCGGGACCGCGAACACGCTGGTCTATGTCAAGGGTCGCGGCATCGTGCTGAACGAGCCGTCGGTGGTCGCGATCGCCGATCTGCGCGGCCGCAAGCAGGTGCTGGCGGTCGGCGAGGAGGCGAAGATGATGCTCGGCCGCACGCCCGGGAACATCGCCGCCATCCGCCCCCTGCGCGACGGCGTCATCGCCGATTTCGAGGTGGCCGAGGAGATGATCAAGCACTTCATCCGCAAGGTGCACAACCGGCGCAGCTTCGCCT
>CAZMCV010000278.1:0-3779 GCA_964564645.1 uncultured Acetobacteraceae bacterium
CGCATCGGGCGCCCGCATCAGCGACAGGCCCATGCCGATGACCTCGTCCTCCAGCCGCTTCAGGCTGGGGAAGGCGCGCTGGCCGAGGTTGTTCTCCCCCCAATAGGCCAGGTAGGCCTGCTGCTGCACGCGCTCCAGCGCCTCGTCCAGGTAGTAGACGTAGACGGCCAGCCGCCCGCGCCGCCAGTCATAGTCGCCGGATTTCGCGGCCTCGAGCTCGGCGCCCAGCGCCTCCCAGGGGCGGCCCTCGGCGGGGATTCGGGGGCGCGGCGGCGTTGGCATGGGACGGTTCCCTCCCGGTCTCGGTCGGGGGAATGCTGCCACGGCGCCTCGCCCCGCGACAGGTCGTTCGGCCCGCGGCAGGCGCCGCGCATCCCCCCCGGGCCGGCCACTGGGGCGCCCACCGGGGCGCCCACCGGGGCGCATGGCCCATGGCGCGGCTTCCCGCGCCATGGGCTCGCCCTCACCCCCCGGTCACCATGACCGGGACCTTGGCCTGCGTCACGGGCCTCGCCGCCCCGCCGGTCCAGGCGATCTGGCCGACCGCGTCGCAGGCATTGCACACCGGGTTCCACTGCGCGTGTTCGGTGCCGCAGCTGCCGCAGCGCCATCTCGGCTCCGCCGGGGCGTTCGCCGCCTCGCGCAGCAGCCGGGACTGCGCTGCCTGGCTTTCCGGCGTGTCGCCCTTCTCGGCCATCTCCAGCTCGGCGAGCATGAGGAAGACGCGGCGGTCGCCCCGCCCCTCGCGCCGCAGGCTCTCCAGCGCGTTCCGCGCCCGCCCCGTCAGCCCCGCCTCCAGCGCGGTCCGCGCCAGCAGCAGCCGGCTCTCGGGGTGCTGCGGGTTGCGCCGGATCAGCGCCTCGGCCGCCTTCACCTGGGCCAGCGGATCGGTTTCCTCGGCCAGGTAGGGGCCGGCGAGGGCGGGGTGCGGCGCGCGGCCCCAGGCCTCCTCCAGCACGGTCCGCGCGCGCCGGCCATTGCCCGTGTCGCGCAGCCGCTTCGCATAGGCCAGCGCGGCGGGCGCGAAGCCATGGTCCGCGTCATAGGCCTGCTTCTCGTACTCGGCGGCGCGGGCGGCGTCGTGCTCCTGCGCCGCGGCCGCGAGCGCGAGCGGGGCGCGCATGGCGTCGGGCGGGGCGAGGCTGAGCGCCTCGCGCCAATTGCGCACCTGGATGGCGAGCTGGGCGCGCTCCTCGCGCAGCCAGCCCGCCGCGCCGGGGGCGGTCGCCTCGGCCTCGCGCGCCAGCGCCAGCGCCGCGTCCCAGTCGCCGCGCGCCATGGCCTGGCGCAGCAGCCCGCGCAGGCCGAGGAAGCGCGCATCCTCCCGTTGCGCCAGGGTGCGGAAGGCCTCCTCGGCGGCCTTGTCGCGCCCGGCCATGCGTTCGGCCTCGGCGGTCAGCAGCAGGTTCTGCGCGGTGTCGCCGAGCTTCTGCCGTGCCGCCCGGATCTCGATCCGCGCCTGGTCGGCCGAGCCGGCGGCCAGTGCCACGAGGGCGCGGGTGACCGCCTCGTCGCCCTCGCGCCGGCGGCGCACCATGCGCTGCGTGCGCGACTTCGCCGGCTGCCGCCGGATCGCGCCCCACAGCATGACGAGGCCGAGCACCACCAGGATGAAGGCCAGCAGGATCAGCAGCGCGATCGGGAAGCTCACGCCGACGAAATGCTCGCCGACACGGATCTCCACCGTGCCGCCGAGCTCGTGGAACCAGAAGGCGGCCGCGACGCCGGCCGCCAGGACCACCAGGATGAGGATGGCGCTGAGCATCGGATCAGCCCTGCGCCGTCGAGAGCTGGTGCAGCGCGGAGCGGGCCGCGAGCAGCGCCCTCGCCTGGTCGGTCCAGCCCTTCATGGCCTCCCGCACCGCGGGCGGCAGCGTCCCGAGCTCCTTGACCGCGAGGTCGAGGTCGCCGGCCGTCAGCGCCCGGCGCGCCTTCTCGATCGGCTCCTCGATGGCGTTGCCCCAGACCACCTGGTCGCCACGCCGCAGGGTGACGAGGCCCGAGAGGCGGTTCACCGCCGTCTCGGCGATGCTGCCCTTGGCACCCTCGGCACCCTGCGCCGCGGGGTCGGAAACCGCGCGGGCGGCGCGCACCGCCTCCTCGAAGGACAGGCGGAGCGAGGCCTCGGTCGGCGGCGCCGCGGTGGCGTAGCGGGTCAGCGCCGCCGGCGGGTCCTGCAGCCGGGCGAGCGTCGGCCCGAGCGGCACGCCGGCGCCGAGCGCCGTCCGCACATGCTCGATCGCCGCGAGCCGCGTCGCCTGGGCGGTCGCCGCGCCGAGGCGCTGCTCGATCGCCGCGACGCGCTCGGCGAGCTGCCGCTCGGCCGCGGCGAGGCGCTGGCCCACCTGCTGGTCGAATTGCTGGACCCGGTCGCCGATCTGCTTGCTGAGCGCCTCGGCGCGCTCGGTCGCCTGCTGCGTCACCGTCTCGGCGCGCTGGGCGAGGCTCTGGGCGGCCTGGGTCGCCTGCTGGGTCGCGGCCTCGGCGCGCTGGCTGAGCTGCGCGGCGACCGAATCGGTGCGCTGGGCGATCTGCTGCTCCGCCGCGCCGAGCCGGTTGGTCAGCTGCTGCTGGACCGCGCCGACCCGCTGCTCGAGCGACTGCTCCATCGCGACGAGGCGCGCCTGGGTGTCGGCGGCGCGCTGCTCGGCGGCGCGCAGCACCTCCTGCTGGCGGGCGCCGACGGCCTCGACCCGCTCGGAGAGCTGGGCGGCGCGGCTGGCGACCTGCTCATGCGCGGCGCGGGTGGCGACCGTGGCGGGATCGACCGCCGGCCGCGCCTCGACCGCCTGCAGCCGGCGCTCGAGCGCGCCGACCCGCTCGGACAGCGCCGCCAGCGACTGCTCGAGCGGGCGGATGTCGGGGGCCGCCGGGCGGCTCTCGACCGCGCGCAGGCGCCCCTCGACCTCGGCCAGGGTGGCGATCCGCTGCTCGAGCGGGGCGATCGCCTGCACCCGGGGGGCGATGGCGGAGGTCTGGTCGCGCACCTCCTGCAGGCGCTGCTCGATGCGCGCGACCCGCGCCTCGTCGGCGGCCGCGGCCTGGTCGGCGCGCGGCGTCGCCCAGAGCCACCAGAGGGCAAGCACCAGCACCACCCCGCCGATGCCGATCATGGCCGCGGCCGGATCGAGGCGGATGGACCGCCCCGGCGGCGGCGGGGGGGGAGGCGGTGTCGAGCCGCGCGCCGTGGGCGGCGTGGCCTGGGGAACGTTGGCGTCGCTCATGCTCTCATCACTCTCGGGCCGAGGAGATCCAGCAGCGCCCCCTGGTCGGGCCGCGCGGCGATCCGCACCGCGCGCCAGCCCTGCGGGGCGGCGGCCCGGTCGGCGGCGGCGGCCACCCGGGGGCTGATCGCCAGCGCCTCCAGGTCGCGCGTGCAGCTCTCGGGCAACCCGGCGGCGCGGAGCGCAGCCATGGCACACTCCGCCGACCGGGGCGAGAAGAAAAGGGCGGCCACGACCTCCCCCCGGCCGAGGGCGTCGCGGGCCGAAGCGGGCAACCGGCCCGCGGGCTCCGCGGTATAGGCGATGCGGCGCAGGACGGCGAACCCCCGGGCGCGGAGCAGGGCGGCGAGATCGAGCCCGTAGCCCTCGCCGACCGCCAGCAGCAGCGGCCCGGCGGCGGGATCGAGCCGGGCGGCGGCGAGGTCCGCGAGCGCCGCCGCATCGCCCTCGGCGGCGGTCACCGCGGTGAAGCCGCGGGCGCGCGCCTCGGCCGCCGTCGCCTCGCCGACCGCCAGGACCGGCAGCTCCGCCCGGATCCCCGGCCCCGGCGCCAGG
>CAZMCV010000279.1:0-3751 GCA_964564645.1 uncultured Acetobacteraceae bacterium
CAAAGACATCGCCGCCAGGCTGAACATCGGGCTGGTCTACAAAACGTCTTTCGACGCCTCGGCCAGCGCCGCGGCCGCGGGGCGGAGCCGGCGGAGGCGGGCGAGGCGACGACGCCGGGGCGCGACCTGTCCACCCTGCCCGGGGCGGCCGATATCGAGATGGTGCGCGAGGCCGGCGCCGCGCTCGGCCTCGAGAACCCGTATTTCCGCCCGCATGAGGGGATCGCCGGCGCGCGCACCATCATCGGCGGGCGCGAGTACCTGAACTACGCCTCCTACAACTACCTCGGGCTGAACGGCGATCCGCGCGTCGCCGCCGCGGCCAAGGCGGCGATCGACCGGCACGGCGTCTCCGCCTCCGCCTCCCGCCTCGCCTCGGGCGAGCGGCCGGTGCACGGGGAGCTGGAGGCCGCGCTGGCCGCGCATCACGGCGCCGAGGCCTGCCTCGCCTTCGTCAGCGGGCATGCCACCAACGTCACCGTCATCGGCCAGCTGCTCGGCCCGCGCGACCTGATCCTGCACGACCAGCTGATCCACAACTCGGTCGCCGAGGGCGCGCGGCTGTCGGGGGCGCGGCGCATCGCCTTCCCGCACAACGATGCCGGCGCGGCGGAGCGCGAGCTGGCCGCGCAGCGCCGCCGCCACCACCGCGCCCTCCTCGTGATCGAGGGCCACTACTCGATGGATGGCGACGTCCCCGACCTGGCCCGCTTCGCCGCCCTGGCACGCCGCCACGACGCGCTGCTGATGGTCGACGAGGCGCATTCGCTCGGCGTGCTGGGGGCGACGGGAAGGGGCGTGGCCGAGCAGTGCGGCGTCGACCCGGGCGAGGTCGACATCTGGATGGGCACGCTGTCGAAGACGCTCTCGGCCTGCGGCGGCTATGTCGCGGGGCGGCGGCGGCTGGTCGACCTGCTGCGCCATGCGGCGCCGGGCTTCGTCTATTCCGTCGGGCTGGCCCCGCCGCTCGCCGCCGCCGCGCTGGAATCGCTCGGCATCCTGCATGCCGAGCCCGGGCGCGTCGCGCGGCTGCAGGCCAATGCCGCGCGCTTCCTGCGCCTGGCGCGCGCCGCGGGCTTCGATTGCGGCGCCTCGGCGGGCCTCGGGATCGTGCCGGTGATCCTCGGCAGCTCGATCCGCGCGGCGCGGCTGGCGGCGGCGCTGTTCGAGGCGGGGGTGAACGTGCAGCCCATCCTGTTCCCCGTGGTGCCCGAGCGTTCGGCGCGGCTGCGCTTCTTCCTCTCGGCCGAGCACACCGAGGAGGAGATCGGCCGGACCATCGCCGCCCTGCTCGAAGCCCGCGATGGCGAGGCGGCGAGGCCGCATGAGGGCGAGGCGGCGATCGCGCACGAGGCGCCGGCCGCCGGCCCGCGCGACAGCGCCCCCGCCGCCGCGGCGGGGCGCTGAGACGTGGCGCCCGGATCGGCCGCCCGCCCTTGCGCGTCGCCCTCCTCACGCGCGAGAGCGCGCTCAGCGCCGAGGCGGTGCTCGGCTTCCTCCGCCGCGCCGCCGCCGGGGCGGTGCCGGGGGTGGAGATCGCCCTCATCCTCCGCTCCGTCGCCGCCGGGCCGGGCGGGGCGCTGCGCCAGGCGCTGCGGCCGCTGGCGCGTTCGGGCCCGCGCCTGTTGCCCTACCTGCTCGCCAATTACGCCCTGCCCGACGGGGTGGCGGCGGCGCGGCGCCTGGCCGGCGCGGCGCGCGGCTTCGGGCTTGCCGCCGCCGCCGCCGAGGCCGGCATCCCGCTGCGGGAGGTGCCGCGGGTGAACGATCCGGCGACACGGGCGGCGCTGGCGGGCGCGGGGGCGGAGGTCATCGTCACCGCCCATTTCGACCAGATCCTGGACGCGGAGACGCTGGCGGCGGCGCCGCGCGGCGGGATCAACCTGCATCCCTCGCTGCTGCCGCGGCATCGCGGGCCGGTGCCGACGATCTGGGCCCTGGCCGAGGAGCGGCCCGATTTCGGCGTGACGGTGCACCGCCTGGCGCCGCGGATCGACGCCGGCGCGGTGCTGGCCCAGCGCGCGGTGGCGCTGCCCGAGGGCACCACCGCCTCCGCCGCCGCCCGCGCGCTGCATGCGGCCGGCATGCCGCTGCTCGAGGCGGTGCTGGCGGCGATGGCCGCCGGCACCGGGCCGGCGGGGCGCGAGGACGCGCCCTTGCCCTACTGCCCCTTTCCCCCGCCCGAGCTGCTGCGGCGCATCGCGCGCAGCGGGCGCCGCGTGGTCGACCGCGCGGATTGGCAAGCCGCCTGGAGGGCGCCCGTCGGATGAACGATTGGAGCTTCCCGCTCTCGCGCTTCGGCGCGGAGCCGGCGCTGGCGAGCCGCCTTCTCTCCCCGGCGCCCGCGACCGACCGCCCCTTCCCCCGCCCGCCCGCGATCCCGCCGGCGCGCCGGGCCTTCCTGTTTCTCCAGGGCCCGCTCTCGCCCTTCTTCCAGGAGGTGGCGGCCGGCCTCGCCGCGCGCGGCCATGCGGTGCACCGGATCAACCTCTGCCTCGGCGACCGGCTGTTCTGGCGCCGGCCGGGGGCGGAGGAGTTCCATGGCCGGCCCGGCGAATGGCCGGGCTTCCTCGACCGCTTCCTGCTGGCGCAGGGCATCACCGACCTCGTGCTGCTCGGCGAGCAGCGGCCGCTGCACCGCGCCGCCATCGCGGTGGCGAAGCGGCGCGACGTGGCGGTGACGGTGACCGATTTCGGCTATCTCCGCCCCGACTGGATCGTCCTCGAGCGCGACGGCATGGGCGCCGAGAGCCGCTTCCCGCGCGACCCGGCGGCGATCCGGCGCCTGGCGGCCGCCTGCCCGGCGCCCGAGCTGGCGCCGCGCTTCGCCGATGATTTCCCGATGCAGGCGCGCTGGGACCTCGCCTTCCACATGGCGAACCTCGCGCCCTGGCCGTTCCCGCATTTCCGGCGCTGGCTGCGCCACCACCCGCTGCCCAACCACCTCGGCACGGGCTGGAAGCTGTGGCGGCGCGCGGCGCACACCCGGCGCGCCGCGGCCACGCTGGCGGCGGCGCGGCAGGCCGGCGCGCCGATCTTCCTGTTCGCGATGCAGATGGAGACCGACTACTCCATCCGCGCCTATTCCGAGTTCCCGGACATGGACGCTGCGCTGCGGCGGACGATCGACAGCTTCGCCCGGCACGCGCCGCGCGATGCGCTGCTGCTGGCCAAGGTGCATCCGCTGGATCCCGGGCTGAAGGCCTGGGGCCGGCGGATCGACCGCATGGCCCGCGCGGCGGGGGTCGCGGGGCGGGTGCGCTTCCTCGATGGCGCGCTGCCGATGGACCCGGCGATCCTGGCGAGCGCCGGGATCGTCACGGTGAACAGCACCGTCGGCATCCGCTCGCTGCTGCTCGGGCGGCCGACCTGCGCGCTCGGGCGGGCGATCTACGAGGTGCCGGGCCTGGCCTGGCCCGGCGCGGCGCTGGACCGCTTCTGGCAGGAGGCGCCGCCGCCCGACCAGGGGCTGGCCGAGGCCTTCGTGCGCGCCATCGCCGGCCATCTGCAGGTGCGCGGCGTGTTCTACGGGCGGCCGGGGCTGGACGCGGCGGTGGCGGCGACGGTCGAGCGGCTGCATGAGGGACGCATCGGCGTGCCGGAGGGCATCGCGGCCCTGCCGCAGGCGGCGGAATAGGCCGCCGCCGCCCCGCTACAGCATCGCCAGGCTGCGCTTGCGCCGGGGCGGCGGGAAGGCGGCGTCGAGCGCGGCCTCGTCCTCCGCCGTCAGCGCGACCTCCCCGGCCCGCGC
>CAZMCV010000280.1:0-3750 GCA_964564645.1 uncultured Acetobacteraceae bacterium
AGCTGCCGCGGCCGCTGCGCGAGCGCCGCGCCGCGCGCGCATCGCGCGCCGCGCTGCTCGGCATCGACCTGCGCGCGGCGCTGGACCTGCCGCCGCCGGAGGACGCCGCGCCGGACCCCGCATCGATCCGCCTGCCGACGGAGCCGAAGGCGCCGCGGATCTCGGTCATCATCCCGAGCTACGGCCAGGTGGACCACACCCTGCGCTGCCTCGCCTCGATCGCCGCCCATCCGCCCGCGGCGCCCTTCGAGGTGCTGGTGGTGGAGGACGCCTCCGGCGATCCGGCCGTGCCGCGTCTCGAGCAGGTCCAGGGGCTGCGGCTGGTCCGCTGGCCCGAGAACCGCGGCTTCCTGCGCTCCTGCAACGAAGCGGCGGGGCTGGCCCGCGGCGAGATGCTGTTCTTCCTGAACAACGACACGCGGGTGATGCCGGGCGCGATCGACGCGCTGGCCCAGGTGCTGCACGCGCACCCCGAGGCGGGGATGGCCGGGTCGCGCCTGCTCTACCCCGATGGCCGGCTGCAGGAGGCGGGCGGCATCATCTGGCGCGACGGCTCGGGCTGGAACTACGGCAATGGCGACGATCCGCGGAAGCCCGAATACGCCTATCTGCGGGAGGCGGACTACATCTCCGGCGCCGCGATCATGCTGCCCCGCGCGCGGTGGGAGGAGATGGGCGGCTTCGACGAGGCCTTCCTGCCGGCCTACTGCGAGGACAGCGACCTCGCCTTCCGGCTGCGCGCGGCCGGGCACAAGGTGCTCTACCAGCCGGACTCGGTCGTCATCCACCACGAGGGCGCGACGCACGGCACCGACACGCAGGCGGGCGTGAAGGCGCACCAGGTGGCGAACACGCGCCGCCTGTTCGAGCGCTGGCGCGCGACGCTGGAGCGCGACGCCTTCCCATCCGGCGAGCGCGTCATGCGCGCGCGCGACCGCGCGGCGCGGCGCACGGTCACGCTGGTGGTCGACCACTACGTGCCGGAGCCGGACCGCGACGCCGGCTCGCGCACCATGCTCGCCTTCATGGACGCCTTGCTCGCCTCCGGCCGGATCGTGAAATTCCTGCCCGCCAACCTGGCGCGCCCGCCGGGCTACACGGAGGCGCTGCAGCGCCGCGGGATCGAGGTGCCGGGCCTGCCCTGGACCGCGCGGGTGGAGGCCTGGCTCGCCCTCCATGGCGCCGAGATCGACGAGATCCTGCTGTCGCGCCCGAGCGTGGCGGTGGAGCTGCTGGCGCCGCTGCGCGCGCACTGCCCCGCGGCCCCGGTCGCCTTCTACGGCCATGACCTGCATTTCGCCCGCATGGCGCTGGCGCCCGCGGCGACGGAGAGCGCGGCCGGGCGCCGGGCGGTCGCGCGGATGGAGGCGCTGGAGCGCCGCCTCTGGCGGATGTCCGACATCGTCCTCTACCCGTCGGAGGAGGAGGCCGAGAGGGTCCGCGCGCTCGAGCCGCAGGTGCGCGCGCGCGGCATCACGGCCTATGCCTTTCCTCCCGCGCCGGCGCGCGCGGCGGCGCCGCCCGCCACGGGCGGCATCGTCTTCGTCGGCGGGTTCCGCCACGCGCCCAATGTCGACGCCGCGCTGTGGCTCGCGCGCGAGATCCTGCCGGCGATCCGGCGCGACCACTGGGAGGTCCCGCTGAGCATCATGGGCTCGCACCCGCCGCCCGAGATCCTCGCCCTCGCCGGGCCTGGGATCGCCGTGCGCGGCTTCGTGCCGGACGAGGAGCTGGAGGCGGCCTATGCGCAGGCGCGGCTGGCGATCTGCCCGCTGCGCTACGGCGCCGGCGTGAAGCTGAAGGTGGTCGAGGCCATGGCGCGCGGCGTGCCGGTGGTGACGACGGAGGTCGGCGCGCAGGGGCTGCCCGGCATCGATGCGGTCTGCGACATCGCCGGGACCACGGAGGCGATCGCGGCGGCGGCGGGGCGGCTGATCACGGATGACACGCTCTGGCGCGCGCGCGCCGACGCCGGGGCGGCGTTCGTCGCCGCGCGCTTCTCGCTCGAGGCGATCCGCGACGCCCTGGACGCGGCCTTCGCCGAGGCGCGCGGCGGGCGCTAGGCAAACCTCGGGAGGTTTGCGCGAAACAGAATGCCTAAGCAGGCTTTCGCGGCCGGGCGCCGGCGGCCCGGCAATCCGCGGCGGAGGGCCGCCGCAGCCCGAGCGTCTCGCGCAGGGTCGTGCCCGGATAGTCCCGGTGGTAGACGCCGCGGCGCTGCAGCTCCGGCACCACCAGGCGGACGAAATCCTCATAGGCGCCGGGGATGTGCGTGGCGGCCATGACGAAGCCGTCGCAGGCCTTGCCGTGGAACCATTCCTCCATCTGGTCGGCGACCTGCTTCGGCGTGCCGACGAAGGCCTTGTGCTCGCGGATCGTGCCGCGGCCGGAGACCTCGACGAAGTCGCGCACGCTGGGGTTCTTCTTGCCCGAGAGCGTGATCACGCGGTCGCGGAAGCCCTGCCAGGACAGGCCCGCGAGCTCCTCATCGGTCAGCGGCGCGTCGTAGGGCTTGCTGCCGAGATCCCAGTTCAGCACCTCCGACAGCAGGGTCAGGCCGTCGATCGGGCGCGCCGTCGCCTCGATCACCGCCTTCTTCTCGGCGGCGAGGTCGGCGCTCTCGGCGGGGATGACGTAGCAGGCAGGCAGCACCTTCACCTGGTCCGGGTCGCGGCCCTCGGCGGCGACGGCCTCCTTGAAGGCGCGGTATTGCTGCTGGCCGCTCTCAAGGCTCGGGTAGATCACGAACACCGCCTCCCCCCAGCGCGCGGCGAAGGCGCGGCCGCGGCCGCTCTGCCCGGCCTGCAGCAGCACCGGATGGCCCTGGGGGGAGCGCGGCACGGGGAAGGGGCCGCGGCTCTTGAAGAAGGCGCCGTTGTGCTCCAACCGCCGCACGGCGTCCGGATTGGCGAAGGCGCCGCTTTCCTTGTCGACGATCAGCGCATCGTCGTCCCAGGCGCCCCAATGGCCCATCACCACTTCCATGAACTCGTCCGCGCGATCGTAGCGCAGGTCGTGCTCCAGGTGCTCCTCGCTTCCCATGTTCCGCGCCTCGCTGTCGTTGAGCGAGGTGACGATGTTCCAGGCGATGCGGCCCTTGGTCATCAAATCGGCGGTCGCGAAGACGCGCGCGACGTGGAAGGGTTCGTAATAGGTGGTGGAGTAGGTCGCGCCGAGGCCGAGCTTCGTCGTCACCGCCGCCATCATCATGACGATGGTCAGCGGATCCATCTTCACCGCACGCACGCCGTTGGCGACCGTCGCGCGGAAGTCGCCCTGGTAGATGTCGGGCATGGCCAGCCGGTCGTCGAAGAAGGCCATGTGGAACTTGCCGTCCTCCAGCGCGCGGGCGATGCGCTGGTAGTAGTCGGGGGTGATGAAGTCGCTCATCGAGCCGGGATGGCGCCAGGAGCCGGGCAGGTTCGAGCAGTTCTGTGCCTGCAGGAAGGCGACCATGGTCATCTGGCGGTTCGTGCTGGACATGCGCGGCGTTTCCCCGGATCCGGCCGGAGGCTAGGCCCGGCCCGCGCGGCCGCCAAGCGCCCCAGCCCCCCGGTGCAGTCGGCGTCGCCTCGGTTGCGGCCGGCAAGGCCGGGGAGAAGGTATTCTCCCCGGACCCCTCATCTATTTTTGCTCCTTGTCGTGCGGCAGCACGGTCCGTGCGATGGCGCTTCACCCTAGGCGCGCGGGAAAGACGAAAGGGAGCAGAAAAAGCAACCATGGTTTTCGTTGCAGTTTGTGCGGCTAAGT
>CAZMCV010000281.1:0-3696 GCA_964564645.1 uncultured Acetobacteraceae bacterium
TGCCGGTGATGTCGATGGTCTCGATGCCGCGGACGAAGCCGTTCGGCACGTCCCGCAGGTCGAGCGTGGCGCCCGCCATGTCGAGGGCGAGGGTGTCGTTGCCTCGCCCGCCGCGGATGGTCAGGTTCTCGAGGCCGCTGACGCGCAGCACGTCCGCGCCCGCGCCGCCCACCAGCGTGTCGAAGCCCGGGCCGGCCACCAGCGTGTCGTTGCCCCGCCCGCCGACCAGCCAGTCGTCGAAGACCAGGCCGCCGCCGTCGAGGCCGACCAGGCTGTCGTTGCCCGGCGTGCCGGTGGCCGTCGCCTCCTGCGAGAAGTCACGGCCGAAGATCACATAGACGGCCCCGGCGTCGGTCTCACCATTGCCGGCGCCGTCGGCAGTCCGCGCGCCGATGATCAGGTCGTCGAAGCCGTCGCCGTCGATGTCCCCGGCCGCCGCCACCGAGCCGCCGGCGAGGTCGTTCCCGTCCTCGCCCTGGATCACGAAGCCGCCCTGGCCGAGGGCGACGGCGCCGAGGTCGATCGCGGCGCCGAAGCCGCCCGCCTTGCCGAACACCACATAGGCCGCGCCGGCGCCGGGCTTCAGGTTGCCGGCGGCGTCCGCGCTGAAGGCGCCGACGATCAGGTCGTCGAGGCCGTCGCCGTTCACGTCGCCGGCGGACGAGACGGAGATGCCGGCCGCGTCGCCCGCATCCTCGCCCTGGATGACGAAGCCGCCATTGCCGAGCGCGACCTGGGTGAGGTCCACCGCGGCGCCGAAGCCCGCTGGCTTGCCGAACACGACATAGGCGGCGCCGGCATTGGCCTTCGCGTTGCCGACGCCGTCCGCATTCCGCGCCCCGACGATCAGGTCGTCGAAGCCGTCGCCGTTGACGTCGCCGGCCGAGGCGACCGAGACGCCGGCGTAGTCGTACGCGTCCTCGCCGTGGATGACGAAGCCACCATTGCCGAGCGCGACCTGGGCGAGGTCGACGGAGGCGCCGAAGCCGGAGGCCCTGCCGTAAACCACATAGGCGCCCCCGGCGAAGGACTTCAGGTTGCCGGCGGCGTCGGCCCCGTAGGCGCCGACGATCAGGTCGTCGAAGCCGTCCCCGTTCAGGTCGCCCGCGGAGGAGACCGCCCCGCCGGCCCGGTCACCGGAGCCTTCGCCCTGGATCACGAAGCCGCCCTGGCCGAGGGCGACGGCGCCGAGGTCGATCGCGGCGCCGAAGCCGCCCGCCTTGCCGAACACCACATACGATGCGCCGGCGCCGGACTTCGCGTTGCCCGCGGCGTCGGCGTAGCGGGCGCCGACGATCAGGTCGTCGAAGCCGTCGCCGTTCACATCGCCGGCGGAGGCGACCGAGACGCCGGCGATGTCGCCCGCATCCTCGCCCTGGACGACGAAGCCGCCATTGCCGAGCGCGACCTGGGCGAGGTCCACCGCGGCGCCGAAGCCGCCCGCCTTGCCGAACACGACATAGGCGGCGCCGGCTTCGGCCTTGGCGTTGCCTGCGCCGTCGGCCAGCCGGGCGCCCACGATCAGGTCGTCGAAGCCGTCGCCGTTGATGTCCCCGGCCGAGGCGACCCCGCGGCCGGCCTGGTCGCCCGCATCCTCGCCCTGGATGACGAAGCCGCCATTGCCGAGCGCGACCTGGGCGAAGTCGATGGCGGCGGGGAAGCCGCCCGCCTGGCCGAACACGACATAGGCGGCGCCGGCATCGAGCTTCGCGTTGCCCGCGGCGTCCGCCAGGATGGCCCCGACGATTACGTCAAGGAAGCCGTCGCCGTTGACGTCGCCGGCCGCGGCGACCGAGTAGCCGGCGCGGTCGCCCGCATCCTCGCCGTGGATCACGAAGCCGCCTTGGCCCGTGGCGATCGTGGCGAGGTCGATCGCCGCGTAGGTGCCGGACATTCGCTTCTCCCCTTCCCGATCCGCGCGATCGGCTTTTCCGTTTCGCTGCTAGCAGAGCGAAAACCAGGCAGGAAGCCGGAAAAGTTTCAATCTCCGGTTGTGCTTGGGGACGGACCGACCACGCCGCCGGTCCAGGCGAGGACGGCCATCCCGCCGGCGGCGAGGCGGGCGATGCCGGTCAGCGGCGCGACCCGCACGGCGGCGTCGGCGTCCCGGTCTCGTCAAGGTGAGCCGCCCGTTGCCCCGGGGTCAGCCCGGCATCGCCCGCCGCAGCGCGGCGCAGACCACGACCATCCGCGGCAGCACCTCGCCGGCGAAGCGGTCGAGCGCGTCGCGCACCGCCTCCTCGGTCCCGGGCGGGGGCGGCGGCGGGGCGCCCGGAAGGGTGGCGGCGCAGCGCCCGGCCTCCGCCCGCGCCGCCGCGATGGCGGCGGCCAGGCGCCCATCCGCCGCCGCCGGCGCGACCAGGGTCCAGGCCAGCGCCAGGTAGGGCGGCCAATGCGCGAGATGCCGGTACATCGTCGCCAGCACCGCGTCCGGCCGGCCCGCCCCCAGCCCGTTCAGCCGCGCGACCAGCGCCGCCACCTCCGGCGCCACCGCGCGCGGCAGCGGCGGCAGCGGCAGGGACGGGCCCGCCGGGGAAACCGAAGCGGGCGCGGCCGCCCCGCCGCCGCCCCGCCCTTCCAGTGCCGACAGCGCCACCAGCGCCAGCGGGTTGGTCCGCGCATAGGCGTCGAGCACCCCGCCGATCGCCGCGCGATCCGCTTCCGACAGCCCGGCCGAGGCCAGCACCTCCGCCGGCCAGGCGGGCAGCCCGGGCGGGGGCGCCACGCGCAACCCCGAAGCGGCGCGGGCCAGGCTGCCATCCCGGTAGCGCGGCCCGAGCGCGCCCCAGGCCCAGGGCAGCGCCCCCGGGATGGTCGCCAGGTGCCGCCAGATCAGGTTCACCACGCCGACGCCGAGCGTGGCGCGGATCTCGGCGAAGAGCGCCGCGGTCTCGCCGGTCGCCGCGTCCTCGGCGATGGCGGGAACGGGATCGTCCATCCCGGTCACCCTCCGCCGCAGGCGTCGCGGCGCAGTCCGCGCGGCGCCGCGGCCTCCGGCGCCTGCACCAGGGTCAGCACGCAGCCGCCGAAATAGCGCGTGAAGCGCCAGTCCACCGCGCCGCCATGTCCCTTGATCCCCGTCGCCGCGGCGGGCCAGAGCGCCAGCATCGGCGCCGCCCGGCCGCGCGCCTGCTCCTCGACCAGCAGCGCCCGCTGCCCGGGGTCCGGGTCGAAATCGTCGCCCTCGAACAGCGCGACCAGCAGCCGCGGGCCGTCGGCGGGCAGGCCGGCCAGCAGGCGGCGGAAATCCTCGAGCGCGGCGGCGAGGTTGTTGGGCCGCTGCGCCTCCCCATGCGCCGCCGGGGCGGTGGCGATCACGGCATCGACCGCCCCCGGCCCCGCCTCGGAGGCCGCCATGATCGCCTGCCACCCGCCGCGCGACTGCCCGGCCAGCACCACCCGCCGGTAGCCCGCCGCCCGCAGCGCGCCGACACCCGCGACCAGGCGCGGCAGGCTGGTGGTCAGGCTGTCATCGCCGGGGAAGCGGTCGAAGCGCAGCACGTCCCAGCCGGAATCGTTCAGCACGGAGGCATAGCCGGGGGCCGGGACCTTGCGGTTGTCGCGCTCCGCTCCGCCATAGCCATGGCCCCAGACCAGGGCGCCGCGCGCCGCACGCGGCCCGCGCAGGAGGTGCAGCGGGCTGGCGCGGAAGGGCCCGATCCGCGCCTCGGCCGGCGCCACCGGGGCGGGCGCGCC
>CAZMCV010000282.1:0-3672 GCA_964564645.1 uncultured Acetobacteraceae bacterium
CGACCGGCTCGGCGTGCCGGTGTCGCAGGTCGACATCGTGCATGGCGACACCGCCAAGGTGCCCTTCGGCATGGGCACCTACGGGTCGCGCAGCCTGGCCGTCGGCGGCAGCGCCATGTTCAAGGCGATGGACAAGATCATCGCCAAGGGCAAGCGCATCGCGGCGCACCTGATGGAGGCCTCGGTCGAGGACATCGAGTTCGACCGCGGCACCTTCCGCGTCGCCGGCACCGACAAGACCAAGTCGCTGGCGGAGATCGCGCTGACCGCCTACGTGCCGCACAACTACCCGATCGACGAGATCGAACCCGGTCTCGACGAGACCGCCTTCTACGATCCGAAGAACTTCACCTACCCGGGCGGGTGCCACATCGCCGAGGTCGAGATCGACCCCGACACCGGCAAGGTCGCGGTGCTGAACTTCACCGCCGTCGACGATGTCGGCCGGGTGATCAACCCCATGATCGTCGAGGGCCAGGTGCAGGGCGGCGTCGCGCAGGGCGTCGGCCAGGCGCTGCTGGAACAGGCCGTCTACGACGAGGGCGGGCAGCTGCTCTCGGGCTCGATGATGGACTACACCATGCCCCGCGCGGACGATCTGCCCTCCGTCGGCGTGGCGACGCACACCACGCTCTGCACCCACAACCCCCTCGGCGTGAAGGGCTGCGGAGAGGTGGGGGCGATCGGCTCGCCGCCCGCGGTGATCAATGCCGTGGTCGACGCCTTGAAGGATTACGGGGTGCGCCACATCGAGATGCCGGCGACGCCCGCGAAGATCTGGGGCATCATCAACGCCAGGCGGCCCGCGATGGCGGCCGAGTGAATCGGGAGACCGCAGGACATGTATGACTTCGCCTACCACAAGCCCGCCTCGGTCGCGGATGCCGCGAAGATCCTCGCGGCCGACCCGGATGCGCGCGCGATCTCCGGCGGGCAGACCCTGCTCCCGGCGCTCAAGCATCGGCTGAACAAGCCGAGCTCGGTCGTCGACCTCTCCGGCATCGCCGAGCTCAAGGGCATCAGGCGCGAGGGCGACAGGATCGTCATCGGCGCGATGACCAAGCATGCCGATGTCGCCGACAGCGCCGAGGTGAAGGCGGCGATCCCGGCGCTGGCCAGGATGGCGGCCTCGATCGGCGACATCCAGGTCCGCAACCGCGGCACCATCGGCGGCAGCGTGGCGAACAACGACCCGGCGGCCGACTACCCCTCGGCCGTGCTCGGCCTCGGCGCCACGATCGTCACCAGCAAGCGCAAGATCGCGGCGGACGATTTCTTCACCGGGATGTTCTCGACCGCGCTCGAGACCGGCGAGCTGCTCGTCGCGATCGAGTTCCCGATCCCGGCCAAGGCCGGCTACGCGAAGATGCGCAACCCGGCCAGCCGCTACGTCATGGCCGGCGCCTTCGTCGCGAAGACCGCGGGCGGCGAGGTCCGCGTCGCGATCAACGGCGCCGCCGCCTGCGTCTTCCGCCAGAAGGCGATGGAGGCCGCTCTCTCGGCGAACTGGTCGCCGGATGCGGTCGCCGGCGTGAAGCAGGATGCCGAGGGCCTGAACAGCGACATCCATGGCAGCGCCGAGTACCGCGCCCACCTTGTCACCGTGATGGCCAGGCGCGCCGTCGCCGACGCGGGCTGAGACGGAAGGCGCCCGGCGCGGGGGAAGCCTCCCGCGCCGGGCGCCGCGCCTTCAGGCCTTCGGGTTGCGCAGCCCGACCACGGCCTCGATCTCGATCTTCATCTCCGGCACGACGAAGCTGCGGATGCCGATCAGCGTGCTGGCCGGCCGCGCCTCGCCGAACCAGCGCTTGCGCACCTCGTTCACCGCGCGCCGGTCCTCGACATCCAGCAGGTAGACGGTGACCTTCAGCACGTCGGCGAAGCTGGCGCCGGCGGCGTCGAGGATCGCCTGCATGTTGCGGAAGACCTGCTCGGCCTGCTCGGTGATGTCCTCGCCGGTGATCTTCAGGTCCCTGTCGAGCGGGGAGACGCCGGAGACGAACAGCAGATCGCCCCAGCGCACCGCGTCGGTGTAGTGGCTGACCGGCTCGTGCAGCGTCTCGACCCGGATTTCCTCGCGTCGCGCGCTCATGCCCGCCCCCCTCCGCCAGGTGCCTCGCCCGCCGCGAGCCGCGCCTCGATCGCCGTGATCGCGCCCGGCAGGTCGGCGATGGAATCGATGACCAGATGCGCCCCCGCCGCCGACAGCGCCGCCGTCGCGCGCGCGCGGATCGTGGCGCGTTCCGCCTCCGGCGTCGCTGCCAGCTCCTCGGCCGACAGGCCGGCGATGTTGCCCGTCAGCGCCACGCCGACCGACCAGGTGCCCGCCGCGCGCCCTTCCTCGATGCCCGGCGGCGTGTCGTCCAGCTTCACCACCGCCGCGGCGGGCCAGACGCCCATCGCCGCCATGGCGTGCCACATCTGCAAGGGCGCCGGCCGCCCGGCGGCGAGGTCGCCGGCGCAGACCATCACCTCGGGCAGGAAGCCCTGCGCGGCGGCCAGCGGGGCGAGCTCGGCCATGATCGGCCGCGTGTAGCCGGTGGTGGAGCCGATGCGGATGCCGCGCGCGTGCAGCGCGGCCAGCGCCTCGGCCGCGCCCGGGATGAGCGCGGCGTGGTCGCGCACCGCCGCGACGTTCATCGGCTCGAACACCTCGAAGATCGCCTGCACGTCGCTCTCGCCGAAGTCGCGCCCGTGCCTCGCCCGCCAGGTCGCGTTCACCGCGCGGCCGACCAGGCGGATATGGTCGGCCTTGGCCATGCCCATCGGCCCGCGGGCATCGGCGATGCTGATATCGACGCCGAACTGCGCGAAGGCGCGCTGGAAGGCGCCCATCGGCGCGCGGCTGCCATGGTCGACCACCGTGCCCGCCCAGTCGAACACCACCGCCTTCACCGGGCCGCCATAGGGCGCCCGCCAGTCCGCTGCCGCGCTCATGTGCCGTCCTCCCATTCCGCGAAGGTGTCATCGGCCAGGCCGAAGGCCGTGCTCGCGCCGGTGCCGCTGGTGACCGAGACGAGCCGCACGCCCGGCATGGGCGCCTCGATGAAGGCGGTCTCGGGGCCCGAGGGATAGACGCCGATCCATCGCTCGACGACCTCGACGCCCGGCCGCGCATCGAGCACGGCGGCGAACTCCTCGAGGATGAGCGCATCCACCTCCTGCGGCTGGAAGGGGTCGGGCGCGTCGGCCTGGTGGTGGCTGTCGCCGATGACGAGGGAGCCGTCCGCCCCCTGCACCGCGATCAGGTGGACGCCATTGGCGAGGTGCTCGGGCTGCTCCGCGCGCAGGCGCGCCGCCAGCCGGGGAAGCGACGGGCAATCGGCGTAGCCGAGGTAGCGCACCAGGCCGAGATCGCTCATCACCGCCGCCGGCAGCCGCCATCCCGGATCGGCGAGGCGCATCATGTGCAGCTTGCACAGGGTGGTCTGCCGCCGCGCGAAGACTTCGGGGAAAAGCGTGCGCAGGTCGGTGCCGGGGCAGACGATGATCCGCGGCGCCGCGATGCTCCCGGCCGTGGTCATCACGCGGCCGGGCTCGACCGCGGTGACGGCGATGCCGGTGCGGATCTCGACGCCCGGCAGGGATTGGATCCAGGCGGTCAGGCGTGGGATGGCGTCACGGCTCTCGACGCGCAGCTCATGCGGGCTGGCGAGCGCGCCGGCAAGGTCG
>CAZMCV010000283.1:0-3633 GCA_964564645.1 uncultured Acetobacteraceae bacterium
GGTCGCGGTCGTGGGCCGGGCGGGCGCGGTCGGCGCCCGCGGGGCCGCCGTCGCGCCGCCGCTCGGGCCTGCGGGCCGTGGCGTGGCGGGAGAAGGGGCGATGCTGCCGCGCGGCGGCGAGGCCGAGGAAGTTCCTCCGGCCGAAGGGGGCGATGCGGGGGCGGCCTGGGGTGGCGGCAGGCCCGGCGCGGTGGTGCCGAGGCTGCTCTGCGCCATGGCCGGCGCCGCCGCGGCGAGGCCGGCACAGACCATCGGGACGACGAGGAGGAGAAGGCGCATCAGGGCTGGGATGCCAAGCCTCGGCCGCGCCGGTCAAGCGCGCGGCCGAGTCGTATCGCGGGCGGCGGGTGCCGCGGGTCCGGCACGCCACGCGCCGGGGCGCGAGGGTCAGAAGGTCGCAATCGCCCCGCCGCCGATGGCGGCGAGGAAGGTGGCGATCCCCGCGACCTCCACCCCCGGCGCCAGCCTCGCCGCCGCCAGCGCCTCGGCGCGCAGCCCGGCCTCGCAGGCGATGCGGCGGATGCCGAGCTCCGCCGCCGCCGGCAGCAGCACGGCGACCGGCGCGACGCCCCGCGCCGCCAGCAGCGCCTCGCGCGGGTCGTCGAGCAGCGGCGAGGGGTCGAGCAGCAGCCGGCAGCCGGCATTGCTGGCGAAGAGCGTGACCTCGCGCCCGATCGCCGCCGCCCCGGTCGCCAGCACCAGCGCGTAATGTGCGCGCTCATGCTCGCCCGAGAGCAGCAGCACGCCGAGCGCCCGCGTCGCCGCGTCGCTCATGCCGCCGGCAGGGCGCAGGCGGGCGCCGGCACGGGGTCCCGATGGGCCGACAGGTCGCGGATCGTGGCGGACGGGCCGCACAGCGCGCAGGCCGGATCGCGCCGCAGCGCGATCACGCGGAAGCGCGCATCGAGCGCGTCCCAGAGCAGCAGCCGCCCCGAGAGGGTCTCGCCGATGCCGAGGACGAGCTTCAGCACCTCCGTCGCCTGCAGGGTGCCCATCACGCCGGTGACGGCGCCGAGCACCCCGGCCTCGGAGCAGCTCGGCACCAGGCCCTCGGGCGGCATCTCCGGATGCAGGCAGCGATGGCAGGGATGCGGGGCGCCGCGATGGCCCTGGAACACGCTGAGCTGGCCCTCGAAGCGCAGCACGGCGGCGGAGACCAGCGGCCGGCCGAGCAGGTGGCAGGCATCGCCGAGCAGGAAGCGGGTGGCGAAATTGTCGGTGCCGTCGCAGACCAGATCGTAGCGCGGGATCAGCGCGCGCGCCGCCTCCGCGTCCATCCGGTGCGCATGGACCTCGACGCGCACCTCGGGGTTCAGCGTGGCCAGGGTCTCCGCCGCGCTCTCGGCCTTGTTGCGGCCGATGCGCGCGGTCGCATGGATCACCTGGCGCTGCAGGTTCGACAGCTCCAGGGCATCGTGGTCGACGATCCCGATCGTGCCGATGCCGGCCGCGGCGAGATAGAGCGCGAGCGGCGCGCCGAGGCCGCCGGCACCCACCACCAGGACCCGCGCGGCGCGGAGCCGCGCCTGGCCGATGGCGCCGACCTCCTGCAGCAGGATGTGGCGCGAGTAACGGTGCAGCTCGGCGTCGGAGAAGTCGAGATCCATCGGCCGGATATGGGCGCGCGCCGGCACGCCGCGCAAGGCTCGCGCCCGACCGGGTGCCGCGCCGGCGGTGGCGCCCGCGCGACGGGTTACTGGCTGGCCCAGACGATGCGGTGCATCCAGTTCAGCTCGGGCAGGTCGAAGGCGTAGTCGGGGTGCTGCGGATTCAGGCTGCGCAGCTCCACCCGCCGGGCCGATTGCCGCTTGAGCTCCTTGGCCATCACCTCGCCCTTCGCGGTGCGCACCACCACCCGGTCGCCGCGGCGGACCGGGGCGGCGGGGGAGACGATGACGATGTCGCCGTCGCGGAAGACGGGTTCCATCGAATCGCCGGAGATCTCGAGCGCATAGGCGTTGGGATCGCCGACCTCGGGGACCGAGATCTCGTCCCAGCCGCCGCCCACGGGGAAGCCGCCATCGTCGAAATAGCCGTCGGATCCGGCCTGGGCGAGGCCGATCAGCGGGATGCGGCGCACATGATGCGCCGCGCCGCGGCCGCCGCCCATGGAGAGCGCCGGCGCGCCGCTGACCAGCGCGGCGAAATCCTCGATGGTGGTGCCGGTGGCGCCGAGCACCTTGGCGACGCTCTCGGTGGAGGGCCAGCGGGCACGGCCATCGCCGCCGACCCGCTTGGAGGGGTTGAAGGCGGTCGGGTCGAGCCCGGAGCGGCGGGCGAGGCCGGAGACGGAGAGCCCGCGCTCCGCCGCCAGGGCGTCGAGCGCCCGCCAGACATCCTCATGACGCATCATCGGCTCCGGCCCCCGTCTTTCGCTCACGATCCCTGTGACCCTCCGGCTTCGTCCCGTGGGGCCGGCGGCGGCGCGCCGCCGCGGCCCGGGGTGTCCGGTCGAGTCGCTGGGCATACCATCCTAGGGATTAGATCGGATTGCAATAGGCGAAGATTCCTTTTTCTTCTTGATCGGCCCAGGCATTCGGCATACGTTTCACTAACGTTCCCGTCAGCCAAGGAGCCGACATGCCGAGCGCCCCCCGCCCCAGCCACGCCCCCGTCCACGCCGCGGCCGCGCGGACCGAACCCTTCGCCAGCGCCGAGGAGGCCTGGTTCTGGACGATGGCGGCCCTGATCGCCCGCCGCGACGGGGCGCGCATCGTCTCCGGCCGCGGCCTGGTCACCCGGCCCTGCGAGCCGGACGACGTGGTCAAGTGCCTCGACCGGCTCTACCGCCAGCGCCGCATCGACCTCGCGCATGCGCGCATCCTGCGCATCTGGGGCGAGCGCGGCACCGCGCCCGATCCGCGCGCCCTGCGCGAGCAGGGCGATTGGCGGCTCTGGCGCGAGGCGATGGCCCGGCTCGAATGGCCGCTCCGCGTCAAGGGTATCGTCGCCGGGGGGGGCCTGCCCATGCCGGGGGATTCCGAGGAGGAGCACGCGGCCCGCATCCTCCGCTTCGGCGCGGTTCCGGCGCGGTGACGGCGCCGCCCCGCCCCGAGACGGCGCGGCCCGAGGCGACGCGACCGGGAGCGACGCGGCCCCGGGCGCGCCTCGCGCATCGCCGCCGCGCCGGCCCCGCGCCGGGCGAGGCCGATGGCCAGGCGGTCTGGCTGGTCTTCGGCGGGAACGCCGACCAGCCCTGGCTCCGCCTGCTGCGGCGCGGCTTCCGCCATTGCTTCGCCGCCATCGCCGATGGCGCGGGCTGGACCGTGCTGGACCCCCTGTCGGGCCGCCTCGTCGTGGCGCGGCTCGCGGTCGGGCCGGAATTCGACCTGCCGGGCTTCTATCGCCGGGCGGGCCTTGCCGTGCTCGGACCCTTCGCGCCGCATGGGCCGTGCCGGCGCTGGCTGCCGCCCCTGCTGCCCTTCACCTGCGTGGCGCTCTGCCGGGCGGCGCTCGGCGCCGGCGCGCCTTTCGCGCTCACGCCGCATGGTCTCTACCGGGAGCTAAGCAAATTTTCTGATAATAGGAAAATTCTCTTGACTTCCTCCTCCCCGCCGGCGTAAAGAGGTTCTGCCAACGGGCGCAATGCGCCCGAAGGTCTTCCTCCCGATCCGGTGCCCAACTGCGGGCCCG
>CAZMCV010000284.1:0-3584 GCA_964564645.1 uncultured Acetobacteraceae bacterium
ATCCAGATCGCGTCCAGCGCGAAGGCCCAGGCCAGGTGCCCCCAGGCGATCCGCCCCTCCAGCAGCGCCGCGCGCATGCCCTCGAACACATGCGCGGCCGGCAGCGAGAGGGCCACGGGCTGCAGCCAGAAGGGCAGGACGCTCACCGGGTAGAACACGGCCGCGAAGGGCATGATCCCGAACAGCACCGACCAGGCCAGCGTCTCCGCCCCCGCCCCGTAGCGGAGGATCAGCGACGTCACGCCGAGCGCCACCGCCCAGCCCATGATCAGCAGGGCGGCGAAGAACACCACCACCACCGGCCCCATCCGCCACAGCCCGAAGGCATAGAGCGCCCAGGCGAGGACCACCGCCGGCGCCACGCCGACGACCACGCGGATCACGCTCATCCCCATCAGCGCCGCCACCATCTCGTGCGGGCGCAGCGGCGAGACGAACAGGTGGCCGAGATTGCGCGACCAGATCTCCTCGAGGAAGGAGATCGAGAAGCCCATCTGCGCGCGCAGCGTCACCTCCCACAGCAGCACCCCGCCGAGCAGCACGCCGGCGGCGACCGAGGCGACGTTGTTCTGCACCCCGGCGAGGTAGGCGGTCACGAACCCCCAGACCACCATCTGCAGGATCGGCCAGTAGGCCAGCTCCAGCAGCCGCGGCCAGGACCGGCGGTAGAGCGCCAGGTGGCGGTACATCAGCCCCCAGATACGCCGGAGCGCGGCCTGGGCGCCCGAAGGATGCGAAACGAAACCGTTCATGGCGTGGCCCCCTCCGCCGCGGCGCCGGTGCCGCGGGCGATGTCGAGGAAGACCTGCTCCAGATCGTCGCGGCCGTAGCGCGCGATCAGGTCGGCCGGGCTGCCCTGGTCGACGATCCGCCCCTGGCGCAGCATCAGCACATGCGAGCACAGGCGCTCGACCTCGCCCATGTTGTGGCTCGCCAGCAGGATCGCGGCGCCGGTCTCCGCCCGGTAGCGCTCCAGCCAGGTGCGCACCCAGTCGCCGGTGTCGGGATCGAGGCTCGCGGTCGGCTCATCCAGCAACAGCAGCTCGGGGCGGTTGATCAGCGCCTTGGCGAGCGCCACGCGGGTCTTCTGCCCGGCCGAGAGCTCGCCCGCCGGCCGGCGGAGCAGGTCATGCAGCTGCAGCTGCTCGGCCAGCTCGGCGATCCGCCGCTCCACCCCCTTCACATTGTAGAGATGGGCATAGACCCGCAAATTCTCCGCCACGCTCAGGCGGTGCGGCAGGGCGATGTAGGGGGAGGAGAAGTTCATCCGCGCCAGCGCCGCGAACCGGTCGCGCGCCATGTCGTGGCCGAGGCAGACGACGCGCCCCGCGCTCGGCACCAGCAGGCCGAGCAGCATGGCGATGGTCGTGGTCTTGCCCGCGCCATTGCCCCCCAGCAGCCCCCAGGTGGCGCCGCGCGGCAGCGCGAAGGTCAGCCCATCGACCGCCGGTGGCCGGTCCTTGGCGTAGCGCTTGGTCAGCGCCTCGACCCGGATGGCGACGGCCTCGCTCGCCGCCTCGGGCCGGGGGGCGCCGGGCGGCGCGGAGGGGGAACCGTCCATGGCCTGGGCATATCTGGCCGCCAGCCCGCCTGACAACCCGGCCCGGGGCCGGGGCAGGCCTGCCCGGACGGCAAGGCGGCCCCAGCCGGGGCGGCCCCGCGCTTCGGGCCCCCTGGCGCTCCGCTCAGCCGCGCAGCATCCGCCCCTCGAACAGGGTGATCCCCGCCTCCCACCCCCAGGCGATGGCGGCCGCGCGGTCGGCCCGGGTCAGCACCACGCGCCCCGCCGGCAGGCGGGCCGCCGGCGCCGGCGCCAGGCCCGGCCGCCAGGGCAGCCGGATGAAATCGACCCCCAGACGGTCCGGCTCGACCAGCAGCGGCAGCGCCGCCCCGTCCGGGAGGTCGAGCGCAATGCGGAAGCGCCGGCGGGCCAGCACCGCGCGCGCGGCGAGGAAGCCGGCGGGGTCGGCCACCGCCTCGGCCGCCGAGAGGCACAGCACCACCTTGGCCCGGCCGGGCTGCCCCAGCGCCTCGTCGAAGCGGCGGAATTCCGGCGCGGCCAGCGCGGAGAGGCCAAGCGCCAGCCCGGCCGGGCCGAGCTTGCGCGCCTCCTCCGGATGCGCCAGCTCGGCCAGCAGCCGCCGGTCGAGCAGCCCGCGCACCCGCCTCGCCAGGCCCGGCGCCGCCTCGATGTCGCGCCCCGGCAGCAGGGTCGCCGCCAGGTCGCGCAGGGCCAGGCGCCAATCGGTCCATTGCGGCACCGGCCCCGCCCCGCCCGGCTCGCCGCCCGGGCCCAGCCGGACCACCGGGCGCCAGCGCAGGAAGCCGGAGACGCTGGCATTGGCGACCGCGCGCTCGAGCGTCGCGGCATCCTCCGCCGTGGCCGGGATCCCGGGCGGGGCGGGCGCCTCCTCCTCGGTGTCCGCGACGGGCGAGACCGCGGCTTCCAGCGCCACCATCAGGGCCAGCGCATCCTCGGGCAGGCGCATCAGGCCGACCGCGGGCAGCCCGGCTGGCGGCCGGTCCTCGGCCGCGCCCTCCTCCAGCCCCGCGAGCAGGGTCCGCACCCGCTCCGCGACCGCCGCCGCATGCCCGGCCCCGGGCGGCGCCGCGGCGACCAGGTCGCCATTCGGCAGGGCGAAGAGTCGCGCCCGGCTCGGCCGCAGCAGCGGCGCCAGCGCTTCCAGCACGAGGCGCTGGTGATGCGGGGCGGCGCCCTGGCTCCCGGGCCCCGCCAGCCCGCCGAGCCGCACCCGCAGCACCTCGCGCTTCACCCCCGTCCCGAGCGCGTCGCGCACCAGCACGGCCAGCGCCGCGGCATCCTCCGCGCCCGGGACGAGGTCGGTGGCGGCCAGCCTCGCCGGCGGGCCGAAGGCGGTCATCGTCGCTCCCCCGCGCGGACATCGCCGCGCAGCGCCTCGATCGCCGAACCCGCCAGGTGGGGGATGCCGCGCGCGAGGCCCCAGGCCAGCGCCTCCGGCGCGTCGCAACCCGTCAGCACGAGCCGCGCGGGATCGAGCGGGCGCAGCGCCGCCTGCATCGCGCGCTCATCGCCGAGCGCCGGGCTCCAGCGCAGCAGCAACAGCGTGTCCGGCGGCAGGGCGGCGGGCTGGAGGAGGCGCAGCGCCGCGGCGTCGAGGCCATCGATGGCCAACCGCCAGCCGGCTTCCGCCAGGCGCTCGCGCCGCGCCGCCGCGCCCGGGGCGAGGGTCGCGGCCAGCGGCAGCACGCCGACCACCCCCATCCCCTCCGGCGCGGTCATCGCCGCCTCCCCGAGCGGGAGCGGCAGCATGGCGGGGGCCATGGCGGGCGGGCGCGGCCCCGCCTGCGGCCGGCGCAGGCAGCGCTGGACCAGCACCTCCGCCGCGTGGTCGAGCAGGTCCGGATCCTCGCCCAGCGCCGGACCGAGGCAGGCGGCCAGGCCGCGCCGGGACAGCGCCAGGCGCCGCCAGGCCAAGGCGGGCGGGCGGCCGGGGGCGAGCCGGATCACCGCGCGCCGGAACCAGACCCCCTGCGCCTCCGGCGCATCGGGCCCGAGCCCGTCGAGCAGGGCATCGAGGCTGGGCGGGGCGCCGCCCGCCTGC
>CAZMCV010000285.1:0-3545 GCA_964564645.1 uncultured Acetobacteraceae bacterium
CGGGGCGGATCCTTCGCGCCCCGAGGAACCGCTTGCTGCGGCGCGGCATTCCGGGGGACACTGCCGGCCATGGCCCAGCGCCGTCCCCGCCGCCGCGAAGGCCGGATCTTCGCATCGATGCCGATCCTCCTGGCGACGGCCATGCTGTCCCACGGCGCCGTCGCCGCCGAACCCCGGGCCGCCATGCCATTGGCCGCGCAATACGAGGTGCGGGTGGCGGGCCTGACGGTGATCCGCGCCGCCGCCCTGCTCGACCTCGGGGAGCGCGCCTACCGGGTGGTGACGCGGGTCCGCGCGACCGGCCTGGCGGGCCTGTTCGACAGCGGCGAGCAGGTGACCAGCGCGGAAGGGCGCTGGCTCGGCGACCGGCCGCTGCCGCGGAGCTACCGGGTGGACGGGACCTGGCGCGGCACGCGGCGCGAGGTGGCGCTGGATTATGTCGGGGAGGGCGGCCTCCCAGTGGTCCGCGCGCTCGAGCCGGCCGAGACCGGCGAGCGCGAGCCGGTGCCCGAGGCGCTCCGCCGCGGCACCACCGACACCCTCTCCGCCCTCGCCCAGCTGGCCCGCACCGTGGCCCAGACCGGCCGCTGCGAGGGGGTGGCGGCGACCTATGACGGCCGGCGCCGCCTCGACATCAGCGCGCAGACCGAGGGGACGGATCTGCTGCCCCCGCAGCGGGGCTTCCCGGGCGGCGAGGCGCTGCGCTGCGTGCTGGAAAGCCGCCTGGTCGCCGGACGGCGGCTGGAGGATGACGCGGCGCGTGCGCACCGTCCGCAGCGCGCGATCGCCTGGCTCGCCCCCGTCGGGCCCGCGGGGCAGATGGTGCCGGTGCGGATCGAGGCGCCGAGCCGCTGGTTCGGCACGATCCGGATCGAGCTGGTCGGCCTGGAGCACGCGGCCTCCGGAGAAGCGCGTCCGAGCGCCTGCCTTGCCCTGGAAGACAGGGAAACCCGGTCCTGCCCTTCCCTAGGAGAGGCCCCCATCGGGAAGCAGGCTCTCCAGCAGCCCCGGCAGCGCTGAGGGGTCGGGCGCGACCGCCGCCGCGCCCGCCTCCATCCCCGGCGCGCCGTAGCCCCAGCCGCAGAACAGGCAGGGCAGGCCCGCGCCCTGCGCCGCCAGCACGTCGTTGCGGTGGTCGCCGACCATCGCGGCCCGGGCGGGGGTGCCCCCGGCGGCGGCGATCGTCGCCAGCAGATGCCCCGGATCGGGCTTGCGCATGGGGAAGCTGTCCCCGCCGCCGACCGCGGCGAACCGCCCGGCGAGGCCGAGCGCCTCGAGCAGGGCGTCGGCCGCCGCCGCCGGCTTGTTGGTGCAGAGGGCCAGGGTCCAGCCCGCCTCCTCGAGCATGTCGAGCGCCTCGGGGATGCCGGGGAAGGGGCGGGTGGCGACGGCGGCGTGGCGCCCGTAATCGGCGGCGAAGGCGGCCAGCGCCGCCTCGTCGAAGGGGCGGCCGCGGGCGGCGAGCGCGCGCTCGACCAGCACGCGGATGCCGTCGCCGATCATCGCCGTGACCTGCATCCGGTCATAGGGGGCGAGGCCGAGGCGGGCCGCCAGCCGGTCGAGTGCGGCGTGGAGGTCCGGCACGCTGTCGACGAGCGTGCCGTCGAGGTCGAAGACGACGAGACGGGACATGGCCCGCCGAGCCTCGCCCGCGCGGGCCGGCCGCGCAAGGACCGGCGGCGGCGCGGGGATTGCGCTGGGGGCGGGTGGGGACGCCCTGGAGGCGGGCTGGTGGGGCGCATCGGCGGGGGAGGAAGGCCCGCGTCACCGGCCTCGGGCACCGGAGCGGGCGGGATTGCCAACCCATGCGACGGCCCGGGATCGGGATCCGCTCGGGGGGATCACGGCCGATTTGTCTCCTCGGCGATACCGTCCCGGTGGATCAGGCGCTAGGCTCGCGGCCTTCCCGATGAAGAGGAGCCCGGGCATGACGACCGACGCCAAGCTCGCCCCGAAAATGCCCGCCTGGATGCGCGAACACGCGGAGCGCTACCTCGCCAGCGGCGGCACCGACGGCCACATGTACACGGTCACGCCGCAGGGCCATGGCGAGCTCACCGTGCCCTCGCTGCTGCTGACCACGAAGGGCCGCGCCTCCGGCGAGCGCTGGATCTTCCCGCTGTTCTACGGCGACACCGGGACCGGCTGGTTCATCGTCGCCTCCAAGGGCGGCGCGCCGGAGCATCCCGGCTGGTACCGCAACATCCTCGCGGATCCGGAGGTCGAGGTGCAGGTCGGCACCCGCAAGACCCTTGCGCGCGCGCGCACCGCCGAGGGCGAGGAGCGGGCGGGGCTCTGGGTGAAGGCGCTGGAGTTCTGGCCGCCCTATGCCGACTACCAGCGCAAGACCGAGCGCGAGATCCCGGTCGTGGTGCTGGAGCCGATCGCGGGCTGACGCCGCGACACATGCCGCAACGCGGCTTGATCGCGCCGCGCTTGCGCCGCGTCGGGCGCGGCGACAGAGAGACGCACGGAGCCACCATGCCGAGCCATCCCGACGCCGCCGCCATCCTCCTCGCCGCGGGCCTCGGCACGCGCATGCGCTCCGCCCTGCCGAAGGCGCTGCACCCCGTGGCGGGGCGGCCGATGATCCGGCACCTGATCGCCACCTGCGAGGCGGTGTTCGGCCGGATCGTGGTCGTGGTCGGGCCGGACATGCCGGCGCTCGAGCGCGCCGCCGCGCCGCATGCGACGGTGGTGCAGGCCGAGCGCCTCGGCACCGGCCATGCCGCGCTGCAGGCGGCGGGCGCGCTCGCGGGCTGGGGCGGCGACGCCGCCGTGCTCTATGCCGACAACCCGCTGATCTCGGCCGCCACCATCCGCGCGCTGCTCGGGCGCCGGGCGGAGGCGGGGCTGGCGCTGCTGGCCATGCGCCCGGCCGATCCTGCGCGCTATGGCCGCGTGGTGCAGGAGGCGGACGGGTCCGTCGCGCGCATCGTCGAATGGGCGGATGCGACCGCGGAGGAGCGCGCCATCGGCCTCTGCAACGCCGGCGTCGTCTGCGCGCCCGCCGCCGACCTGTTCCGCTGGCTGCGCGACGTGCGCAGCGACAACGCCCGCGGCGAATACTACCTGACCGACATCGTGGCGCTCGCCCGCGCCGATGGCGTGCGCGTGGTGGCGGAGGAGGCGGCCGAGGCGGAGCTCGCCGGCGCCAACAGCCGCGCCGAGCTGGCGATGCTGGAGGCGACGGTGCAGGCCGGGCTGCGTGCCGCCGCGATGGAGGGCGGCGCCACGCTGGCCGCGCCGGAGACGGTGTTCCTCTCCTGGGACACGCGCCTCGGCCAGGACGTCACCATCGGGCCCAACGTCGTCTTCGGCCCCGGCGTGACGGTCGAGGATTCGGTCGAGATCCGCGCCTTCAGCCATCTGGAAGGCTGCGTGGTGCGCCGCGGCGCGATCATCGGGCCCTTCGCCCGCCTCCGGCCAGGGACGGAGATCGGCGCGGGCGCGCATGTCGGCAATTTCGTCGAGCTGAAGGCGGCGGTGCTGGGCGAGGGCGCGAAGGCCAACCACCTGAGCTATCTCGGCGACGCCAGCATCGG
>CAZMCV010000286.1:0-3533 GCA_964564645.1 uncultured Acetobacteraceae bacterium
GGGCCGTGGCCTTGGCCCGCGCCGGCGCCGCCCGCTTCGCCGCGGTGGGCGACGCCTCGCCGGCCTCCCGCTCCGCGCCCTTCGTCGCGCCGCGCTTCGCCGCCGCGCCCCGCGCCCCCTTCTTCGCGCCGAGCGGCTTCAGCTCCTTGCCCTTCTCGGCCAGCAGCGCCACGGCCTCCTCGAGGGTGATCTCCTCCATCGCCAGGTTGCGCGGGAGGTTGGCGACGGTCTTGCCATGCTGAGCGTAGGGGCCGAAGCGGCCCTTGCGCACCTCGACCGGCGCGGAATCCTTGGGATGCTTGCCGAGCAGCCGCACCTTGGCCCGCGCCTTGGCCAGCAGCTCCACCGCGCGGTTCATGCCGAGCGCGAGCACGTCATCCCCGGGCTCGAGCGACTGGAAGGTCGTGCCGAGGCGGATATAGGGGCCGAAGCGGCCGATGCCGGCGGTGATCTCCTCGCCCGTCTCGGGGTCGCGCCCGACCACGCGCGGCAGCGACAGCAGCGCCAGCGCCCGCTCGAGGTCGAGCGTGTCGGGGTCCATGTCGCGGGTCAGGCTGGCGCGACGCGGCTTGGTGGGCTTGCCCTTCTCGTCCGTGCCGCCCTCGCCGAGCTGGACATAGAGGCCGTAGGGGCCGCGGCGGACGGAGACCTCCTCGCCGCTCACCGGATCGCGGCCGAGGGCGCGCGGCCCCTCGGCCAGCGCCGTGGCGCCCTCGCCCTCGGCGCCAGGGGCGATCAGCGGGCGGGTGTAGCGGCATTCGGGGTAGTTGGAGCAGCCGATGAAGGCGCCGGTCCGCCCGAGCCGCAGGCCGAGCCGCCCGCCGGCGCAGGCGGGGCAGACGCGCGGATCGACGCCGTCGCCGCGCTCGGGAAAGAAGTGGGGCCCCAGATCCTCGTCGAGCGCGTCGATGACGTCGCTGATCTTGAGGTCCCTGGTCGCGTCGATGGCGCGGCGGAACTCCTCCCAGAACAGGCGCATCACCGCGCGCCAATCGGCCCGCCCGCCCGAGATGTCGTCGAGCTGCTCCTCGAGCGAGGCGGTGAAGCCGGTGTCGACGTAGCGCTCGAAGAAATGCACGAGGAAGGTGGTGACCAGCCTGCCGCGGTCCTCGGGGATGAAGCGGCGCTTGTCGAGGCGGACATATTCGCGGTCCTGCAGGGTCTGCAGGATGGAGGCGTAGGTGGAGGGGCGGCCGATGCCGAGCTCCTCCATCTTCTTGACCAGCGACGCCTCGGAGTAGCGCGGCGGCGGCTGCGTGAAGTGCTGGCTGGCGGCGACGCCCTGGGTCTTCAGGGGATCGCGCTCGCGCATCGGCGGCAGGGTGCGCCCCTCCTCCTCCGCCTCGGCGCCGCCCGGCGCGGCCGCCGGCAGCCCGGCCCGCCGGTCGGCCTCCGTGTCGTCCAGATCCTCGCGGTAGAGCTTGAGGAAGCCGTCGAAGGCGATGACGGTGCCGGTGGCGCGCAGCCGGGTCCGCCCGCTCGGCTCCGCCAGCTCGACGATGGTCTGGTCGAGCTCGGCCGAGGCCATCTGCGAGGCGACGGCGCGCTTCCAGACCAGCTCGTAGAGGCGGCGCTGGCGGTCATCGAGGAAGCGCGCGACATCCTCCGGCCGGCGGGTCACGTCGGTCGGGCGGATCGCCTCATGCGCCTCCTGCGCGTTCTTCGCCTTGGTGGCGTATTCGCGCGGCGCGGCCGGCAGGTAGTCGGCGCCGTAGCTGTCCTTCACGTGGTCGCGGATCGCGAACATCGCCTCGCGCGCCATCTGCACGCCATCGGTGCGCATGTAGGTGATCAGCCCGACGGTCTCGCCGTCGATGTCGACGCCCTCGTAGAGCTGCTGCGCCGTGCGCATGGTCTGCTGCGCGCCGAAGCCGAGCTTGCGGCTGGCCTCCTGCTGCAGGGTCGAGGTGGTGAAGGGCGGCGGCGGGTTGCGCCGGACGCGCCGCTTCTCGACCGAGGCGACGCTGAAGCTGCCGGCCTCGACCGCGGCCTTGGCGCGCATCGCGCTCGCCTCGTCGGGCAGGTCGAACTGCTCGAGCTTCCGCCCGTCCAGATGCGTCAGCCGGGCGGTGAAGGGGGCGCCGATCGGGGTCAGGAACCGCCCCTCGACCGTCCAGTATTCCCGCGCGCGGAAGGCCTCGATCTCGGCCTCGCGCTCGCAGATCAGCCGCAGCGCGACGGATTGCACCCGCCCGGCGGAACGCGCGCCCGGCAGCTTCCGCCACAGCACGGGCGAGAGGGTGAAGCCCACCAGGTAGTCCAGCGCGCGCCGTGCCAGGTAGGCGTCGATCAGCGGCGTATCCAGGTCGCGCGGATGGGCGATGGCGTGCTGCACCGCGCGCTTGGTGATCTCGTTGAAGGTGATGCGCCGGACCTCGAGGCCCTTCAGCGCCCCGGCGCGGGCCAGCATGTCCTTCACATGCCAGGAGATCGCCTCGCCCTCGCGGTCGGGGTCGGTCGCCAGGAACAGGCGGCGGGCGCCCTTCAGCGCGCGGGCGATCTCGCGGACCTGCCGCTCCCCGCGGTCATCCGCCTCCCAGTCCATGGCGAAGTCCTCCTCGGGGCGGACGGAGCCGTCCTTCGGGGGCAGGTCGCGCACATGGCCGAAGCTCGCGAGCACGGTGTAGTCCCGGCCGAGATACTTGTTGATCGTCTTGGCCTTGGCGGGCGATTCGACGACGACGACGTCGGGCATGGGTCCTCGGATCCGCGGGAGGCGGCGGGCCGGCGGCGTGGACCGGCTCCGCGATCATCCCTTGCTTCGTTGCATACCGGCGGCGCGGGGCGCAGGCCATCGCGACGAACGCGGCGGGTCCTCCGCCACGCGCACCCTCGGCCAGCGCACCAGACCCCCCCGCCGCCCCGGACCCGGGGCACCGTTCGTTCAGCCGCCCCTGGCCAGGGCCACGCGACCCCCGGGCAGCAGTTCCACCCGCCCCGCCAATTCGAGATCGAGGAGAACCGCCTGGACCACGGACGCCGTGAGGTGGCAGCGGCGCAGCACTTCGTCAATCGTCATGGGAGTGTATCCAAGCATTTCAAAAACTTGGCCGGAGGCCCCTTCGGCGTCCACCGGCTCCGGCGGGGGCGGCTGCGCCGGGGCGGCGGGCCTCGGGGCGAACAGCGGGGCATCGCGCGGGGCCTCGGGCAGGTGCGCGAGGACGTCCTCCGCGCCCTCGGTCAGGTGCGCGCCCTGGCGGATCAGGTCGTTCGAGCCGCGGCAGCGCGGATCGAGCGGGCTGCCCGGCACGGCGAACAGCTCCCGCCCCGCTTCCAGCGCCAGCCGCGCCGTGATCAGGCTGCCGGACCGCAGCGCCGCCTCCACCACCACCACGCCGAGGGCGAGCCCGGCGACGATCCGGTTGCGGCGCGGGAAGTGCCGGGCCTGGGGCGCCGTGCCGAGCGGCGCCTCGGCGACCACCGCGCCGCCCTCGGCCGCGATCCGCGCCTGCAGCGCGGCGTGCTCGGCCGGGTAGGGCTGGTCGAGGCCGCCGGCGACGGCGGCGACCGTGCGGCCGCCCTCGGCGCGCAGG
>CAZMCV010000287.1:0-3490 GCA_964564645.1 uncultured Acetobacteraceae bacterium
CTGCATCAGCACCGTGATGGTGAAGCTGTCGTAGATCGAGGCGTACTTGATGTCGGCCTGCTTCACGCCCGCTTCGGCGAAGGCCTGCGGGCCGCTGCGCACCGCGGCCGAGTAGGTGAGGTCCACAGCCCCGCCCATCTGGCCCTTCATGCTCTCGCCCGCGCCGAGCACCTTCACCTTCGGCCGGTTCAGCGATTTCGCGATCTCGGGCGAGGTCACGATCAGCGCGCCGCCGCCATCGGAGACGACGCAGCAATCGAGCCGGTGCAGCGGGGTCGCGATCAGCGGCGAGTTCACCACCTGCTCGACCGTGACCACGTCGCGCAGCATCGCATGCGGGTTGTGCTGGGCGTGGTGGCTGGCCGCGACCTTGATCCAGGCGAGCTGCTCGGCCGTCGTGCCGTATTCGTGCATGTGGCGCGCGGCGCACATCGCATAGGCGTTCACCGTCGCGACGCCAGTCGGGAATTCGAACTGGGTGTCCGGCGCATCGGCCCCGCGCACCCGCGGCACCGCGCCCGAATGGCCCTCCGAGCGCGGCCGCCCGGCCAGGGTGACCAGCGCGATGCTGCACTTGCCCATCGCGATCGCCTGCGCGGCGTGCGACACGTGCGAGATGTAGGAGCACCCGCCCACATCCGTGCTGTCCAGATGCTTCAGGGTGAGGTTCATGTAGTCGGCCATCGCCAGCGGGCCGAGGCCCGGCGCGTCGCCGGCGCAGAAATAGCCGTCCACGTCGCGCGAGGTCAGGCCGGCATCGGCCAGCGCGCCCGCGGCGCTCTCGGCATGCAGTTGCGCGACGGACTTGTCCTTCGCCAGCCGCGTCGGGTGCTCGAAGGCCCCCATGATGTAGGCCTTGCCCTTGATGCTCATGGGCGGGGACGTTCCTCTGCCGTGGTGTCGGTCCGCCGGAGGATGGACCGGGCCCCGCGCCCGGGCAATACGGGGCGCCGCCGCGCGGTTTGCGCCAACGCCCGGCGCCGCGGCAGGATGGCGCCGACAGGAACGGGGAGGCGCGGGGCGGATGGCGGGGATGTCGCTGGACGGGGCGCTGGCGCGCCGCTTCGCCGCCATCACGCTCGGCCATGTCACGCAGGAATGGCCGAACAAGCTCGACCACGTGCTGGCCGGGCCCGCCGACCTGCTCGCGCCCCGCGCGCTCCACCCGGTCTTCTTCGGCAGCTTCGACTGGCATTCCTGCGTGCATGGCTACTGGACGCTGGCAAGGCTGCTGCGCCGCTTCCCCGACCTGCCGGAGGCCGGGGCGATCCGCGCCCTGTTCGCGGCGCAGCTCACCCCGCGCCACCTGGCGGCCGAGCTCGCCTACCTGGCGCGCCCGACCGCGCGCGGCTTCGAACGCCCCTATGGCTGGGCCTGGCTGCTCAAGCTCGCGGCCGAGCTCGACGGCACGATCTGGGCCGCGCCGATCGCGCCGCTGGCCGAGGCCTTCGCGCAACGCTTCCGCGAGCACCTGCCGCGCGCCGACTACCCCGTGCGGGCGGGCACCCATGGCAACACCGCCTTCGCCCTGATCCTCGCCGCGGACTGGGCCGAGGGGCGCGACCCGGCGCTGCTGGCGCTGCTGCGGGAGCGCGCGCGCGCCTGGTACGGGGCAGATGCGGATTGCCAGGCCTGGGAGCCCTCGGGCGAGGATTTCCTCTCCCCCGCGCTGACCGAGGCGCTCTGCATGCGCCGCCTCTGGGGCGAGGAGGCCACGGACTGGCTCGACGCCTTCCTGCCGCGGCTGCTGGCCGGGCAGCCCGCCAGCCTGTTCCGCCCCGTCGCCGTCAGCGACCGGACGGATGGCAAGATCGTGCATCTGGACGGGGTCAATCTCAGCCGCGCCTGGGCGTGGCGCCACCTGGCGGCCGATTGGGCGGAGGGCGACCCGCGCCGCGCCCGGGCGCTGGCGGCGGCCGAGGCGCATCTCGCCGCCAGCCTGGCCCATGTCGCCGACGACTACATGGGCGCGCACTGGCTCGCGAGCTTCGCAATCCTCGCGCTGGAGGCGCCGCCGGGCTAGGGGAGCGGCATCATGCCCCCCCTGCCCACCATCGTCGTCCTCGGCCGCCCGAATGTCGGCAAGTCCACGCTCTTCAACCGCCTGGTCGGCCGGCGGCTGGCGATCGTGGACGACACGCCGGGCGTCACCCGCGACCGCAAGGAGGCCGAGGCGATCCTCGGCGGCCGCGACGTCCGGCTGGTGGACACCGCGGGGCTGGAGGAGGCGGCGCCGGACACCATCCCCGGCCGCATGCGCGCCTCGAGCGAGGCGGCGCTGCGCCAGGCCGACCTCGCGCTCTTCGTCATCGATGCGCGGGCCGGGCTCACCGCCTCCGACCGCGCCTTCGCGCAATGGCTGCGGCGCCAGCCCGTGCCAGTGATCCTGGTGGCGAACAAGGCCGAGGGACGGCAGGGCGCGGCCGCCTCGCTCGAGGCCTATGAGCTCGGCCTGGGCGACCCCGTGCCCGTCTCGGCCGAGCATGGCGATGGCATCGGCGGCCTGCACGACGCGGTGCGCGAGCACCTGCCCGAGCCCGAGGAGGAGGAGACGGCGGAGGAGGCCGGCCCCGACCGCCCGCTGCGCCTGGCGATCGTCGGGCGGCCCAATGCCGGCAAGTCGACCCTGCTGAACGCGCTGCTCGGCGAGGAGCGCATGATCACCGGGCCGGAGCCCGGCCTGACCCGCGACGCGGTCTCGGTCGAATGGACCGACGGCACCGACGGCAAGGTCCGGCTGGTCGACACGGCGGGCATGCGCAAGCGCGCGCGGATCGACCAGAAGCTCGAGCAGATGTCGGTCGGCGCCACCATCGGCGCGCTGAAGGAGTGCGAGGTCGCGATCCTGGTGGTGGACGCGCTGCAGGGCATGGACGAGCAGGACCTCCGCATCGCCCGGCTCGCCGAGCGCGAGGGCCGCGCCATCGTCATCGCCTTCAGCAAATGGGACGCGGTCGAGGACCGCGCCGCGGCGCGAAGGCAGCTCGACGACACCCTGACCGCGAGCCTGGCGCAGCTGCGGGGCATCGCCGTGGTGCCGCTCTCGGCCGAGACCGGGCGCGGGGTGGAGAAGCTGATGCCGGCGGTGCGCGAGGCGCATGGGCTGTGGAACCGCCGCATCGGCACGGGCGAGCTGAACCGCTGGTTCGAGGCCGCCATCGCCCGCCACCCGCCGCCGCTGGTCGAGGGGCGGCGCATCAAGCTGCGCTACGCGACGATGCCGAAGGCCCGCCCGCCGACCATCGCGGTGTTCGGCACCCGCGCCGAGCAGCTGCCGGAGGATTGGCGGCGCTACCTGGTGAACAGCTTCCGCGAGGCCTTCACCATGCCGGGCGTGCCGGTGCGGGTGAACCTCAGGGGGACGACGAACCCCTATGCCGACGAAGTGTAGAAAAAAACGAAGTCAAGTGGGGGGGGGGGGGGGCGCCCCCCCCCCCCCCCCCGCGAGGGGAGGGGGCGGGGGGGGGGGGCCGCGCCGGCGGGCCCCCAC
>CAZMCV010000288.1:0-3466 GCA_964564645.1 uncultured Acetobacteraceae bacterium
CGCTGGCCGCGGCCGCGCAGGCCGAGGCGGCGCTCGGCCGCACCATGGCCTGGCTGGTCGACGCGGCGGCGGCGCGGCCGCTGGCGCTGCTGGCCTTCGAGGATGCGCCGAAGCCGGGCGCGGGGGCGGCGGTGGCGGGGCTGCGGCGCCTCGGCCTGCGGGTGGCGATGGTCAGCGGCGACAGCCGCGCGGCGGCGGAGGCCGTCGCGTCGCGGCTCGGCCTGACCGAGGTGGCGGCGGAGGTGCTGCCGGCCGACAAGGCCGCGCGCGTCGCGGCCTGGCAGCGCGAGGGCGCCAAGGTCGCCATGGTCGGCGACGGCGTGAACGACGCGCCGGCGCTGGCCGCCGCCGATCTCGGCATCGCCATGGGCACCGGCACGGATGTGGCGATGCAGGCGGCCGGCATCACCCTGCTGCGCGGCGATCCGGCCCTGGTGCCCGCCGCGATCGAGGTGACGCGGCGGACCCTCGGGAAGATCCGGCAGAACCTCGCCTGGGCCTTCGGCTACAACCTGGTCGGCATCCCGCTCGCGGCGCTCGGCCTTCTCTCGCCGCCGCTGGCGGGGGCGGCGATGGCGCTGTCCTCGGTCTCGGTGCTGGCCAATGCGCTGCTGCTGGCGCGCTGGCGGCCACAGGCGGCGGGGCAGCCGCGATGATGCCGATCGGCGAGGCCGCCCGTGCCTCCGGCGTGTCGGAGAAGATGATCCGCCACTACGAGGCGATCGGCCTGCTGCGCCCGGCGCGCCAGGCCAACAATTACCGCGCCTACGCGGCCTCCGACGTGGCGGTGCTGCGCTTCATCCGCCACGCCCGCGACCTTGCCTTCCCGCTCGAGGAGATCCGCCGGCTGCTGGCGCTCTGGCGGGACCGGGAGGGGCGGACGAGCGCCGAGGTGCGGCGCATCGCCCTCGACCACGTCGCGGCGCTGGAGACGAAGGCGCGCGCGCTCGACGCCATGGCGGCGTCGCTGAAGCACCTGGCCGCGCATTGCCACGGCGATGCGCGGCCCGATTGCCCGATCCTGGACGAGTTGGAGGGAAGGACCTGCCATGACGACCGCGACCACACCGGAGTTGACGCTGACGGTCACGGGGATGACCTGCCAGCACTGCGTGCGGGCGATCACCGGGGCGATCCTGGCGAAGGACAAGGGCGCGGTCGTGGCGGTCGATCTCGGCGCCGGCACGGTGCGCGCGGCGACCGACCTGCCGCGTGAGGCGGTGGCGGCGGCCATCGCGGCCGAGGGCTACGGGGTGGCCGGTTAGCGCCCGCCGGAAAGCGCCGCCCGCGCCGGGCAAAGAGCCAGAAGACGATGATGGGGGGCTCGCGGGGGGAAGACGTGTCCCCTCCCCCCCGCGCCTCACCCGGACGCCGCGAACAACTCCCTGTCAGCAGGACGATGCGGAAGGGAGCGTCCGGCTTGCACCACGGGACATGGATCCGCCAAGCCGTATCAGCCGCCGCTTGGAAACGCCGCGTCGGGACCGCGCGGGATCATGCTTCTCCGGATCTTCGCTTGACCCACGGCCATGCCGGCCGCATCTGGTGCGCCCGCGCCTCGCCGCGGCTTCGACAACCCGCAAAATCGTGGTGCCTCCGTTGCTTGCGCTGCGCGTGATCCCCTGCCTTGACGTGAAGGACGGCCGCGTCGTGAAGGGCGTCAACTTCGTCGCGCTGCGCGACGCCGGCGACCCGGTGGAGCAGGCCCGCGCCTATGACGCCGAGGGCGCGGACGAGATCACCTTCCTCGACATCGCCGCCAGCCACGAGAACCGCGACACCATCCTCGATGTCGTCGCGCGCACCGCGGCCGAGGTCTTCATCCCGATGACCGTCGGCGGCGGCGTGCGCAGCGTCGACGACATCCGCCGGCTGCTGCTCGCGGGCGCCGACAAGGCCAGCATCAACAGCGCCGCGGTGGCCGAGCCCGAGCTCGTCTCCCGCGCCGCCGAGGCCTTCGGCAGCCAATGCATCGTCGTCGCGGTCGATGCGCGGGCGAGCGCGCCCGGCCGGTGGGAGGTGTTCACCCATGGCGGCCGCCGCCCCACCGGCATCGATGCCGTCGCCTGGTGCGCGCGCATGGCGCAGGCCGGGGCGGGCGAGATCCTGCTGACCAGCATGGACCGCGACGGCACCAAGGCCGGCTTCGACCTCGACCTGCTGCGCGCGGTGCGTCGCGCGGTGCGCGTGCCGATCATCGCCTCGGGCGGCGTCGGCGCGGTCGGGCATTTCGTCGAAGGGGCGCAGGCCGGCGCCTCCGGCCTGCTGGCGGCGAGCGTCTTCCACTACGGCGCGTTCCGCATCGCGGACGCCAAGGCGGCACTGGCGGCGGCGGGCCTGCCGGTGCGTCCGATCCCGGCTTCCCCCGCCCCGGCGGAGGTCGCGTGACCATGGCCAAGGACCTCAAGCCCCGCAAGAAGAAGCCCACGAAGCCCGCGACCGCCGGTGCCCCCGTGGCCGCGAACGGCACCGCCCTGCCCCTGCCGCGCGACCTGCCCGCCTCGGTGGTGGCAAATGGCGCGGGGAAGCGGCGGCCCAGGCCGGCGGATTCGCGGCATCTCGAGCCGCTCGCCCTCGCGGTCGAGGATGCGGATCCGGGCGTGCTCGACCGGCTCTGGCAGACGGTGGAGCAGCGGCGCCTCGCGGGGGATGTCGCCGCCTCCCACTCCGCGCGGCTGCTGGCGCGCGGCACGGCGAAGGTCGCGCAGAAGCTCGGCGAGGAAGCGGTGGAGTGCGTCATCGAGGCGACGCAGGGCCATCGCGACGCCACCATCCTCGAAAGCGCCGACCTGCTCTACCACCTGATCGTCGTCTGGGTGGATGCCGGCATCCGGCCCGAGGAGGTCTGGGCCGAGCTCAAGCGGCGCGAGGGGATCAGCGGGATCGCCGAGAAGGCGGCCCGGCCCAAGGGCATCCTGCGCGCGGCGCGCACGACGAAGCTGGCCTGATCCCCGCCCCCCCGGCGGGCCGGCCTCAGCCCCCCGTGCCGGCCCGCGCGCGCAGCGCCGCGCGGGCGAGGCGCGCCGCGTAGACGCCGAGGGTGAGCGCCGGCGGCAACGCCTCCTTCCGCAGCAGCTGCACCAGGGCAAGGCCGGCGGCCGTCGCGGCGCCGGCCGCCGGCAGCAGCGTCCCGGGCGCGACCGGCCAGGAATCGGATCCCGATCCGGCGCCCTCCGCGTGGACCACGAGCAGGCCGGCCTCCTCCAGCGCCGCGACCAGGGTCTCCGGCGCCGTGCCGTGGATCAGCAGCAGGCTGCCGGTCATGGCGGAGGCTTCCGCGACGACGACACCGGGCAGCGCCGCCGCGGCGAGCGCGAGCGCGGACAGCCGCGCCGCATCGCCGCGCAGCGCGGGCAGGCGCAGCCGCAACCGCCCGGGCGAGGCATGGACGAGCCTTGCCGCCGGGGGCTCAGCCATCGGTGCGCGTCGCCGCGGCGCGGGCCGCGGCGGCCGCGCGGGCGGCGGC
>CAZMCV010000289.1:0-3359 GCA_964564645.1 uncultured Acetobacteraceae bacterium
GCACCGACATCCAGCTCGGCGGCAATGCCGAGATGCTGGCGCGCCAGGAGACCGGGCAGTCCGAGGGGCCCGAATTCGAGGCGGCGCTGGCCCGCCACAAGGCCGAGGTCGAGGCGGCGCGGCCCAAGGTGAAGGCGGCGGGCGGGCTCTTCGTCATCGGCACCGAGCGGCACGAGAGCCGGCGCATCGACAACCAGCTGCGCGGCCGCTCGGGCCGCCAGGGCGATCCGGGCGCGTCGCGCTTCTTCCTGAGCCTGGAAGACGACCTGATGCGCATCTTCGGCAGCGACCGCATGGGCGGCATGCTGGAGCGGCTCGGCCTCAAGCCCGGGGAGGCGATCGTCCATCCCTGGATCAACAAGGCGCTCGAGAAGGCGCAGAAGAAGGTCGAGGCGCGGAACTTCGACACGCGCAAGAATCTGCTGAAGTACGACGACGTCATGAACGACCAGCGGCGCGAGGTCTATGCCCAGCGCCGTGCCTTCATGCAGGCCGAGGACGTCGCCGAGACCGTCGCCGAGATGCGCCGCGAGAGCATCGGCGCCATGGTCGATGCCGCCATCCCGGAGAATGCCTACCCCGAGCAATGGGACCTCGACGGGCTGGAGCGCAAGGTGCGCGACACGCTCGGCCTCGACCTGCCGGTGATCGCCTGGGGCAAGGAGGAGGGGATCGACGAGACCGCCGTGCGCGAGCGGATCGAGGCCGAGGCCGACCGGCACTACGCCGCGAAGGCGGCGAATATCGGCCCGGACCTGATGCGCATGGTCGAGAAGTCGCTGCTGCTGCAGGTCTTCGACCAGGTGTGGAAGGAGCACCTGCTCGCGCTCGACCACCTGCGCCAGGGCATCGGGCTGCGGGCCTATGGCCAGCGCGATCCGCTGAACGAGTACAAATCCGAGGCCTTCATCCTGTTCAACAGCATGCTGTCCGACCTGCGCGAGCGGGTGACCGGCGTGCTGATGCGCATCGAGCTTCGCCCCGAGGCGCCGCCGCCCGCGCCCGAGCCGATCCGCGTGATGGATCTGCGCCATCCCGACCCGGCCATGGCCGGGCTGGAGATGGCCGAGGCGGGCGGGCCGGAATACGCCGCCGTGCCGATGGCCGCCGGCCCCGCCGCGATGCCGCGCCGCGCGGCCGAGGGCGTCGATCCCAACGACCCGGCCACCTGGCACCGCACCCCGCGCAACGCCCCCTGCCCCTGCGGCAGCGGCAAGAAGTACAAGCACTGCCACGGCCGGGGCTGAGCCCGCGGGCCGCCGCCGCGGGTGATGGCCTTGCGGCGAAGGCCGGGCGCGCCCGGGGGGGAAGGGGGGCGATCGTCCCGCGCCGGATGGCCGCCTCCGATTGCGGCACCGCTCTCCGCCACCGCGTCCCCGGCCGGCGGCGCGCCGGCGATCCTCTACCGTGACGACGCGGTGCTGATCCTCGACAAGCCGGCGGGCCTGCCCGTGCATGCGGGCCCGCGCGGCGGGACCTCGCTGGAGGACCACCTGCCGGCGCTCCGCTTCGGCAAGCGGCACCTGCCGCAGCCGGCGCACCGGCTGGACACGGACACGGCGGGGTGCCTGGTGCTCGGGCGGACGAAGCCGGCGCTGGCGCGGCTCGGCGCGCTGTTCGCGACGCCGGGGGCGGTCGGCAAGACCTATTGGGCGGTGGTGCTCGGACGGCCGCGGGCGGCGCAGGGGCGGGTGGACGCCCCGCTCCTCAAGCGCAGCACCGCGCGGGCGGGCTGGCGGATGGTCGTCGATCCCGCCGGGCAGCCGGCCGCGACCGAATGGTGGCTCCGCGGCGAGGGCCGGCTTCCCGCCGGGGAGGCGATCGCCTGGCTCGAGCTCGCCCCACGCACCGGACGCACCCACCAGATCCGGGTGCATGCGGCGCATCTCGGCTGCCCGATCCTCGGCGATGCGCGCTATGGCGGCGCCGCGGCCGGCCGGCCCCTGCACCTGCTCGCCCGCGCCATCGCGCTGCCCCTCGATCCGCCCGTCTCCGCCATCGCCCCGGTGCCGGCGGCCATGCGCGACGCGCTGGCCCGGTGCGGATGGGACGGCGCCTGAACCACGCCCGGTTGACGGGCGGGCGGGCCGCCCCCCATCAGGACGCACCGGTCGTCCGGGAGGGGAGAGGCGGGCATGCGGGTCGAGATCACCGGCCGCGGCGCCAATGCGAGATTCGTGCATGTGATCGGCGAACGGGACCTGCGGGACGCGCCCTATGGCGGGCCAGGCGCGGCGGAGGATGGGAAGGTCACGATCGCCCTCGGCTTCACCGCCGCCAGGGCGATCCAGGTCAAGCAGGGCGAGACGCGGATCCGGCTGTCCATCGAGGAGGTGGTGGCGCTGTTCGACGACCTCACCGCCGTGCTCGGCCTGACCGGGGAGGAGGTCGAGGCCGCCCGCCAGCGCCGTGCGGCGGCCACGGATGCGCGGGAGCGCGAGGGCGCCCCCCCGTGACGCGCCCTGCCCTCGCCTTCGTCGCCGCCGCCGTCGTCACGGTGCTGGCTCTGCCCGCCGCCGCGCAGCGCAGCCGCTGCGGCTTCGGCACGGCGCTCGAGGCGCTGCGCCAGGCCGGGGCGACGCTGGACGCCGCCTCGGCGCCCGGCTCCCTCGGCGATGGCCGCGACCGCGCGGGCGCGGCGGCCGCGCAGCTGCGATCCGGCGAGGAGGGGCTGGCGCGCTGCGCCTGCCACCGCGCCGCGGCCGAGGCGTCGGACGCCGCCATGCTCGCCGAGCAGGCGCTGAGCGAGGCCAGCGTCCCGGCGCTCGCCGCCGCCCTCCGCCAGGCCCGGTTCCGCCTGGCCCTGGCGCAGCAGCGCCTCGGCCGCGAGGGCTGCGACTGAGCCCGCGCGGGGTTCCGACGCGCTACGCGGCCGGCCCCACCTGGCGCGGCCGCCAGATCGCGGTGTGCGCGACCCGCGCCACGGGCCGCCCCGCCTGCGTCAGCACCAGCACGTCGAGATCGACCATCCGGTGCCCCTTGCGATCGGCATTGGCGACGATGCGCGCCCGCGCCTCCAGCGCCTCCCCGACCCGCGCCGCGGCGAGGTGGCGGACCGCGCTGCCGACATGGATCCATGGCCCGAGCACCACGTTCTGCGTCAGCACGCGGTTGCAGAGCCGGAGCACCAGCCCCGGATGCACCAGCCCCTCCCGCGCATAGAGCGGGTCGGTCTCGCCGATGCCCTCCAGGTAGGTCGCCAGCACCGCCTCCGTCATCGGCTCCGGCCGGGTGCCGAGGCGGAGCCCCGGGGCGAGCGTCGCCTCGCTCGCCGGCGGCCGCGCCGCTTCGGCGGGCGGTGGCGCGGCGGCGGGAAAATCCGCCGGCGGCGGGGCGGCCTCGGCGGCGGCGGGCAGCGT
>CAZMCV010000290.1:0-3323 GCA_964564645.1 uncultured Acetobacteraceae bacterium
GCAGGGCGCCGCGCCGCGGCGGGCGCCGCCGCCCCTCCTCGCCCCGGCCGCGCTCGCCCTGGCCAAGCTCGCCCGCCTGCTGCCGGCCGTGGTCGCCGCGCCGCTGCGGGAGGGCGCGGGGCAGGATGGGCGCCTGGCGCTGCTGGCGGTCGAGGCCGAGGCCGTCATGGCCTACCCGTCCGACGCGGCCGCGACCTTGCGCCGCGTCGCCGAGGCCGCCGTGCCGCTGGAGGACGCACCCGATGCGCGCATCATCGCCTTCCGCGCCGGCGACGGGGGCATCGAGCACCTGGCAATCCTGGTGGGCCGGCCGGAGGATGGGGTCGCCGACCCGGACGCGCCGGCGCCGCTCGCGCGGATCCATTCGGAATGCTTCACCGGCGACCTGCTCGGCTCGCTGCGCTGCGATTGCGGGCCGCAGCTGCGCGGCGCCATCGCGCGCATGGCGGCCGACGGGGCGGGCGTGCTGATCTACCTGGCGCAGGAGGGGCGGGGCATCGGCCTGGTGAACAAGCTGCGCGCCTATGCGCTGCAGGATTCCGGCCTCGACACGCTGGACGCCAACCGGGCGCTCGGCTGGGGCGCGGATGAGCGCAATTTCCTCGTCGCCGCCGCCATGCTCGAGCAGATCGGCATCCCGCGCGTGCGGCTGCTGACCAACAACCCCGACAAGATCGCGGCGCTGGCCGCCTGCGGCGTCGCGGTGGAGGGGCGGGAGGCGCATGCCTTCGCGCCGAACGGCGTGAACGACGCCTATCTGGAGACCAAGGCGCGCCGCTTCGGCCACCTGCTGGCCTGAGAGGTGTCGGCGGACGCCTGCCCCCGGCCCCGCCTTCGCCCGGCCGGGCCGCGCGGCACGCGGCTTGCGGGAAGGCCCGCCATGCATGCCGCCTTCGCCGTGACCGACCCGATCCGCCTGGCCGGCCTCGCGCCCGCCCGGCCCGAGGATGGCGGGCCGCCGATCGCCCCCGACGCGGCCGCGCCGATCGCCGGGCACATCACCTTCGACGAGCTGCTGCGGGGGCTGAACCCGCTGCATCATCTGCCGGTGGTCGGCACGATCTACCGGGCGGTGACCGGCGAGACCCTGGCGCCGCCGCTCCGCGTGCTCGGCGCGCTGGCCTTCGGCGGCGTGCCCGGGGCGCTGCTGACCGCCGTGCTCTCGGCCGTGGAGGAGACCAGGCCGCTCGACCGCCTGCGCGCCGCGATCGAGGGCCGGCCCGACCCGATGATGCCCGACGGGCCCGACCCGGCCGTGCGGGCCCGCGCGCTCGCCGCCTATGGGGAGAGCCGCGACGCGGCGGCCTGAGGGTTCGTGCCGGCATGCCCCCCGGCCCCGATCCAGGAGGAAATCATCCGATGCTTCCGAACGGCGCCCTTCCCCCGGCCCGCCATCGCCCCAGGACCCCGCCGGGCGGGGGCGCGGCATGACGCCGCCCGAGCCCGGGCTGGCGCTGGTGACGGCGGAGGGGGTGATCCGCCTCGGCCGCGAGGCCTGGCGCTGCGTCCTCGGCAAGGGCGGGGTGCGGCGCGACAAGCGGGAGGGCGATGGCGCGACGCCGGCCGGGCGGCTGGCGCTGCGGCGGGTCCTCTACCGCGCCGACCGGCTCGCCCCGCCCGCCGCCTGCCGCGTGCCGGTCGAGCCGCTGGCGCAGGCGGATGGCTGGTGCGACGACCCGACCCATCGCGACTACAATCGCCGCGTCGCCCTGCCCCACCCGGCGCGGCATGAGCGCCTTTGGCGCGAGGATCCGATCTACGACCTGATCGGCGTGCTCGGCTGGAACGACGATCCGGTCGAGCGCGGGCGCGGCAGCGCGATCTTCCTCCACCTCGCCCGCCCCGACGGCGCCCCGACCGAGGGCTGCATCGCCCTGGCGGAGCGGGATCTGCGCGCCCTCCTCGCCGCCGGCCTCACCGCGATCGAGGTGCGCCCCGGGCCGGGGTAGCGGGGGCGCCCGCCCCCTGGACTTGCCGGCCCGGCCCCGCCACCCTGGCGCCAGGGGCGGGCGGCGTGCGGATGGACGGATCCGGGCGCATCTCCTGCCCCGGAAAGCATGGACGCCAGGGCAGGGTGCGCGCGACCTGGTGGAACCGCCGGCGGTTCCGCCCGATCGTCCCCGGCTCCGGCATCGAACGGAAGGGAGAGAGCGCGATGGGACGGATCTCGAGCATCATCAAGGGCAATTTCCTGGCCGTCAGCCTCGGCCTGGCCGTGCTCACCGCCATCCTGATCGCCGTCGGCTGGGGCCAGGGCGCCGCCTTCGCGTCGATGCTGCTCGGCGGCATCATGATGTTCCATGTCGGCGCCGGGGACCCGGTGGACCTGCCCGAGCAAGGGTGAGCCCGGCGCGGCGCGCGGCCGGGCGGCGGCCGCCGGCGCCACGCGACGCGACCGAAGCCGCGGCGGAATGCCCCCGGGCATTCCCCGCCACGGTGTCAGCCGCGATGGCCGAAGATCGCGGTGCCGACCCGCACATGGGTCGCGCCGCAGGCGATCGCCGCCTCGAAATCCCCGCTCATGCCCATCGACAGCACCGCCAGCCCCTGGCGCGCGGCGAGGTCGGCCAGGTAGTCGAAATGCGGCCGCGGGTCGCCCTCCGCCGGCGGGATGCACATCAGCCCGATCGGCTGGAGGCCATGCGCCTCGCGGCAGAGGGCGAGGAAATCCGCCGCCTCGGCGCGCGGCACGCCGGCCTTCTGCGCCTCATCGCCGGTGTTGACCTGCACCAGCAGCGCCGGCGCCCTTCCCTCCTTCCGCATCGCCTCGGCCAGCGCCTCGGCCAGCCGCGGGCGGTCGAGGCTCTCGATCACGTCGGCGACGCGCACGGCGTCGCGCGCCTTGTTGGTCTGCAGGGCGCCGATCAGGTGCAGACGCAGCGCCGGCCAGGCCGGGCGCAGCGCGGGAAACTTCGCCGCCGCCTCCTGCACCCGGTTCTCGCCGAACACCGCCTGGCCGGCGCCGAGGGCGGCTTCCACCGCCTCCGCCGGGTGGGTCTTCGAGACGGCGACGAGGGTGACGCTGCCGGGGGGGCGGCCGGCGCGGGCGGTCGCCGCCTCGATCCGGTCGCGCACGCGGGCGAGGTTGCCGGCGATGGCGGCATCGGGTGGGGCATCGGGCGGGGTCATGGCGGGGCAGGCTAGCGCGGGACCGGCCGCCCTGGGAACGGTGCCGCAGGCGAAGCGGGGGGGATCCGGCCGGCCGGTGCCGCTGGCGGCGGCGGCGCGCCGCCTGCGCACGCGGCCCGGTGTCCCGCGGCTGTGGCTGCTGGGCGATCCGGTGCGGCTGCCCGATCCGCGCGCGGCGGCGTCGCGCCTGCCGG
>CAZMCV010000291.1:0-3308 GCA_964564645.1 uncultured Acetobacteraceae bacterium
ACGCGGCAGATCGACGCCCTCGGGCGGGTCCGCGCGGCGCTGGAGATCGCGGCGCGTGGCAGCGCCCATGTGGAGGAGCGCCTGCAGGCCCTGCGGGTCGCCCTGGCCGATGCCGCCGAGCAGGGCGGGCGCGAGCGCGGGCTCATGAACGGGATCATCGCCGCCTCGCGCGCGCCGAACTCGGAGGAGATGCGTCGCCTCGGCGGCTTCGCGTCGCGCAGCGCGCTCGCCCTCGACACCGCCGCCGTGCTGGCCGAGGCCGGGCTGCCCGGTCCGGTCGCTGCCTCCCTCGCCGCCGCGCAGTCTGCCTGGCGCGAGCATTTCACCGCCTCGCGCAACGCGGTGCTGCTTGCGGCCGATCGGGGGGCGCCTTCGCCGCTCGCGCCGGCCGCCTGGTTCGCGGCGACGACCAGGGCGATCGATGCCGTCATCGCCACGCAACGCGTCGCGCAGGTGTCGCAGGGGGCGCTGGTCGCGGCGCGGGCCGAGCAGGCGCGCCGCATGCTGGTCCTGAAATGCGCCATCGTCCTCGGCACCATCCTCGTGCTCGCCCTGGCGACATGGGGCGTCGGCCGGTCCGTGGTGCGGCCGCTCCGGCAGGCGATCGCGGCCCTCGGCCGCGTGGCCGCCGGCCGGCTGGAGGAGCCGGTCCCGCAGCGCCGCCCGCCGGGCAGCCGGGGCGCGGATGAGGTGGACGCGCTGCTGGCGGCGGCGGAGACGCTGCGCGTGGTGAGCGCCGAGGCCCGCGCCGCCGATGCCGCCGCCGCCCTGGCGCGGGATGCGGCGGAGGCGGACCGGACCCTCACGCTGCGCCGGATCGCGGAGCGCATCGACAGGGAGCTTCACGTGGCGGTGGATGGCGTCGCGGCGCGGATGCGAAGCCTCGGCGAGAATGTCGCCGACATCGCGACCGCCACCTCCGGCATCGCGCGGGATGGCGACGCGGCCGTCGGGACCGCCCGGACGGCGCTGGCCGACGCGCAGTCGGTCGCCGCCGCGACGACCGAGCTCAGCGCCTCGACGGAGGAGATCGCACGCCAGGTCGCGACCACCGCGCGCGCCGCCCGCGACGCGGCGGTGGAGGCCGAGGCGGGCTCGGCGAGCATCGCCGGGCTGGCCGAGGCGGTGCAGCGCATCGGCGGCGCCGCGGCGCTGATCGGCGACGTGGCGGCGCAGACCAACCTGCTGGCCCTGAACGCGACGATCGAGGCGGCGCGCGCGGGCGAGGCCGGACGGGGCTTCGCGGTCGTCGCCGGCGAGGTGAAGGCGCTCGCCGCGCAGACCGCCCGCACCACGGCCGAGATCGCGGCCCAGATCGGCTCGCTGACCGAGGCGGCCGGCCAGGCGGTGGGCACGGTGCGGCGGATGGCCGATGCGGTCGCGCAGGTCGACGAGGCGGCAACGGCGATCGCCGGCGCGGTCGAGCAGCAATCCGCGACCACGCGCGAGATCGCCGGGCTGATCGGCCGGACCGCGGAGCATACCGGGACGGTCGCCGAGGGGATCACCGCGGTGGCGCGCGACGCCGGCGCGGCGCAGGTGCGGCTGGACGCGATGCGCGACGGGGCGAGCGCCACGACCGAGGCGGTGGCCGGCCTGCGCCAGACCCTGGCGGAGGTGCTGCACGGAGAGGGCAGCGCGCCGGAGCTGAACCGACGGCGCGAGCCGCGCCGCAGCCCGCCCGCCAGCCAGGCGCCCATCCAGATCGAGCTGCGCGATGCGGCGGGGCGGGTGCTGCGGGCCGAGCTGGTCAACCTCTCCTCCCGCGGCGTCGCCCTCCGCCTGCCGCCCGGCGCCGAGCCCAGCGGTCCGATCCAGGCGAGCGCGGCGGTGATCCCGGGCGGCCCGCTGCACCTGACGCCGGTGGCGAAGGAGGAGGGCATCCTGCGCGCCCGCATCGAGGACATCCCCGCCTCGCAGGAGGCCGCGCTGCGGGCGCTGCTGGACCGCTGGGACGGGCTCGAACGGGCGGCCTGAGCGTCCCCTCGCGGCGTCCGCGCCGCGGCGGGCGGCCGGATCGCGGGGCGCCCGGGCCTCGCGCGGTGATCGACCCCCCGGCCGCATCGCGGCCGCGGGGATGCGGGCTCCGCCCGGGCCGCCGGCGCCGCCCCTTGCTCAGCCCGCCCCGCCGGTCTCGGCGGCGGGCGGGGGGGCCAGCCCGCGGCGGACCAGCTCCGCATGGGCGCGCCGCATCGCCGCGAGCGAGGGCGCCCCGCCCGAGGCGGCGAGCGTCGTCTGCCACAGCCCGGCCATCGCGACCGGCGCCAGCAGCACCTCCGCCAGGCCCTCCTGCGCCGCCTCGGGGTGGAACTCCCCCGCCGCGACCCCGGCGCGCAGGATCGCGCGGGCGAGCTCGAGGGCGCGGCCCAGCACCTCCGTCCGGTACAGCTCCGCGAGCTCGGGGAAGCGTTCCGCCTCGGTCAGCATCAGCTTCAGCAGCGTCCGCTCCCGCCGGTTCTCGGCGATGCGGTCATAGGCCTGCTCGATCAGCGCCACGAGAAGCGCGATCCGCGGGCCCGCGAAGCCGGCGATCAGCGCCTCGGCCTCGGCGAAGCGCGGATGGACGCAGGAGCGCACGACCGCGCGGAACAGCTCCGCCTTGCCGGGCACGTAGTGGTAGATCAGGCCCTTGGCGATGCCGGCGCGCGCCGCGGTCGCGGCCATCGAGGCGCCGGCATAGCCGTGCTCCGCGAATTCCTCGAGGGCGGCGGCGATGATCTGGGGCAGCCGCGCGGCCGGGGCCAGGCGCTGGCGCGGCGCGCGGGCCCTGGGCGGCGGCGGCAGGTCCGCCATCCCATCGCCCCGGTCCTCGGGCCGGCCCGGTCGGGCCGGCGCGGTCGGGCATGATCGCCCTGGCAGGGGGGGCGGGCGGGATCGGTCGGGCATGATCGGCACGCCTCGGGCTATTGACCTTTCGGTCAAGAGAGACACATCCTCTACCATCGGCTGACCCGGCGTTCAGCAGCAAGGGCTCCCCCCGAGACCTCCATGCCCGATCACAATGTCCCGCGTGCCGAGGCACGAGGCGCCAAAGCCGAAGCGCCGAGGGCCGAAGCGCCGAGGATCGACGCGCCACGCGCCGCCGGGCGGCGCCGGCCCTGGCGCCGGCTCGCCCTCGGTGCCCTGCTCCTCGCCCTGGCGGCGGCCGCCTTCGTCCTGGCCGGCCGGCCCGGATGGCGCGGCGGGCCCGCCGGGCGCCCGGCCGCGCCGGCGCCGCCCCCGGCCCCCCCCGCCCCCCCCCCGCCGCCGCCCGGCCCGCCCCGCCCCCCCCCCCCCCCCCCCCCCCCCCCCCCCCCCCCCCCCCCCCC
>CAZMCV010000292.1:0-3263 GCA_964564645.1 uncultured Acetobacteraceae bacterium
CCGTCGAGCGCATGATCGGCCGCCTCAAGCAATTCAGGCGCATTGCAACCCGCTATGAAAAGCGCGCGCCGCCAACGACCTCGCCACGATCGCCATCGGCATGGCGCTCCTCTGGCTGTAGCCGACTTTGCGGACACGCCCTCGGGCGGGGCGGGCCCGCCTGTCCGCCATCGGGCCTATCCAGGATCGGCATGCCGCGCTGCCCGGCGGCGCGGGCCGGATGCCCGGGATCAGCCGGCGGGCATCAGCGCGCGGCCGGCCGGAGCCGGCGCTCCGCGCGCCGCGGCGAGCGTCTCCGACGGCATGCGCCCGAACATGCGCCGGTAGTCATGGGCGAAATTGCCGAGGTGCCAGAAGCCGTGCGACAGGGCGACGGACTTCACCAGCGGCGTCGCGCCCTCCGGGTCGCGCAGCGCGCGGTGCGCCATCATCAGCCGCCGCCGCTTGAGATAGGCCTGCGGGCTCATCCCGCAGGCGGCGGCGAAGGCCTGGTGCAGGCCGCGCGCCGAGATGCCGAGCGCCTGGCACAGCTCCCCGGAATAGACGGGGCGCGCGATGTTCGCGCGCAGGAAATCATCGGCCATGGCGACCAGGCGCAGGGCGCGGAGCGTCGCGCGCGTCGGCGGCGGCTCCGCCCCGAGGGCCACGAAGGCGGTGGCGAGGAGATCGCGGAGGCTCTGCTCGAGCGCCTGGCCGAAGCCGGGCGCGGCGAGCGCCGCGGGGTCGCGTCCGGCGAGCTCGGTCGCCGCCGCGGTCGCCCGGATCACCGATCCGGGCAGGTTCCGCAGCAGCCGGTTCCGGGGGCGGGCGCCCGGCCCCTCCGGCAGGCCGGCCAGGTCGGCGAGCGCCGCCATGTCGTCCGCCGGCAGCGTCCAGGCGGCCCAGTCCTGCACCCCCGGGCAATGCGCGTGCAGCTCGGCCCCGGGTGCGAGGAGCATGGTCGAGCCGTAATCCGTCGTCCAGCCATTGACCCGGGCGGGCGGCTCGAGCCGCGACATGGCGAACAGCAGCGAGCCCTGGTTCGGATCGATGACCCCCCGCGAGACATGCCCGCCATCGAGTGCCCGCTGCACGCCCATCGAGGCCATGCCGAGCTGCGTCAGCCGCCGCTCCATGGGGCCGGAGCGGAGGGGAAGGTATTCGACGCCTCCGCCGCGCAGCGCCTGCGCGAACGCGTCCACGTCGCCGAAGCGGAGCGTCCGGGCGAAGGCCGGCGGGCCCGCCGCGAGCGGATCCATCAGGTCTCCCTCTCCTCCTGGGCCGCGGCGCCCGAGAGCGGTGGGCAACGGCGCCGATGCGCTATCAGCGGAACGTGCCATGGGTCAAATATTGAGGATTGGCAATAAAATGACATGCCCGCCATCTGTGCCCCGCGCCATCCCGGCCTGGCCACCTGGCGCGAAGGCCCTGGCTGCCATTTCCGGATAGCGGTTGCGGCTGCGGGCCGGGCCGGATCGACTAGGCTGCGTGCGTGCCGAACCGGGCCTGGGCGCCGGGGGAGGTTGGGGGGATTGGTCGCGCCATGGCGTTCTCGCGGATCCTGGGGCTGTGCGCCCTGCTTCTGGCAGCCTCCGTGCCGGGCGGCCCCGCCCGGGCGCAGGGCACGGGGCAGGACCGCTCCGCCCCGCCCGGCTGGTCGTTCGCCGTCACCCCCTATGCCTGGCTGCCGGCGCTGAGCGGAAACCTCACGACGCCGCTGCCGCGCATCGGCGACCGCAGGATCGAGCTCGGCTCCGGCGCCGTGCTGACCGACCTCTCGACCGTGCCCGTGATGGTCGCCGGTGAGGCGCGCTATGGCCGCTTCGCCGTGCTCGGCGACCTGTTCTATGCCGGGCTCCAGCAGGACGCCTCGACGCCGCGCGACCTGCTGTTCCAGGGCGGCCATGTGCGGGTGGTCAGCACGATCTTCACGCTGCTCGGCATGGTGAAGGTGGTCGAGACCGAGGGGCAGGGAATCGAGCTCGGCGCCGGCACGCGCATCTGGAACTTCAACAACAAGGTCTCGCTCGATCCGGGCCTCGCGGCCGGGGTGATCCAGAAATCCACCATCGGCTGGGCCGATCCGCTGCTGGCCGCGCGCTACACCGCGCGCCTGTCGCCGCGGCTCGGCCTGACGGTCTATGGCGATATCGGTGGCTTCGACACCGGCTCGCGCCTGACCTGGCAGGCGCAGGGCACGCTCGACTTCGCGGCGACGCAATCGGTCGAGCTGCGCGGCGGCTGGCGCTACCTCTCCGTCGACAGGTCGCGCGGCGATGTCGGGATCGATCTCGGGTTCAACGGCCCGTTCTTCGCCGCGACCTTCCGGTTCTGAGGGCGGCATGCGCGGGACCAGGCAAGGAGTGCGCGACGTGACGAGGAATGCCCTGCGAAAGCGCGCGGCGACCGCCCTGCTCGGCGGCGCCGGCGCGGCCCTGGCCGCGACCCTGCCGGCGGCCGCCCAGGCCCCGGCGCCCTGGAACGCCCAGCCCGTGACCGGCCTCTATGTCGGCACCGGCGTCGGCGGGAACTGGGTGCAGAAGACCTCGGTCGGCGTCGAAGGCGCCGCGGCGGGCGTGCTGCGGAGCGAGAGCTTCTCCGGCGCCGGCAGCGATGTCAGCTTCAAGACCGGGATCGCGGCGCTCGGCAGCCTCGGCTGGGGCTTCGGCAACGGGCTGCGGGCGGAGGCGGAGTTCTCCTACCGCAACAACGGCGTCGACAACATCACCGCCGCCGGCTCGCCGGTCGTCGCCAACCGGCTGCAGGGCTCGGGCGGGACGCAGCAGACCTACGCGCTGATGTTCAACGCGCTCTATGATTTCCAGCTCGCGGGCTCGCCCTGGGTGGTGCCCTATCTCGGCGTCGGCGTCGGCCTGGCCTGGGTGGACTGGAACGGCAACCGCGTCTCCAACGCGACCGGCGGGCTGACCAACGTGACGGTGAACCGCACGGAGCTGAGCTGGACCGACACCTCGATGCAGTTCGCCTACCAGGCGATCGCCGGCGCGGCCTTCCCGATCGACGCCGTCCCCGGCCTGGCGGTGACGACGGAGTTCCGCTTCTTCGGCACCCTGCAGCCGGAATTCGACGCGACCAACACGGTGCGCAGCGCGCGGACGGGCGCGGTGCTGCGGACCGGCGCCGGCACGGTGCAGACGGACAACTACAATTACTCGCTGATGGTCGGGCTGCGCTACAATTTCGGCCGCGTGCCGCCGCCGCCGCCCGTCCCGCCCCCGGTGGCCGCGCCGGCGCCGGCGCGCACCTACCTGGTGTTCTTCGAC
>CAZMCV010000293.1:0-3253 GCA_964564645.1 uncultured Acetobacteraceae bacterium
GTCTTGATCTCCTTGCGGAACCAGCCGCCCATCTGCGCGCCGGTGTTGCCGGCGGGGATGCCGACCACGCCCTGGTCGCGGTAGACGTCGCGGTAGAGCTCCTTCGCCGGCCCGTGGGTCAGCCAAGCCCAGTGCTGCTTCGTGGAGAGGCCGAAGGGCAGGCAGGTGGCGATCGCCAGCGAGGGGTCCTTGCCCAGGTAGTAGTAGGCGGAGGTGTAGCCGCACTCGACGTTGCCCTGGCCGACCGCGTCCATGACCTGCAGCGCGGGCACCACCTCCCCCGGGCCGAAGACCTGGATCTGGAAGGCGCCGTCCGTCATCTCGGCGACGCGCTTCGCGATGTGCTCCTGCGTGCCGTAGAGCGTGTCGAGGGACTTCGGGAAGCTGCCCGGGCAGCGCCAGCGGATGCGCGGCTGGGCCGAGGCGAGGCCGGGCGTGGCGAGCGCCGCGCCGGCGGCGGCGGTCGAGAGAAGGTGGCGGCGGTCCATGGGGGTCCGGGGCTCCGTTCGGCTGTCGAGGGGCGGCGGACCATGCCCCCCGCCCGGTCGGGGAACAACGCGCGGCGGGCGCATACCGCCGATGCGCGGGGCGTTCACGGGGCGCGGACCTGGCCCTCCTCCCCGGGGAGACGCGCCCGTGGCCCCGGCCGGGGGGAAGACGCGGCCGTGGCCCTCCCCCCGCCGGAGGGCGCGACCTCAGCCGGGCAGCGCCTTCGTCTCCAGCCGGTCGCCGGGCGCGAGCAGGCCCGGCGCCCCCTGCCGGAGGGCGGCGCGCGCGGCCGCGTCCCCCCGCAGCGCGGCGCGCAGGAAGAGGGTGGCGAGGGACGCGGTCCGGCCATGGAAGGTCGAATCGGCCCAGGCGCCGCCCGCCGCGGGCTCGTCGGCGAAGGCGGCGTGGCCGGCGCCGGCGAGCACGGCGAGGACCTGCGGCGGGCCGGCGATGGCGCGGAAGGGGATCTCGCGCTGCCCGGGCGAGACCCCCTCGATCACCCCGCGATCCGCCGTGCCGGTGACATGCAGCAGCCAGGCGCCGCCGGGCGCCATCGCCGCAAAGGCGATCTCGGGCGGCAGCAGGCGCGGCGGGATGGGGGAGAGGAGGATCCCGGCGCGCAGCCGCGCCTCGGGCAGGGGCGGCAGGGGACCCGCCGCCGCGACCGGCGGCGGCAGGCGCTGGCCGAGCAGGTACTGCACCGTCCAGGCGCCGAAGGAATGGCCGGCGGCGGCCAGGCGCGTCGGGTCCACCCGCCCGCGCAGCGCCCCGGGCGCCTCGTTGCGCCGCAGGACCTCGTCGAGCGCGAAGACGGCATCGCCGAGGCGCGCCACGCCCTGCGCCGGGTCGCGCGCCGCGGCGGCCAGCGCGAGGCCCGCCAGCGCCGTCCCGGCGCCGCCCTGCCAGAGCGCGGCGTCGCTACCCGGGTGCTGGAGGTGAAGCGCGACGAAGCCCGCCTCCGCCAGCGCCCGGCCGAGATAGCCGAGCCCGTCGCGCGACCCGCCGAGGCCGTGGCTGACCAGCACGAGCGGCGCCGGCCCCTCGCCGGCCGGCAGGAACAGCCGCACCGGCAGGTCGCGGCCGCGGGCCGGGTCGTGCCAGGTCTCGAGGTGCCCAGCGGTCATCGCGGCGGCGGGAAAGGCTGCGGCGCCGAGCAGGGCGCGGCGGGGCAGGATCGCGGCCTCACCGGGTCCTGCCGTGCGCGTGACGTGCTGGCACGCCTCACGTGAACTCAAGCGCCGGCGCCGCGCTGGCGGAAGCGCTCGGCGGCCGCAGCCCGCCGCAGGCCAGGACCTCGCGCGCCGGGGATCAGAAGGCGATCCGCCCGGCCAGGCGCAGCGCGAGCAGCAGCCCCGCGACATGACCGGCATGGCCGATGACGCCGGCACCGAGCCGCGGCAGCAGCGCCTCGGGCCGGTGCAGCTCGACCGCGATGTCCTCGGAGGGGTCGAGGCTCTGCGCGCCGGCGGGCGCCGCGCCCTCGGCCAGGACGAAGTGGACGCGGTTGGTGGCGTGCGCCGGCTCCGGCACCAGGGTGGTCACCAGGCGCCAGAACGGGGCGTCGTAGCCGGTCTCCTCCTGGAATTCGCGGCGGGCGGCGGCGACGGGGTCGGTGTCCTCCGCCTCCATCTCGCCGCCGGGGAGTTCCAGCATCGCCGCCTCCGGCCCGGGCCGGAACTGGCGCACCAGCACCAGCTTGCCGTCCGCGGTCAGGGCGATGGCGTGCGCGAGGTCCGCCTTCTCCTGCATGTACCAGGGGTCCAGGACCCGGCCCCCCGGCATCGTCCAGGCCTCCGCGCGGAGATGGATCCAACGGTCGCGCAGCAGGGTGCGCTGCGCGGTGCGGCGCCAGGGGCGGATCGTCACTCCGCCGCCTGGAGTTGGCTCGCCTGCGCATAGGCCTCGAGGGGGGCGCAGGTGCAGACCAGGTTGCGGTCGCCATGGACGTTGTCCACGCGCTTGACCGGCGGCCAGTACTTGGACGCGCGGACGAAGGGCAGCGGGAAGGCGGCCTGCTCGCGGCTGTAGGAATGCGGCCACTCGGCCGCCGCGATCTCGGCGGCGGTGTGGGGCGCGTTCTTCAGCGGGTTGTCGGCGCGGTCCATCCGCCCCTGCTCGATGGCGCGGATCTCGGCGCGGATGGCGATCATGGCCTCGACGAAGCGGTCGAGCTCGGCGCGCGGCTCGCTCTCCGTCGGCTCGACCATCAGCGTGCCCGCGACCGGCCAGGACATGGTCGGCGCATGGAAGCCGTAATCCTGCAGGCGCTTGGCGATGTCCTCGACGGTCACGCCGCCGCCCTGCTGGAAGCCGCGGCAGTCGAGGATGCATTCATGCGCGACCATGCCCCGCACGCCGCGATAGAGCACCGGGTAGTGCCCCTCGAGGCGCCTGGCGACGTAGTTGGCCGACAGGATCGCCACCTGCGTCGCGCGGATCAGGCCCTCCGCGCCCATCATGCGGATATAGGCGTAGCTGATGGGCAGGATGGCGGCGCTGCCGAAGGGCGCGGCGCTGACCGGGCCGTAGCCGGTGGCGGGACCGGCCTCGGCGACCAGCGGGTGGTTCGGCAAATGCGGCGCCAGGTGAGCCGCGACGCCGATGGGGCCGACGCCGGGGCCGCCGCCGCCATGCGGGATGCAGAAGGTCTTGTGCAGGTTCAGGTGGCAGACATCGGCGCCGATCGCCGCCGGGCTGGTCAGCCCGACCTGCGCGTTCATGTTGGCGCCATCCATGTAGACCTGCCCGCCCTGCGCATGGACCA
>CAZMCV010000294.1:0-3205 GCA_964564645.1 uncultured Acetobacteraceae bacterium
GCCAGAGCGTGCTCAGCACGCTCGAGCGGCTGCGCCAGGCGCAGCAGACCCAGGCGCCGACCGCCCGGCCCAACGCGCCGCAGGGCGCGCCGCAGCAGGGCGGCGGGGCGCCGACCGGCGCGGCCGCGCTGACCGCCGGCGACATCCGTGGCCTGGCCGACCAGATCAGCGAATGCTGGTCGGTGGATGCGGGGATGATGGGCCTGGCCGACATCGTGGTGGAGCTGCGCGTGCAGCTCGACGGGCAGGGCAATGTCCGCAACGTCGTGCCCGCCCGCGGCGTTCCGGCCGATCCGCGCGCGCGCGCCGTCTACGAATCCGCCCGGCGCGCCCTGCTCGCGCCGCAATGCAACCCGCTGAAGGTGCCGCCGGCCAAGCTGCAGACCGTCATGGCGTCCACCTTCCGCTTCAACCCCAAGGGCCTCGTCCAGCGATGACGCTCCTCCTTCCCCGACCCCTGCGCCGCCGCGCCGCCCTGCTCGGGGCGGCCGGCGCCGCCCTCGCCGCGCCCGGCCTCCTCTCGGTCCTCGCCGCCCCCGCGGCGGCGCAGCCGCAGGGCGCCGTGATCGACATCACCCGCGCGCGCACCGATCCGATCCCGATCGCCATCCCGGACTTCGCCGGCACCTCGCCCGAGGCGCAGCGCATGGGCCGCGACATCGCGCGCGTGATCCAGAACAACCTGAAATCCTCCGGCCTGTTCCGCCCGGTGGAGCGCGCCGCCTTCATCCAGACGCCGGAGGCCGCGGCCCAGGCGCCGCGCTTCCAGGACTGGCGGGTGATCGGCGCGCAGGCGCTGACCACGGGACGCGCCGACATCCAGGGCGACCGCATCCGCGTCGAGTTCCGCCTGTGGGACGTGCTGCCCGAGCAGCAGATCCAGGGCACCGCCTTCACCACCGCCCAGGCGCAGTGGCGGCGCATCGCGCACATGATCTCGGACGTGATCTACGAGCGCCTGCTGGGCGAGAAGGGCTATTTCGACACCCAGGTGGTCTATGTCGCGGAAAGCGGCCCGCGCGACCGCCGCGTCCGGCGCCTGGCCATCATGGACCAGGACGGCGAGAACAACCGCTTCCTGACCGATGGCCGCTTCACCGCGCTCTCGCCGCGCTTCCATCCGATCCGGCGCGAGATCGCGTTCATGAGCTACGCGAACAACCAGCCGCGGGTCTACCTGTTCAGCCTCGATACGGGGCGGCAGGAGCCGCTCGGGAATTTCGCCGGCATGACGCTCTCGCCGCGCTTCTCGCCCGATGGCCGGGCGGTCGTGCTCTCGGCCATCCGCGGCGGCGACGCCAACATCTTCGTCGTCGATCTCGGCTCGCGCAGGGAACGCCAGCTGACCTCGGGCGGCGGGCTCGACGTCTCGCCATGCTTCTCGCCGGACGGGTCGCAGATCGTTTTCAACTCCGACCGCGGCGGCGACCAGCAGCTCTACGTGATGGGCGCCGATGGCGGCGGGATCCGGCGCATCTCCTTCGGCCGCGGGCGCTACGCGACGCCCGTCTGGTCGCCGCGCGGCGACCTGATCGCCTTCACCCGCATCGCCGGCGGCCAGTTCGCCATCGGCGTCATGCGCCCGGACGGCTCGGGCGAGCGGATCCTCTCGGAAGGCTGGGGGATGGAGGGGCCGACCTTCGCGCCGAATGGCCGCGTGATGATGTTCTTCCGCGAGACGCCGGCGCGGGATGCGCGCGGCGGCGGCTACTCCTCGCGCCTCGCCTCGATCGACATCGCCGGCTTCAACGAGCGCCAGATCGCGACGCCGACCGACGCCTCCGACCCCGCCTGGTCGCCGCTGCTGACCTGAAAGTTCGTGAAGGAATGCCCATCAGCCCCGATGCCGGCGGGGAGTCTTGCGCGATCCCGGAGGGCATTCTTTCGCAGCTTCGATGTCTTCACGAACCGTGAGCGGCGGCGGAGCGGGCCAAAGGCCCCGATCCCGGAGGCGATCCCGAAGGCCGCGGCCGGTCCGGCTGGTGCCGGAACGGGATCGTCCCGCGTCTTGACCATGCCGGGGGCGGGTTGTAACGCGGCGCGCGCCGGCGGCACGCCGCCCGTGATCGGAAGGAAGGCTCCCGCGATGACCTCCAAGACGCTGATTGGCGCGTTCGCCGCCCTGGCGCTGCTGGCCGCCTGCGAGTCGAGCAAGGACGACGCCGCCGCGACCGGCGCCGGCGGCGCGGCCACCAGCGCCGGCCCGCGGCCGGGGAGCCAGGAGGATCTGGTCGCCACCATCGGCGACCGGGTCTTCTTCGACTTCGACAGCAGCGCGATCACCTCGAACGCGCGCACCGTCCTCGACCGGCAGGCGGGCTGGCTGCAGCAATATCCGCAGAACCAGGTCACCGTCGAAGGCCACACGGACGAGCGTGGGACGCGCGAATACAACCTCGCCCTCGGCCAGCGCCGCGCCAATGCGGCGCGGGACGTGCTGGTGGCCGGCGGCGTCGCGGGCGCGCGCATCCAGACCATCTCCTACGGCAAGGAGCGGCCGGCGGCCCTCGGCTCCGACGAATCCGCCTGGGCGCAGAACCGTCGGGCGGTCACCGTCGTTCGCTGACCGGGCAGGGGTCGCGGCCTGGTCCCCGGGGCCGCGCCGCCTCGGCGTGACGCCGCCGGGTCCAGGTGCGGGGTCCGGGACCAGGGCCCCACCCGGGCCCTCTCCCGCGCTGCGGGGGAGGGTGGGGGCAGGCGCCCCGTCCGTTGCCGCAGGAAGGGATCCGCCGCCACCATGACGCCGCCGCCGCTCTCCGGCGATGCCCGCCCCCGGCGCTGGCGCGCCGGCGTCCTCCTGCTTCTCCTTGCGCTGCTGCCGCTCGCGCCGCCGGCCCGGGCGCAGATGGAATCGCGCGAAGGCATCGCGCTGCAGAACCAGATCCTCCAGCTGCGGCAGGAGGTCGACCAGCTGCGCCGGTCGGGCGGGGTCGCCGCCGCGCCGGCGCCGTCCCGCGGCGCCGCGCCGGCGCAGGGCGACCTCGTCTCCCGCCTGCTCGAGCGCGTGAGCGTGCTCGAGGAGGAGATGCGCCGGCTGCGCGGCCGCGTGGACGAGGCCGAGTACCGCAACCAGCAGCAGGCCCAGGCCCTCGAGAAGCTGCAGGGCGATGTCGATTTCCGGCTGCAGCAGCTCGAAGGCGGGCGCGGCGGGGCCGCCCCGCCCCGGCCCGCCGCGCCGGCCCCCCTCCCGCCGATCGCCGCGCCC
>CAZMCV010000295.1:0-3179 GCA_964564645.1 uncultured Acetobacteraceae bacterium
TCGATCTCGGCATGCAGGTGCCCGGTGCGCAGCTCGAGCGCGGCGGCCAGCGCCTCGACCCGCTCGCGCATCTCGCGCCGCGCCGCCTCGATCTCGGAGCGCAGGGCGGCGTCGCGCGCCTCGATCAGCTCGGCGCCGAAGCCGGCCAGCTCCGCCCCGCCGAGCAGCTCGACCGCCTCCTTCAGCCGCTCGATCTCGGCATGCAGGTGCCCGGTGCGCAGCTCGAGCGCGGCGGCCAGCGCCTGGCGGGGATCGCTCGGCAGCAGCGGGCCGGGCGCAATCTCCATGGCCATCCCCGCCCGCCGCGCCTCCTCCGAGCCGGCCAGCGCCCGCAGCACCTCGGCGCGGCGCTCGGGCCGGTTGCGGATGGAATCGAGGTAGTGGTGGTAGCCGGCATCGTCGGGCCAGCGCCCGAGCAGGGCGAGGTAGGCGTTGACCACGAAGTCGTGGTCCTCGCCATGCATCAGGTCGCCGGGGGCGGGCCGGCGGCGCGGGGGCAGGCTCATCGGCCCATCCCCTCGCGGGCCTGGCGCGGCGGGGTCATTCGGCCGCGAGCTTCGTCCCGTCGGCCGGGCCGGGCGGCGCGGCCGCGACCCGCGCGGCGCCCTCGGCGAGCGGGAGGCCGAGCCGCGCATAGAGCGCCCGCAGCCGCTCATCGTAGCGCTCGGGGCTGAACAGCGCGGCGCGCAGCGGCCCCTCGGCGGCCAGGCGCGCGCGCAGCTCCGCATCGCGGTCGAGCGCCTGGATGGCATGGACCAGGGCGGAGACGTCGTAGGGATCGACCGTGAGCGCGGCCTTGCCCACCACCTCCGGCATGGAGGCGGTGTCGGAGGTGATGACCGGCGTGCCCAGCAGCATCGCCTCGAGCGCCGGCAGGCCGAAGCCCTCGTAGAGCGAGGGGAAGAGCACGGCGCGGGCGCCGCGGATCAGGTTCACCAGCAGCCGGAAGGGCGCGTAGTCCAGCAGGATCACCTTGCGCCGCGTGCGCAGCGACCCGTCCGCCTCCTGCACCAGCCAGCGGATGTGGTCGTCGAACAGCAGGCGCAGCTCCTGCTCGCTCTTCCAGGCCTTCTTGCCGACCAGGACCAGCGGGCCGTCGACGCCGCTGGCCAGGAAGGCCTGGATCATGCGCCCGACATTCTTCTTGGGCTCGATGGCGCCGAAGAACAGCCAGTACTTCCCGGCCTCGAGCCCGAAGCTGCCGGCGACCTCCGCCTGCACCTCCGGCATCGGGGTGTCGGTGAACTTCCGCGGGATCTCGACCGCCTGGTAGGTGTTGGTCACCCGCTCCTCCGGCACGCCGAGCAGGTTGACGATGTCCCGCTTCGAGGATTCGGAGACGGTGACGATGTGCTCGGCCCGCGCCGCGATCAGCCGCTGCAGGCGGAAGTAGCGGCGCTTGTTGTCGAGCGTGGTGTAGGGCAGGCGCAGCGGCACCAGGTCGTGCAGCGTGTAGATGTTGCGGGTCCCGGGCACGGTGACGGGGACCGGATAGGTCCAGTGCATCACCTCAGGCCGCTGCGCGGCGGGGACATGGGCGGGCAGCAGCCGGTTCAGCACGCTGAACTGGGCATGCGCCTGCTGGAACACCTCCCGCGCGTTCCAGATCTCGTCGAAATGCGGCAGGCGGTCGCGGAAGGTGGTGGCGATCACCTGGCCGGAGATCGGCACCTCCACCGCGTGCTCGCCGCCCGGGGAGCCGATCATGCGGTAGCCGCGCCGCGCGGCCATCAGCCATTTCGGCGGGTCGCCGACCCGCTCGTCGAAGAAGGCGATCTCGCGGATCAGCGGCGAGCGCCCGAGGGTGGCGCGGGTGCCGTAGAGCACGCCCACCTCGAAGCCGAGGCGGCCCATGGCGAAGCTGAGGTTGCGCGCATAGGTCGCGACGCCGGTGCCCTGGTCCAGCGCCAGGTTGTAGCCGTCGAGGAAGATCCGCCGTCGCGGGGCGCCGGGCGCGGCATGGGTCGTCACGGGGCGCACCCTTCGACGCGCCGAACCGGCTGCTGATGCTGAGCGTCCACCCGGCCCCACCCCTGGCAAGCTCGCACCAGCATAGGGCAGCCCACGACCGGCCGGGAGGTGCGGGCTGCCGCCCCGGCCCCCGGCGCGTGCGATTTCCTCTTGCGTTGCGTGCAGTTGCCCAGCCTTGATCGCGCCATGAGCGATGTTCCGCCGATCGCCGGTCCAGGGGGAGGGACGCCGCCCGCATCCCGCCCGGGGGTCGCGCGGCCGGGCGATGCGCGCGGCGGCGCGACGGGCTGGCGCGCGGGGCTGGCGCTGGCGCTGGCCGAGGGCGCCGTCCTCTGGGTCCGGGTCGCGGCGGTGCTGCTGCTGCTGGCGCCGCTGCTGCTGGTGCTGCTGCTGCTCCGCTGAGAGTTTGTGAAGGATTGCCCGCCAGCCCCGATCTCGCAGGGAATTCCCCGATGATCTCCAGGGGCGTTCTTCCGCAGGTTCGATTTCTTCACGCACCCTGAGCGTTCGGGCAGGCATGCCCGCCAGCCCCGGCCCGCGGCGCGCTCCCCGATGATCCCGGGGGGGGCATCGCCGCACGGGTCCGGTGTTTCCGCAAAGCCTGGGGGCCGCCGCCGCCCGCCGGCCTTGCCGCCACCGGGCGTTGCAGTATCACCGGCCGCCGGCCCGCACCGCCTGGTGCCCGGCCCCAGGGGAGGAGGCTTCGCTCGATGGACACGACAGCGGCGCCCGGCGAAACGACCAACCCGGCCGAGGATCCCGCCGCGCTGCTCGCGACCGCCGACGGCCTGCGTGACCGCCGCGACTGGATCGAGGCCGCCGTCGGCTACGCGGCCTATCTGCGGCTCCGGCCCGACGACTGGCCGATCTGGGTGCAGTACGGCCACTGCATGAAGGAATCGGGCGACGCCAAGGCGGCGCTGCTGCTCTACCGCGAGGCGGAGCGGCTGAACCCGACCGATGCGGACCTGCATCTTCAGGTCGGTCATGCCCTGAAGCTGCTGGGGCGGATCGAGGAGGCCTACCAGGAATACGCCCAGGCCCTGACGCTCGACCCGGACAATGCCGATGCGCGGGCCGAGCTGCTGGCGACCCCGGCCGGGGGCGGGCCGCCGACGCCGCCCCCGCCCCCGCCGATCCTCCAGGTCCCGCCGCCCCGCGCCGCGCGGCCGGACACCATGGGCGGCGCGGCCCCCGCGCCCTGGCTG
>CAZMCV010000296.1:0-3177 GCA_964564645.1 uncultured Acetobacteraceae bacterium
CGCACGTAGCGCGCGAGCGCCGCGCGGCGCGTGCCGAAATCCTCGAGCACCGCATCGGGCTCGCGCAGCAGGCGATGCAGCCGCCGGCGCCAGCGCGCGCGCAGCAGCCAGCGGATCGGCAGGCTGTGAGCTTCACGCTCGAAGGGGGGGTCGGTGAGGCCGGCCCCGGCGGCCCCCTCGCGGCCGAGGAGCGCCCGCAGGGCAGCCCCGTCCAGGCACCCATCCCGGCCGGCCGGGCCTCGCAGGTTTCGCATGCGCATGGCCCGTCCCCTCCCCGCCTGGCACCCCCAGCATCGCATCGCGGGGCTGGCCGCGCCCGCGAGTTCGGCGCATCCTGCGGTGAGGAAAGCGCACATGTCCCGCACCCTTCCCCCGCTCGGCCCGCTGCGCGCCTTCGAGGCGACGATCCGCCTCGGCTCGATGACCGCGGCGGCCGGGGAGCTGGGCCGCACGCATGGCGCAATCAGCCGCGCCGTGCAGGCGCTGGAGGCGGCGACGCAGCGCCGCCTGCTGGAGCGCGGCGGCAAGGCGCTGCGCCCGACCGCGGCGGGCTCGGAGCTCTTCGCCGGGGTCACCATCGCCTTCGAGGCGCTCGAGCGCAGCATGGCGCGCATCGCGCCCGGCGCGCGGCGGACGCAGCTCCGCCTGGCCTGCGGCTCCACCTTCTCCGGCCGGTGGCTGCTGCCGCGGCTGCCGCGCTTCTACGCCGCGCATCCCGACCTGACGCTGTCCCTGGTCATGTCGCGCCGCAGCTTCCACGACGCGGAGGAGTTCGACCTGGCGACGACCTGGGACCGGCTGGGCTACCCGGCGCCGGAGGGGCGGCATGCGCATGTGCTCGGCGATGCGTGGCTCGCCGCCATCTGCCGCCCGGACCGGATGCCGGCGCCGCGGGACGGGGGCTGGGCGGTCGAGGCGCTGCTGACCGCCGAGACCATGGGGATCGGGGTGTGGGACGCCTATGCGCAGCGCGGCGGCCACCCCCTGCGGCCGGCGCGGGAGATGCGCTTCCCGCACCTGCACCACTGCATCGAGGGCGCCCTGGGCGGGCTCGGCATGGCGCTGGTGGAGCGTCGCCTGGTCGAGGAGGAGCTGGCCGCCGGGCGGCTGGTCGCGCCCTTCGGCTGGCAGCGCTTCGCCGGCGGCTTCGTCGCCGTCGAGAACCCCCTGGCCGCCCGGGCGGAGGTGCGCCGCCTGGTCGCCTGGCTCCGCGCCGAGCTCGCCGCGCCGGCGCCCATCCCCGGCGCCGCGTGACGGACCGCCGCACCGCCCGCCGCCGGGGCGAAGCGGACGCTTGACGCCTTCCGCCCCGCGCCGCCACCTGTCGCGCGAGGCAGGCAGGGAGGAGGCCGGTTTGCGCATCCTGATCATCGGCGGCGGCATCGGCGGGCTGACCGCGGCGCTGGCGCTGCACGCCGCCGGCCTCGAGGCCGAGGTGTTCGAGGCGACGGCCGAGGTGCGGCCGCTCGGCGTCGGCATCAACCTCCAGCCGCATTCGGTGCGCGAGCTGATCGAGCTCGGCCTCGGCGAGGCGCTGGCCGCGACGGGCGTGGCGACGCAGGAATTCGTCTACGCCAACCGCTTCGGCCAGGAGATCTGGGCCGAGCCCCGCGGCCTCGCCGCCGGCTATCGCTGGCCGCAATACTCCATCCATCGCGGCCGGCTGCAGGTGCTGCTGTGGGAGGCGGCGCGCGAGCGGCTCGGCGCCGGGCGCATGCACCCATCGCACCGGCTGGCGGGCTTCGCGCAGGATGGCGAGGGCGTCACCGCGCATTTCGCGAACGGCGCCACGGCGCGCGGCGACGTGCTGGTGGCGGCCGACGGCATCCATTCGGCGGTGCGCGCCCACTACCATCCGGACGAAGGCCCGCCGAAATGGAATGGCGCGCTGCTCTGGCGCGCCACCAGCCGCGCCGCGCCCTTCCGCACCGGCGCCAGCATGGTCCAGGCCGGGCACCGCGACACGAAATTCGTCTGCTACCCGATCGGCCCCGTCGGCGCGGACGGCAGGCAGGAGATCAACTGGATCGCCGAGCAGCGCTACCCCGCCGACACGCCCTGGTCGCGCGAGGACTGGAACCGCCCGGGCCGGATCGAGAGCTTCCTGCCGATCTTCGCCGACTGGAATTTCGGCTGGATCGACATCCCCGGCCTGATCCGCGCGACCGATTCGGTCTACGAATTCCCCATGGTCGACCGCGACCCGCTGCCCGCCTGGACGCATGGCCGCGTGACCCTGCTCGGCGACGCGGCGCATCCGATGTACCCGATCGGCTCGAACGGCGCCTCGCAGGCGATCCTGGATGCGCGCTGGCTGGCGCGGCAGATGGCGACGCAGCCGGGGGTGGAGGCGGCGCTCTCGGCCTATGAGGCGTTCCGCCGCCCGGCGACGGCGGCGATCGTCGAGGCCAATCGCGGGGACGGGCCGGACCGGGTGATGGACATCGTCCATGCCCGCGCGCCGGAGGGCTTCGCGCGGATCGAGGAGGTCGTGCCGCGCGCCGAGCTCGAGGCCACGGTGATGGGCTACAAGCGCCTGGCGGGGATGGACCCGGCCACGCTCAACGCGCGCGAGAGCTGGTCCGTCCCGGCCTCCGCGGCATGATCCCGCGCGCGGGCCGCGCGTTCACCGCCGGAAGGAGGGCGCGATGACCCAGGATCCCGAGGATGAGGACGGCGCGGAGGAGCATGCCGGCTTCGCGCTGGCGGATGCCGATGACGCGACGCTGCTCGGCATGGGCGTCGCGGTGCTGGCGGAGCTGAAGGACCGCAACCTGCTGCGCATCGTGCTGCGCCACCGCGAGAACGCGGCCAGCGCCTTCGAGGCGGAGACGGTCGGCATCGACGAGACCGGCGCGCTCGAGCTGGTGGCCGAGGGGCTGCATGCCGAGACGCCCGACCACTACGCGCTCTGGGTGCAGCAGGCCGAGGCGCTGCATGCCGGCATGGCGCAGGGCCGGGCGCCGGCGACGGAGCAGCTGCTCGGCGAGGTCGCCGACGAGGCGCTGCTGATCGTGCTCGACCGGGCGCGGGAGGACGGGACGGAGGACAGCCAGGACATCGCCGAGCGCGTCGGCATCGAGCTGATGCGCCGCGGCGTGGTCGAGGCGCTGGACGATCCCTGAAACCGCCCCGGGCGCCGGCGCGTTCCCCGGGCTTCGCCAGCGGAGGGGAAGG
>CAZMCV010000297.1:0-3164 GCA_964564645.1 uncultured Acetobacteraceae bacterium
GGCGTCAGCTCCGCGAGCGCGTCCGGCGAACGCCAGCCCGGCAGGAAGCGGATCTCCGCCGATTCCGCCATGATCCCGGAGCCGATCAGGCTGTCGCCGAGGGAAGCGGCGTCCGGCAGCGCGTCCAGCTGGAGCGCGACCGGCAGCGCCACCAGCTCGGCCCAGCCCGACGGGCCGACATGGCCGGCTTCCGCCAGGGCGAGCAGCTCGGCCTCCAGCGCCTCCGCGGCCTCGGCGCCGCCGGCCTCCGCGGTCTTGCGCAGGGCGAGGTCGAGAACATCCGCACGCCCGGCCTCGAGGAGCGATTGCGCGAGATCCTCGAACTCCTCCTCCTCCTCGTCATAGGCGGCGAGCAGCCGCTGGGCGGTCGGGCCGGGCGCCTTGCCGAAATTCGGGCGTCCCGGCTCCGGCGCGGCGGCGATGCCGAGCAGGCGGTGCGCCGCCGCCCCGCGCAGGAGACCCGCGCGGTCGATCCAGCCCAGCCTCGCCTCCTCCGCGTCCCCGCGCGCCTGCATCCAGCGGCGGAAAGCGGCCCGGCTCGCCTTCTGGACCAGGATCTCGACGCCGGCGGCCGCGAACTCGGTCGCGGCGGCGCGCTGCACGGCGACGACCGTCTCGAGGTCCATCCCCCCCGGACGCAGCGTGTCCAGGGTCTCGGGGTCCGGGTAGTGCGTGAACAGGACCGTGTCGATGTCCGGGGCGACGTCCCGCGCCAGGGCGACGGCTTCCTCGAGCGGATCGCCACCGGGTTCGCTGAGCTGCGGCATGCCAAGGTCCCCCATTGAGGCCTGCTTATGGAGCAGCCGCCAGGTCCGCTCAACCGATGCGGGTCCGTCCATGTCGCCGCCGCCTGGCCCCTGGCCGCGCGGAGGGCAGGGCCCGGGCGCCTCCCTCCGATCGCCCGGATGTGATCGGCGCGCTTACCGCGCCGTCCCGGCCAGCGGCCGCGCGGCAGGTCGGCGGAGGACGAGGAGCGTCGAGCCGAGCACCAGCAGCAGCGCCGCCAGGTCCAGGACACCGATCGGCCGCTGTGCCAGCAGGGCGCTGCTGGCAACGCCGATGCAGGGCACGACGAGCAGCGACAGGGTGGCCACGCTCGCCGGCAGCCTTCCGACCAGCGGAAACCAGGCGAGGTAGGCGAGGGCGTTGGCGAACAGCACCATGTAGAGGGTGCCGGCGACGCCACGCAGCGATCCCGGGCGGAAATAGGTCTGGTCGTGCAGCGCCAGCCACAGCAGCGCGGCCGGGAGCGTGCCGAGCAGCAGCTGCCAGGCGGTGACCAGCAGCATCGGGCTGCGCCAGGCGACCTTCTTGCTGACGACCGTGCCCGCGGCGAAGAAGGCGCCGCCGGCGATGCCGAGACCGACCCCGAGCGCGGTCGGCTCCACCCGCGACGCATTGCCGGCCAGGACGAGCGCGACGGCGCCGAGGCCGAGGCCGAGGGCGAGCAGCGTCCGCCGGTCCGGCCTTTCCCCGAGCACCGGCACCGCGAGCAGCGCCGCCCAGAGCGGCATGGTGTAGGTCAGGATGGCCGACTGCCCCGGCCCGACCAGCATCACGCCCCCCATCAGCGAGAGCGGGAAGAGCACCATGTTGAAGAGGCTCGCCAGCGCCGTGCCCGGCCAGTCGGCGCGGTCGGGAACCCACCCGGCGCCGTGCCGCGCGACGGCGACGCCGAGCAGCAGGCCCCCGGCGCCGAGGCTCGCCAGCAGCCGCGCGGTCAGGATGTCGACCGTCTCCAGCGCCCAGAACATGAAGGGGTAGCTGAGACCCCAGCAGAGCCAGACGGTCGCCAGCAGCGGCCCGTTCATGCCGTGTCCCGACCGGGCGCCGCCGGAAGCAGGGAGGGTGCCCGGCGTGGCGCGCGCCGCGGACCGGCGGGCCGCTGCCGGCCGCGCCTCATGTCCCGCCTCCGAAATCGCCGTGCCCGCGGCGATTTCCGGGGCGGGCCACTAGCGGGGCTCCGCGCCCTTCGCGAGGTCCGGCAGCCCGCCGATCGAGAGCAGGTGCGCGTAGATCACCTCGAGCCAGCCGCGGTCGCGGAGCTGGGCCAGCTGGTCCGCCGGCAGGGCGGCCAGCGCCGGCCGGTCCACGGCGAAGAAGCCATCCACGCGCATCGGCTTGCCGGCGTGCTGGAACTGCACCGAGGCCGGCTTCAGCAGGCCCATCTCCGCCAGGCCCAGGGCGAGGGCGCGGGTCCGCAGGATCGCTTCCTCCACCTGGCGGGTGAAGGTGACGGCATGGTCGAGATGCGGCGTGCGCTCCCCGGTCTCGGTGAACAGCGCGTGCCCCTCTCCCGCGCCCAGTTGCGGCGCGGTGGGATCGAGGCAGAGCGCCAGTTCCTGCGAGCCCGGTGCGGTCCGGAGCAGGAAGAAGGGGTAGCGCCGGAGATAGGCCGGGACATAGGCCCCCGCGCGCCAGCTGCCATCGGGCTCCACATAGAGGTTCCGGCCCGTGGCCAGCCCGGCCAGCGCCACCGGCATGTGCGGCGACTGGGCGGCGAAGACGATCGGCAGCGTCCGCGCGGCGACGACGAACTCCTCCGCCGCCAGGGGGATCGCGCTCATCTGCGCGGCGAAGCCATAGCCGGCGGCATGCATCTTCAGCGCACCGTGGCGCTGCGCCGTCACCGGCTCGAGCTTGCGGTAGAGCGGGGGCAGGGTCGGAGGCGCGGCGGTGGCGCCGTTGGTCGCTGGGGTCTCGGACATGGGCGGTGGCGCTCCTCGGCGGCGCCTATTGCCCGAACATCCGCCGCCCCGGCAAGGTCCCCCCGGCGCGTGGCGCCTCAAGCGTCATGCGGCTGCCATCTTTCCCACGGACGGGCGGCCTCGGCGTCGAGGCCCGTGCGGGGCCCCGACGCGTCCCCGCATGCCGGCCGGGGCCAGGCGCTCAGCCATGCACGCGCGGGGCGCCGCGGCGGCGCCACGCGCTCATCTGCTCGGCGCTGGTGTGGACATGCACCACGACGGGCTTCGTCTTCACGGCGAAGGCCCGGGCGATGCCGGCCTCGACCTCGGCTTCCGAGGAGATCGTGATGCCCTCCGCGCCGAAGACGCGGCCCCAATCGGCGAAATCGGGGTTGGTCAGGCGCACCGCGTTCTCATAGGGCCGGTTCGGGTAGCGCACCTCGTGGTGCATGCCGATCGTGCCGTAGCGCTTGTTGT
>CAZMCV010000298.1:0-3160 GCA_964564645.1 uncultured Acetobacteraceae bacterium
AACTTCATTCCTAGCCGAAAGCCTGCAACCGAACTGCGTGCGATGCAGGTCCGGGTGATAGATGCGGAACCGGACACGGCCATGCGGGGCGTCATCGGCACCCTCCATGACCTCGGGTACCGGATCACGCGCGCGGACGCGGAGACCGGCACCGTCTCAGCCACGCGGCAGACGTCGCTTCGCATGGCTGTGGTCGTGCAGCCGCGGCCTCCAAGGCAGAGCATCGTACGCGCGAACGCCACCCTGATCCGGCTTGGTCGCGAGGCGCAGGTCGACAGCCCCGAGTTCTACGCGGCGAACTTCTTCCGGCCACTTGGCGATACCTTGCAGCGGAACCTCGCCCTACTCGGTGAGGGCGACGTGGTGCCCGATCCGGCAAGGCCTCTGGCGGAGCGTCTCACGTCCCGTCTGGTACCCGCCACCGGAGCAAGCTCGCCCAGCGCTCCCGCACCGTTTGGGACTTCATCAAGTGCCCCCGCCCAGCAGGAGCCCATCCGATGATCCGCCGATTTCTGCTCGCGTGCGCCGGCCTGTCGATTCTCGGCTGTACCCCGGCAGACCAAGCACCGCACGCCACCCCGGCACAGGATTCCGACCGCCTGACGCTCGGCACCGTCCAACGGGAGGTAAGGGTGGGCATGAGTGGCGCCGAGGTCGCCACCGCGCTTGGCGCACCGAACATCGTCACCACCGATGAACGACGCCGTGAGACCTGGGTTTATGACCGGATCGCGACGGAGCGAGTGCAATCTTCCAGCGGCGCCTACGGCACGCTGCTGGTCGTAGGCGGGGGCAGTTCAGCCGGCGCTTCACGAACGACGCAACGGACCCTGACGGTGGTGATCCGGTTCGACGAGGCCGGCCGTGTGCGCGATTTCAACTATCGATCAAGCAGTTTCTAGGAAGATGGGACTGTGTTGGATCGGCGTCTAATGCTTCTCACCCTCGCCGCAGTATCCTGCGCGCCCACGCCCGAGCAACAGAGCGCCGCGTTGCTACGGCAGGACTCCGTGGGCGCAGCGAGGGCGCGTGAGACACGGCGCTTCGACACCTCCGAAGAGATGCAGGTTCTCCAGGCGGCCGTTGGTGCCTTGCAGGATTCCGGCTTCACCATTGAGGAGACGCAGCCGACCTATGGCGTGATCACCGCGTCCAAGGTCACCGGAGCCCGGATTCGAGCGCAGGTCACGGTCCGCCGGTCGCCACAGCGCGACGGCACGCTGGTCCGCGCGACGTTCCAACGTATCATCCCGCGGCCAGGCGCCATGCTCGCGCTCGGCGAGGTCATGAATGATCCGCTGCTCTATCGCGACTTCTTCGAGCGGCTGGCGCAGTCGCTGTTCCTGACAGCCAACGAGATCTGACCATATGCGCAGGCGATCGCTGTTCGCCCTCCCTGTCCTTTCCGGCTGCCAGCTCGACAGCCGCCAGCAGATCCTGGCGACCTCCAACAGCCAAGTGGCGCAGCGGGCAATCTCGACGCGCGCATTCGACACCGGCGACAAGGCGCTCGTGTTCCGCGGCGTGATCGCCAGCCTGCAGGATCTTGGCTTCGTGATCGACCGCGCCGACAACGTGCTCGGCACGATCAGCGCGACGCGCTACGGCAACCAGCTTGTCCGTTTCACGGTTTCTGTCAGGCCGATGGGACAGGGCCAAGTCGTCGTGCGGGCATCGGGCCAGCTCAACCAGCACGAGCTCTCCGACCCGGCGCCATTCCAGCGCTTCTTCGAGGCCTTATCGCAAGCCATCTTCCTTGAGGCCAACCCGGTCGGCTGAAGGCCACCGGATCGCGGAAGGATCTGGTACGGCAAGATGGGTAACCTTTCCCGCGCGCCGCGAAGGGCTGAAACAAGGTCGAACGCCAATCCGCCACTGAAACAAGCCATTCGTCCCGCATACGGGGCGCCGCGCCCTCTCCGGCGCGGCTCGCCTGCCGGGGAGCGGAGGGAAGCCAGCGGCCGCCGCTACCGCCCGCTGGCCGCCCCGACCGTTCCCTCCGCGTTGTGGTCGAACTCCGGCACCAGCCGGCCGAGCTGGGTCAGCGCGGCCCGCGCATGGCCCGCCCTGGCCGCGGCCGCGATCTCGTCGATCGCCCGCCCGACCAGCGCCGGATCCGCCGTGCGCGGGGTGACGACGAAGAGGCCGGGGAATTGCGTCACCGTCGGTGCCTCGGTGCCGTAGTACAGCTCCTCGGTCAGCTTCTCCCCGGGCCGCAGGCCGGTGAAGCGGATCTCGACATCCTCCTCCGGCCGCAGGCCCGCCAGCCGGATCATGCGCCGCGCCAGGTCGACGATCTTCACCGGCTTGCCCATGTCGAGGAAGAAGATGCCGCCATCGGCGAGCAGGCTCGTCACCTCGGCCGCGCCATCGGCCGTGCGGCCGGTGCGGTCCTCGGCGCCTATCACGCTCGCCTGCAGCACAAGCCCGACCGCCTCGCGCACCGTCATGAAGTAGCGGCGCATGTCGGGGTGGGTGACGGTCAGCGGCCCGCCGCGCTCGAGCTGGCGGCGGAACAGCGGCACCACGGACCCGGTCGAACCGAGCACGTTGCCGAAGCGGACCGTGACGCAGCGCATCCCGCGCCCGGCCAGCCGGGCCGGGTCGCGATCCGCCGCGCGGGACTGCATGTCGAGCGCCTGGCAGTACATCTCCGCCAGCCGCTTGGAGGCGCCCATCACGCTGGTCGGGTTCACCGCCTTGTCGGTCGAGATGAACACCATGGCCGCGGCGCCGGCAGCGGCCGCGGCGTCGGCCACGATCCGCGTGCCCTGCGCGTTGGTCAGCAGCCCCTCCAGCGGGTCGTTCTCCACCATCGGCACATGCTTGAGCGCGGCGGCATGGAAGACCAGCTCCGGCCGGATCTCGTCGAACAGGCGGCGCATGCGCCCCTCGTCGCGGATGTCGGCGAGCACGGCGCGGCGGGCGATGCCGGGATGCGTCTCCCGCAGCTCGAGGTCGATCTCGTAGAGCACGTATTCGCCATGGTCGAGCAAGGTCAGCTGCCCGGGCCCGAGCGCCGCGACCTGGCGCGACAGCTCGCCGCCGATGGTCCCGCCCGCCCCGGTGATCAGCACGCGTCGCCCCTGCACCAGCCGCGCCATCCCCTCGCGGTCGAGCGGCACCTGCGGGCGGTCGAGCAGGTCCTCGATCGCGACCG
>CAZMCV010000299.1:0-2998 GCA_964564645.1 uncultured Acetobacteraceae bacterium
AGAGCCGGTCGGCCACCAGCTCCACCAGGTGCGGGTCGTGGGTGATCAGCAGCACTGCGCCGGCGTATTCGGCCAGCGCCTTCACCAGCGCCTCGCGCGCATCGATGTCGAGGTGGTTGGTCGGCTCGTCGAGGATCAGCAGGTGCGGCGCGTCGCGCGTGCAGAGCGCCAGCAGCAGCCGCGCCTTCTCGCCCCCCGACAGCGCCGCGACCCGCGTCTCCGCGCGGTCGGCATCGAGGCCGAAGCGGGCGATCTGGCCGCGGCAGGCGGTCTCGGTCGCCTTGGGCATCAGCGCCTGGATGTGGCTGAGCGGCGTGCCGGCCGGATCCAGCTCCTCGGCCTGGTGCTGCGCGAAATAGCCGACCCTGAGCTTCGGCGCGCGATGCTGCTCCCCCGCCATCAGGTCGAGCCGCCCGGCGAGCAGCTTCGCCAGGGTCGACTTGCCGTTGCCATTGGCGCCGAGCAGCGCGACGCGGTCGTCCTGGTCCAGCCGCAGCGTCATCTCGCGCAGCACCGCCCGGCCGGCATAGCCGGTGGTGGCGCGGCGCAGCGAGACGACCGGCGGCGGCAGGGCGGTGGGCTCGGGGAAGGCGAAGCGGGTGACATGGTCCTCGACCACCGCCTCGACCGGCGGCAGGCGCTCCAGCGCCTTCACCCGCGACTGCGCCTGGCGCGCCTTGCTCGCCTTGGCGCGGAAGCGGTCGACGAAGGCCTGGATGCGCTGGCGCTCGGCGGCCACCCGCTCGTTCTGCGCCACGAGCTGCGCCTGGCGCTCGGCCCGCACCCGCACGAAATTCGCGAAGCTGCCCGGGTAGAGCGCGATCTTCCCGCGATCCAGGTGGGCGATGGCGTCGACGCAGCGCTCGAGCATCCCGCGGTCGTGGCTGACGACGAGCGCCGCGCCGGGGAAGCGCGCCAGCCACCCCTCCAGCCAGAGCGTCGCCTCCAGGTCGAGGTGGTTGGTCGGCTCGTCGAGCAGCAGCAGGTCGGGCTCGAGGAACAGCGCGCGCGCCAGCGCCACGCGCATGCGCCAGCCGCCGGAATACTCGGCGACCGGCCGCGCCTGTGCCGCCGCGTCGAAGCCGAGGCCCGACAGGATCGCCGCGGCGCGGGACGGCGCGCTGTCGGCGCGGATCGCGATCAGCCGCTCATGGATCTCGGCCAGCCGGGCGGGATCGGGCGCGGCTTCGGCCTCGGCCAGCAGGGCGGCGCGCTCGGTGTCGGCGGCCAGCACCGTCTCCAGCAGGCTGGCCGGCCCGCCCGGCGCCTCCTGCGCCACATGGCCGAGCCGGGCGCGGGCGGCGAGGCGGATCTCGCCGCCATCGGGCGCGAGCTCGCCCACGATGGCGCGCAGCAGGGTCGACTTGCCCGCGCCGTTGCGCCCGACCAGGCCGATCTTGCGGCCGGGGTCGACGGGCAGGTCCGCCCCCTCGATCAGGGTGCGTCCGGCGAGGCGGATGGTCAGGTCGCGGATGGCGAGCACGGTCATGGCGGCAGGGGCCCAGGGGTCGCCGGCATCGGTCGGGCAAGGGTCCCGGCGGTGGCGCCACGCATAGCGCCTGATCCGCCGCGGCGGAATCGCCGAGCGTGTCCTCCCCGCCACCGGATCGCGGGCGGACCGTCCCGCGGGCAGGCGGTGCGCGACCCGGGGGAGGGCCGCGACCGGCACCCCGGCGGGATCGGCCGGGCGGGATCGCGTGCTTGTGAAGTGCCGCGCGCGCCCATAGTTAGAAAAGCAAGATCGGAACGACAGCAAAATGATGACCTTCGTCCGGCGGGATCTCGCGCAGTTCGGGGCGACCGATGGCGGCACCGGGCGGGAGGTGGCGTCCTTCCTCGCCGCCGCGGCCGAGGCGATCGCCGCACCCGCGACGGAGGTCGTGAGCTTCGACGTCTTCGACACCCTGCTCAAGCGCCGGGCGCGGAGCCCGGTCGCCTTCTTCGAGGTGATCGGCGCGCAGATGGCGCGCGAGGGCTGGCTGCTGCCCCAACTCTCCCCCGGCCAGTTCCGCGCCCAGCGCGTGGCCGCCGAGCGGCGTGCCCGCGCCCGCCGCCGCGACGCCTCGGGCCATGGCGAGGTGCGGCTGGCCGAGATCTGGCAGGAGCTGGCCGGCCTGCTCGCCCCCGGCGCGGCGGGGCCGGAGGAGGCGGCGGAGGCGGAGTTCGCGATCGAGCGGGACCACATCTTCGGCAACGCGCCGGTGCTCGACCTGCTCGCCTTCGCGGCGCGGCGCGGGCGGCGCATCGCCCTCGTCTCGGACACCTATTTCAGCGCCGACCAGCTGGTCCGCCTGCTGCGCCGCGCGACCGCCGGGCGCGACGACCTCGACCCCGCCGCCTGGCGCGTCTTCGCCTCCGCCGAGCATGGCACCGGCAAGGCGGGCACCCTGTTCGACACCATGCTGCGCGGCATGGGCGGGCCCGCCCCGTCGGCGGTCGTGCATCTCGGCGACATCTACGCCGCCGACATCGAGCCCGCCGCGCGGCGCGGCCTGCGCGCGGTGCTGCTGCCGAACGGCACCGCCGAATCCTGGGAGATCCTCGGCGCCGAGGAGCGCTACCGCGCCCATGCCCCGTCGCTGGCCTCGGCCGGCGCCGCGGCGGACCCGGTCGCGTCCGGGGAGCTGACCAGCCTGCGCAACGCCGCCCTGCTGCAGGGCGACAAATCCGGCGCCTTCGACCATTTCGCCTTCGGCTGCGCCGTGCTCGGCCCCATCCTCGACCACTACCTGCGCTGGGTGGAGGGGGTGCTGGACCGGCTCGGCCCCGGGACCCTCGCCTGCGGCCTACTGCGGGAGGGGGGCTTCCTGGCCGAGCTGCTCGCCGAGCGGCGGCCGCGCCAGCCGGTCGTGGCCCTCGGCATCTCGCGCCTGGCCATGGCGCGCGCGGCGCTGGCCGAGGTGACCGCCGACACCCTGACCGCCGCCCTGCCGACCCGGCACGCCATCCCGTTCAGCGCCTTCTGCGCGCGCATCGGCCTCACCCTCGCGGATTTCCC
>CAZMCV010000300.1:0-2991 GCA_964564645.1 uncultured Acetobacteraceae bacterium
CGCTGACCGGCGCCGGCGTCTACGCGCAGGACCAGCTCTTCGCGACCCTCGACCCCACCATGCGCGCGATCCGCCTGCCCTCGGGCCGCACCGCCATCCTCTCCGACACCGTCGGCTTCATCTCCGAGCTGCCGACGCAGCTCGTCGAGGCGTTCCGCGCGACGCTCGAGGAGGTCGCCTCGGCCGAGGTCATCCTGCATGTCCGCGACGTCGCGCACCCGGACACCGGCGCGCAGCGCGCCGACGTGCTCGCCGTGCTGCGCGAGATGGCGGACGGACCCGACGCCGCGCTCGATCCCGGCTGGGAGGGGCGGGTGGTCGAGGTGCTGAACAAGGCCGACCTGCTGGGCGGCATCGGCCAGCTCGCCGGCGTGACGGATCCGGGCGCGATCGCCGCCTCCGCGCTGACGGGGGAGGGGCTGGACCGGCTGCGGACGGTGCTGGACGAGCGGCTGGCCGCCGGGCTCGAGACGGTGGAGTACGCGATCCCGCCGACCGATGGCGCGCGGCTGGCCTGGCTCTACCGCCATGGCGAGGTGGTGGCGCGCAGCGATGATTCGTCGGGCGGCGACATCCGCCTGACCGTCCGCCTCTCGCCCGCCGACCGCGCGCGCTTCGAACAGCCGCGGGCGTCGTGACGCGCCTCGACCACCGGGCGGCGGCGGATGTCGCGGCGCTGCTGCGCGACGCGGCGCGCGCGGAGATCCTGCCGCGCTTCCGCCGCCTCGGCGACGGCGCGGTGCGGACCAAGTCCGGCCCGCTCGACCTGGTCACCGACGCGGACGAGGCGGCGGAGCGGGTCATCGAGGCGGGCCTCGCCGCGCGCTTCCCCGGCTGCCTCGTGGTGGGGGAGGAGGCGGCGGCCTCCGACCCCCGGCTGCTGTCGCGCCTGGGCGCGGCCGATCTCGCCTTCGTCGTCGATCCGGTGGATGGCACCGCGAATTTCGCGGCCGGCCTGCCGCTGTTCGGCTGCATGGCCGCGGCGATCATCCGGGGCGAGGTGGTGGCGGGCTGGATCCACGACCCGCTCGGCGACGACACGGCCATGGCGCTGCGCGGGGAGGGGGCCTGGACCGAGGATGGCGCCAGCGGGGCGCGGCGGGATCTGCGGGTCGCCGCGCCCGTCCCGGTCGGGCGCATGGTCGCCGCCGTCTCCTGGGGCTTCATGCCGGAGCCGCTGCGCAGCCAGGTCCCCGCGCGGCTGCCGCGGCTCGCCGCCGCCCTGTCGCTGCGCTGCGCCGCGCATGAGTACCGGCTGGCCGCCGGCGGGCATGCGCATGCGCTGGTCTACAACCGCATGCTGCCCTGGGACCACGCGCCGGGCTGGCTGATCCACCGCGAGGCCGGGGGCCATGCGGCGCGCTTCGACGGCACGCCCTATTCGCCGCTGGTGCACCAGGGCGGGCTGATCTGCGCGCCGGACGAGGCGTCCTGGCAGGCGGTGCGGGACGCGCTGCTGGGGGCGTAGCGCCGCGGGCTACAGCGCGAACCAGCCCGCCTGCACGGGCGCGGCGTCGATGATGTCGATCGCCAGATCGGCCGCGCCGTCGCCATCCACGTCGCCCTCGATCCGCTGCACCCCGCGGCCCATCGCCTGCCAGCGCAGCTCGCCCGCCACGCCCGAGAAGGCCGCGTCGCCGATGGCCTGGAAGGCATCATCCCCGGGTGTCGCGGTGTCGGCATCGATGGCGGCCAGCCCGATCCGGTCGCCCTCGGCGCGGTCGAAATCGAGGATCCGGTCGGCGGTGCCCGGCGCCGACAGGCCGAAGCCGAACAGGTCCGCCCCGCGGCCGCCGCTCAGCACGTCCGCGCCGTTCTGGCCGGCCAGCCGGTCATTCCCGTCGCCGCCCGACAGGCTGTCATCGCCCCGGCCGCCCGCGATCGTGTCCCCGCCGCCGAGGCCCTGGAGGTAGTCGTCTCCGGCGCCGCCGCGCAGGCTCTCGCCCGCGGCGGTGCCGACGGGGCCGGGCTGGAAGCCGCCGCCGAAGACCACATAGGCGGCCCCGACGGACGCCTCGTCGTTCGTCGGCCCGTCGGCCTGGTAGGCGCCGACGAGGAGGTCGTCGAAGCCGTCGCCGTTCACGTCGCCCGCCGCGGAGACCGCGAAGCCGGCGAAGTCGCGGATGTCCTCGCCCCGGATGACGAAGCCGCCGAGGCCGGCGGAGATCGCGACGAGGTCCGGCGAGTCGCCCTCTCCCTCCGCCCGGCCGAACACGACATAGGCGGCGCCGGCGTCGATCTCGGCCGCGGTCGCGCCGTCGGCGAGCCGGGCGCCGAGGATCAGGTCGTCGAACCCGTCCCCGTTCACGTCGCCGGCGCCGGCGACCGAGCGGCCGAGATCGTCCCCGGCCGCCAGCCCGCGGATCACGTAGCCGCCCTCGCCGGCGGCGACCGCGGCGAGGTCGAGCGAGGGCGCGAAGCCCCCCCCGGCGCGTCCGAACACGACATAGGCCGCGCCGGCGCCCGGCCGCGTCCCGAAGGCGCCGTCCGCGCCGGAGGCGCCGATCACCAGATCGTCGATGCCGTCGCCGTTCACGTCCCCGGCCGCGGCGACGGAGAAGCCGGCATAGTCGTAGGCGGCCTCGCCCTGGATGGCGAAGCCGCCCTGGCCGGCGGCGACCTGGCCGAGATCCACCCCGCCGGCGAAGCCCCCCGCGCCGCCATAGACGACATAGGCGGCGCCGCCATAGGGGCGGGCATTGCCGGGGCCGTCCGCGGCGCGGGCGCCGATGATCAGGTCGGCGAAGCCGTCGCCGTTCACGTCGCCGGCGGAGGCGACGGAGGAGCCGGCGAGGTCGCGCGCCTCCTCGCCCCGGATGAGGAAGCCGCCCTGGCCGGCGGCGATGGCGGCAAGGTCGAGCGACGCATCCCAGCCGGTCGTGCGGCCGAACACGACATAGGCCGCCCCGGCATTGCTGCCGCCGGTGCCGTTCACCCCGAAGGCGCCGATGACCGCGTCCTCGATGCCGTCGCCATTCACGTCGCCGGCCC
>CAZMCV010000301.1:0-2988 GCA_964564645.1 uncultured Acetobacteraceae bacterium
AGCGGGGCGACGGCGATCGCGGCCGGCGGCGGGGCGTCCGGCGCGCCCGGCCTCGCGTCGGCCTCGGCCAGGCGCGCCGCCCCCTCGGGCGTCGAGCCATCCGGGATCGGATCCATCCGCACCACCCCGCCGATCGCGGCGACCTGGTAGGAGGCGACGGGCGGTGGCGTGGTCGAGCCATCCGGGATCGGGTCCATCCGCACCACCGGGCCGGCGGGCAGCTGGGCCATCTGGATCCCCGGATCCACCGCCTGGCGCTGCTCGCGCAGCGCGAGCATGGTCGCGCCATCCATCCGCCGCGGCCCGGGCGGGATGTCGAGCGGGATCTCGGCCGCGGCGTAGACCTCCGGCCGCGCGCGGCGCTGCGGGTGGTGGTGGACGATCCGCGGCCCGATGCGCGCGACGTAATTGCGCGTCTCGCCCGGCAGGCCGCGGCTGTTCCAGAGATAATCCTCGAGCCGCCGCGGCCCCGCATTGTAGGCGGCGAGGAAGGCCGGCGAGCCGTAGAGGTCGTACATCTCGCGGATGTAGGCCGTGCCCGCCATGATGCTGTCATAGGGGTGGTAGGGGTCGTCGCCGAAGCCGTAGCGGTTGCGCAGCTCGCGGTAGGTGCCGGGCATGACCTGCATCAGGCCCATCGCGCCGACCCGGCTGGTGGCGCCGGGGCGCCCGCCGGATTCCTGGCGCATGACCTCGCGGATCCAGCGCTCCGGCACGTCGAAGCGGCGGGCCGCGTCGCGCACATAGGGCCCCCAGGGGTCCTGCGGCGGGCCCGGCGGGTCGTAGCTGCTCGGACGGTTGTAGCTGCTGTAGGTCGCGACCCGCGGCGCCTCCGAGGCCTGCTGCGCACAGCCGGCCGCCAGGATGGCGATCATGGACGCCGCCATGACGGGTCGCCCGAAACGCAGGCCGGCACGCAAGACCCCGGCCATCGGCCGCGCGCCACCCGGGACGGGCGGCTCGGTCCAGTTCCCCTGGGGCATCCCCACTCGCTCCTCGGGCCTGGGACGCCAGTCACCCACCGCCCTGCCTTCCCCTGGCGGTCCCGTGCCGTCCCCACGGCACAGGACCCGGCTGGCAGCGGGTTCCTGGTGGACGGGCGAGCCCGTCCGAAGATCACCACCGGTACACGCTCCATGCCCGGGAAGGCAAGGCCGCTTTGCCATGGCAATCATTTGCTTGCGTCAGGAATTGCCTGTGACATCGGAGCCACGGCGCCGCCACGGCGGCGGGGGCATCCCCCCGGGGACCTACCAGTAGGCCCTTCCATAGCGGCCGTAATAGGCCGGCGGCGCCAGCACGGTCGCCCAGGCGATCGAGGCCCAGAGCGCCTGGGTCTGCGCCCATTGCAGGGCGAGCTGCTGCTGGAAGGCCTGGTTCGCCTGGCGCTGGGCGGCGAGGGCGGGCTCGACCTGGGCGAGCCAGCGCCGCGCCTCGGCATCGCCGCGGCCGGCGGCGAGGGACAGCCAGGTCTGCGCCTCGGCCAGATCCTGGCCCATCTCCTCGAGGCCCGTCATGTAGAGCCGGCCGACCGCCTTCTGCGCCGGCAGCACGCCGTTCTCCGCCGCGCGGCGCATCCATTGCAGCGCCTGGTAGGGCTGGCGCGGCACGCCGTCGCCGCGGAACAGCATCAGGGCGAGGTTGTACTGCGCCTCGGGCACGCCGTTCTCGGCGGCCAGGGTGAACCATCGCGCCGCCTCCACCGGGTCGCGCGGCACGCCCTGCCCCTCGCGGTAGCGCACGCCGAGATGGAAGGCCGCCCGCGGGTCGCCGGCCTCCGCGCCCTCGCGCTGCACCGCGAGGCTCCGGCCGCGGTAGGTGTCCGGGCCCTGCGGGCGCTGCATCGCCCGGTCGGCCTCGGCCGGGTCGAAGGTCTGCGCCGAGGCGGGCTGGTCGCGGCAGCCGGACTGGTCGCAGACCCGCACCAGGCGCTCCCCGGGCGGGGGAGGCGGCGCGCAGCCGGCCGCGAGCGCGGCGAGCATCAGGCCGAGGGCGGCACCGCCGCGCATCGCCCCGGCGCCGCTCAGTTCACGCGCAGCCGGCCGCCGGTGCCGAGCCCGCCGCGCACGTCCTGCGCCCGGTAGTTCCGCACCGCGATCACCATCTTGTTGTAGGCATCGACGAAGGCCGCGACCGTCGCCTGGCCCGCCGGGGTGCGCTGGTAGCCGCCGAGCGCCCCGCCCGCGCCGCCGCCGAAGCCGGCCAGGACCGCGCCGAAATTCGTCGCGGTGGAGGAGCCCTCCGACGCCGCGATCTGCACGCCGCTGCGGATGTCGAACAGCGACATCGTCACCGAGGTCGAGGATTGCGACAGCCCGGCACCGGCGATGCCGAGCGCGACACCCGCCCAGCCGCCGACGCCCGCGCCGAGCCCGCCGGTGTTCACGTTCGAGAACAGGATCGCCGGCTCGAGGAAGTAGTCCGCCGCCACGCGCTGGCCGCGCTGCATGCGCGAGCCGGCGCGGAACTCCCCGCTGTCGCGCATGTCGCCGACCATGCCGCGCATCCGGCCCTCGAGCCGGCTGTTGCCCATGGCGGTGATCACGAAGCAATTGGATTGCTGGATCACGAGGCGGACCATCGGCTCGATCGTCGTGATCTGGGTGCGGGCGGTGAAGGGGCCCCACCAGGCCTGCTCCCGCCCGTCATCGACGGCCAGCGTGCCGAGCGATTCGGCGCAGCGCTGCAGGCCCGAATCCGCGCCGACGCTGGTGCCGCCCGCGGCCGCGCCGGTCACCGGCCCGCCGCCGGTCCCCTGCTCCAGACAGCCACCAAGCATGAGCGCGCCCGCCAGCCCGAGCGCCAGACCTGCAATCCTGCGCGGCACGATGTCCTCCAAACCGCCAAGGGCCCCCGCGGACGTTCTAGGCCGCGCATGGTTCCGGGGACTGTAACGAGGCGCACAGCCTCTCGGCAAGGAGGGCCGGGCGGGACCCAGGGCAATCGCTTGAAGGTCGTCGGGATTCCCGTCCCGCCTGAAGTCTGAAT
>CAZMCV010000302.1:0-2979 GCA_964564645.1 uncultured Acetobacteraceae bacterium
TGCCCCACGAGACCATCAGGGCCTGCCCGGGGGCGTCACCCGATGGCCCCGGGCTGGCGCGCCCCGCCTTGCGGCGGCGACCCCGCCCCCCCACCATTCCCACTCGCAACGGAGGGGAGCCGACATGAAGGCGAACAGCGTCCTCGAGACCATCGGCGGCACGCCGCATATCCGCCTTTCGCGCCTGTTCCCCGCGGCCGAGGTCTGGGTGAAGTCGGAGCGCGCCAATCCCGGCGGCTCGATCAAGGACCGCATCGGCCTCGCCATGATCGAGGCGGCCGAGCGCGACGGCGCGCTCAAGCCGGGCGGGACGATCATCGAGCCGACCTCGGGCAACACCGGCATCGGCCTGGCCATGGCCGCGGCGGTGAAGGGCTACAAGCTCGTGCTCGTCATGCCCGAGAGCATGTCGATCGAGCGCCGCCGCATCATGCAGGCCTATGGCGCGACCTTCGACCTGACGCCGCGCGAGAAGGGCATGAAGGGCGCGATCGCCCGCGCCGAGGAGCTGGCGGCGCAGATGCCGGGCGCCTGGATCCCGCAGCAATTCGAGAACCCGGCCAATATCGACATCCATGTCCGCACCACCGCGCAGGAGATCCTGGCCGACTTCCCCGAGGGCCTCGACGCGCTGATCACCGGCGTCGGCACGGGCGGGCACATCACCGGCTGCGCGCAGGTGCTGAAGGCGACGTGGCCCGCGCTGAAGGTCTTCGCGGTCGAGCCCGCCGCATCGCCGGTGATCTCGGGCGGCGCGCCCTCGCCGCACCCGATCCAGGGCATCGGCGCCGGCTTCGTGCCGGCCAACCTGCACACGGCGCTGCTCGATGGCGTGATCCAGGTCTCGGCCGACGACGCCAAGGACTATGCGCGGCGCTCGGCGCGGGAGGAGGGGCTGCTGGTCGGGATCTCCTCGGGCGCCACGCTCGCCGCCATCGCGCAGAAGCTGCCCGGGCTGGCGCCGGGCGCGCGGGTGCTCGGCTTCAACTACGACACCGGCGAGCGCTACCTGTCGGTGCCCGACTTCCTGCCGGAGTGACGCGGGGCCGCGCCGCTCCCTCCCCCCGCGCGCGGGGGGAGGATGCCGGCGCGGTCAGGCGTAGCGCGTCGGCCCCGTGACCTCGAGCGCGATGCCGCGCCGCGGCCCGTCCCCGACCGTCGCGGCATAAGGTGCCTCGATCCGGGCGGTCCGGTCGCCGAAGCGCCCCTCCCAGGCGATGCGGGCGTAGCGGCCGGCCGGCACCGCGGCGATCGGCAGCCGCGCCCGGCAGCCGGTCAGGCCGCGGATGGCGCGCTTGAAGCCCTTGGTCAGGTCCGGCCGCGGGTAGAGCTCGCCGGGGAAGCGCAGGATCTCCCCCGGCCCCTCGGGCTCCAGCACCAGCTCGACCGCGTCCGGGCCGGTCCAGTCGGCGGAATCCAGCAGCCAGCCCTGGCAGGTCAGCATCTCCGCCGCGCCGTCGAGCGGCAGGGGCCCGTCGGCCAGCGGGGTGCGCGCGCCGAGGAAGGTGTCGAACCAGCCCTTGGGCTTCGGCTCGCCGGCGGCCCGGGCCTCGGCCGCGCGCGGCCGCGGCTCCGCCGCCGGCACCTGCGGCAATCCCCCGGCCTCGATCCGGAGGCCGAGCGCCGTGCGCAGCCGCCCCTGCCAGCGCATCACCCGCTCCGGCAGGCGCAGCTGGATGGTGGTCAGCGTGCCCTCCCCGGGCAGCTCCCAGGCCGCGCCCGGCGGCGCCGCGGTGCCGCCGCCGGGCCAGCGGAGCAGCGGCGCGAGGGCCGTCGCCTCCAGCACCAGCTCCTGCCGCTCCTCCCCCGCGGCGCCGCCCGGGCGAGCGAAGCAGGCGAGGTCGAAGACGAGGCGCAGCGGCTTCTCCGGCCGGAATTGCAGCAGCAGCCGGTCGGTGACGGGCACGTTCGATTCGAACTCCAGCGCCGCGCGCCGGAGCGTGTTCACCCCCGCCTGCGGGAAGCGCGCCAGCGTCCAGCCCGGGCCGCCATCGAGCACCACCTCCAGCCCGAGCGGCATCTCCTGCGCGAAGAGCTCGAAGCGGTCGCCGAGGAGGCGCGCCGCCGCCCCCTGCTCGGCGATCAGCCGGCTCTCGGCGTCCAGCGTGCCGAAGGGCCAGTAGGTGTGCAGGAAGCCCGCCCCGGCCAGCTGCGCCGGGGTCATGTAGGGGGCGAGGCGGCGATGCGGCTCCGGCACCAGCGCGTCGAGCGCGCCATCGGCGAAGCTGTCATCGTGCAGCCAGTTCGTGAACAGCGCCCGCTCGGCCGCGGTGGGGGCGAGGGAGGCGCGGAGGAAGATCGCCTGGACCTGGGCGCGGCGCGCCGCCTCGGTCGCGGCCTCCGCCGCGCCGCCGGCCTCGGCGCGGTGGCGCGCGGCATGGGCGAGGAAGGCGCGGATGCCGCGCTGCACCTCCGCCCGCTCCGCCCGCTGCGCCGGGGGGATGTGGTCCTCGCCGTAGATCGGCGCGCCCGCCTCGTCATAGTCGACGACCGAGCCGATCGCCGGGGTCGCCGACTGCTCCAGGATCTCGATGAAGCGGAGCGCCGGCGTCGCCAGGCGGTGGCCCTCGGTCCCGTCGAACAGGCAGCCGGCGGCGAGCAGCCCCTTGCCGGCGGTGATGCGCTCGAGCCCCCGGTCGTTGAGCGCCAGGTAGAGGCCGGTGAGCCGCTCCGCCGGCACGCCGAAGCCGCGGATCAGCCGGTCCTGGATCGAGCAGGCCCAGCCGACATCGAGCAGCACCGCACCCCGCCCGGCGGCGCCGGCGCCGAGCACCGAGGCCAGGTGCCGCTCCATCCGCGCGCGGAAGGAGGTGGCCCCGGCCGCGATGCGCGCCTTCAGCGCGGGATCGGCCAGGATCAGCCGCACCACCTCCTCGACCATCGGGGCGTCGCGGGTCGACAGGCTCTGGGTCCAGAAGCCGCGCGGGAAATCCGCGAGGGTGAGGCCGATGCGCGCGCAGAAGGCGCTGAACGGGATGG
>CAZMCV010000303.1:0-2952 GCA_964564645.1 uncultured Acetobacteraceae bacterium
CCGCGCCCCTGGCGGGCGCGGCCGGCGCGCCCGGCTCCGGCGCGAAGCCGCCGCGCGGCCGCGGCGCCCAGGACGCGCCCGTCGCGTCCGTCAGCACCGCCCGCGCATCGTCGTTCAGCACGGCGAACAGCTCGGCGAAGGAGGGATCGACGCTGTCCGGCCGTTCCACCCAGCGGGCATAGGTATCCGCGAGGAAGGCGGCGTTCGCCCCGGTCATCACGGAGGCGAGGATGTCCACTCCGGCCATGCTTCTCTCCTGCCGGCCCCGCGGCCGGCGGCATCGTTGCGCGTGACGCGCAGGAAGGCGCGCCGGCCCCTTAGGAAAGCCGGCGTGGGTGAAGATATGATCTACCGCAAGGTCCCGGCAGGGGTGCGCCGGGACCACGCGGCCGCTTCCTCCCACGGGGCCGCCCCGGTCCGCTTCGCCGGGCGCCCCACCTTCGGTTCCGCCCCGGCCGCAAGCCGGGACCGGCGCCTCAGCCCCGCAGCGCCTTGACCATGGTCGAGCCGAGGGCCGACGGGCTGTCGGCGACCGCGATGCCGGCGGAGGCCATGGCCTCCATCTTCGCCGCCGCCGTGTCCTTGCCGCCGGAGATCACCGCGCCGGCATGGCCCATGCGGCGGCCGGGCGGGGCGGTGGCGCCGGCGATGAAGCCGACGACCTTCTTGCCCGGCTTGCCGGGGGCGAAATTCTCGCGCCGCAGGAACTCCGCCGCCTGGATCTCGGACTGGCCGCCGATCTCGCCGATCATGACGATCGACTTCGTCTCGGGGTCGGCGAGGAAGCGCTCCAGCACGTCGATGAAATCCATCCCCTTCACCGGGTCGCCGCCGATGCCGACGCAGGTCGACTGGCCCAGCCCCGCCGCGGAGGTCTGCGCCACCGCCTCATAGGTCAGGGTCCCGGACCGCGAGACGATGCCGACCGAGCCGCGCCGATGGATGTGCCCCGGCATGATGCCGATCTTGCAGGCGTCGGGCGTGATGATGCCCGGGCAGTTCGGCCCGATCAGCGTGGATGTCGACCCGTCCAGCGCCCGCTTGACCTTCACCATGTCGAGAACCGGGATCCCCTCGGTGATGCAGACCACCAGCGGGATCTCGGCATCGATCGCCTCGAGGATCGCATCCGCCGCGAAGGGCGCGGGGACGTAGATGACGGAGGCATCGGCCCCGGTCTTCTCGCGGCATTCGGCGACCGTGTCGAAGACCGGCAGGTGCAGCTCCGGGTGCTCGGTGCCGCCCTTGCCGGGCGTCACGCCGCCCACATACTTGCTGCCATAGGCGATGCCCTGGCTGGCGTGGAAGGTGCCCTGGGCCCCGGTGAAGCCCTGGGTCATGACCCTGGTGTTCGCGTCGACGAGAATCGCCATCGGTCAGCGCCCCTTCACCGCGGCGACCGCCTTCTGGGCGGCGTCGGCCAGGTTCTCGGCCGGGATGATGGCCAGCCCGCTCTCGGCCAGGATCTTCTTGCCGAGCTCGACATTCGTGCCCTCGAGCCGCACCACCAGCGGCACCGAAAGCGACAGGTTCTTCGACGCCTCGACGATGCCGGTGGCGATCATGTCGCACTTGGCGATGCCGCCGAAGATGTTCACCAGGATCGCCTTCACGTTCGCGTCCGAGGTGATGATCCGGAACGCCTCGGTCACCCGCGCCGCATTCGCCGTGCCGCCGACATCGAGAAAGTTCGCCGGCGAGGAGCCGTAGAGCTTGATGATGTCCATCGTCGCCATGGCCAGGCCCGCGCCGTTCACCATGCAGCCGATCTCGCCGTCGAGCGCCACGTAGTTCAGGTCGTTGCGGACCGCGTCCAGCTCCTTCGGGTCCATCTCCGTGTCGTCGCGCAGCGCCTCGAGGTCCTTGTGGCGGTAGAGCGCGCTGTCGTCGAAGGAGATCTTCGCGTCGAGGGCGACGATGTCGCCGGCCCTGGTGACCACCAGCGGGTTCACCTCGACGATGGCGCAATCCATGTCGACGAAGGCCCGGTACATGGCGGTCACGAATTTCTCGAAGCTGCGCAGCTGCCCGCCCGCGAGGCCGAGGCCGAAGCCGAGCTTCCTGCAATGGAAGCCGGAGATGCCGGAGGCCGGGTCGATCGCGGCGCGGAGGATCTTCTCCGGATGGTTCGCCGCCACCTCCTCGATCTCCATCCCGCCCTCGGTCGAGGCGATGATGGTCAGGCGCGAGGTGTCGCGGTCGATCAGCAGCGAGAGGTAGAGCTCGCGCCCGATGTCGCAGCCCGCCTCGACATAGACCTGGTTCACCACCTTGCCCTGCGGCCCGGTCTGCTTGGTGATCAGGGTGTGGCCGAGCATCGCCGCGGCGGCCTCCCGCGCCTCCGCCGGCGATCTCGCCAGGCGCACGCCGCCCTTGCCGTTCGGGTCGTCGGCGAAGCGCCCGGCGCCACGGCCGCCGGCATGGATCTGCGACTTCACCACGGTGATCGGACCGGGCAGCTTGCCCGCCGCCGCCTCGGCCTCTTCCGGCGTCCGCGCGACATGGCCATCGAGCACGGCCACGCCGTAGCGGCGCAGCAATTCCTTGGCCTGGTACTCGTGGATGTTCATCCGATCACCCCTCGCTTGGGCCGGCGGCGGCCGCGGCCCCGGCGGCGCCGCACCCTAGAGCAACTCGCATGCGGATGGAATCATCCGAATGCACGCCCTGCCCGGACAGGCATCGATCCGAGAGCGGGTCAGGCTTGATCCGGCGGCTCGGCGCGCGGCGCGGGCGGGCGACCGGCGCACCACACCCCTGCCGGTCCCGGCGCGATCCCGGGCCCGACATCCGGGGACGGGGCCCGAACTCTCCCCGCGCGGGCCATCCCCGCGGCCCGGACCAGGGCGGCCGCCGCGTCCGGGGAAGCGCGCTTCGCCCTTGGTGCGCGAAGCGGGCGGCCCGGTAGACGGCGAGCGGGATGAAAGACACGATCAAGGTAGTAACAGCGGC
>CAZMCV010000304.1:0-2917 GCA_964564645.1 uncultured Acetobacteraceae bacterium
GGCGGCTGCTGGCGCGCGCCATCGCCGGCGGGGCGGTGCCGACCCCGACGCAGCATCGCGCCGCCGCGGCCGCGCTCGCATCCTGGGCCGGGACCGCGCCGCCCGCATCGCACCGGCGCGCCGATCCCGCGCCCCGCGCCAGGCCGCAACAGGCTGGCGCCGGGGCCCGAGACCAAGCGTTGGAGGCCGATCCCGCACCCCCGCCGGCGCCGCCGCTGCCCGCGCCCGCGGCGCCGCTGCGCTCGGCCTGGGGCGGCCTGCTGTTCCTGCTGCCGCTGCTGCCGCCGGCGGGTCTGCTCCAGGCGTTGGCCGACCTCCCTTCCGCCCTGCCGGGGGCGCTGCGGGCGCTCGGCCTCGCGCTCGGCGTCCCGCCGGAGGATCCGGCGCTCCCTGCCTTCTGCGGCGGCACGCTGCCCGATCCCGTCCCGCTCCCGCCGCCCTTCCTCGCCGACACCATCGCCGCGATCGAGGCGCTGCTGCGGGCGCGTCTCGGCCTGCCCGCGGAGGGCGTGTGCTGGCTGCCCGATCTCTGCCGCCGCGACGCGCGGATCTCCATCGAGCCCGGCTGGATCGAGGCGGAATTCCCGCTCGACAGCGCCGATCCCGCGCTGCGGCGCGGCGCGATCGATCTCGATCCCGGCTACCTGCCCTGGCTCGGCTGCGTCGTGAGGTTCCGCTATGCCTGACCCCACCCGCACCCGCACGCGGCTGGAGGCCGCGCTGCTGGGCCACCGCCTGGCCACGGCGCTCGCGCAGCGCTTCGGTGAGGGCGACGCGGCGCTGGCACGCGCCCTCGCCTTCCCCGCCGAGTTCGCCACGCGCTGCGGCCTCGACGCCGCGGCGCTAGAGGCCGCGCGCGCCGCCGACCCGGCCCATCCGCTCGACCGCATCGCCGATCTCGCCGGGGATGGCGGGCTGCTCGCCGATCTCTGCCTGCTCGCCTGCCTGCCGGAGTTGCATGAGGGCTTCGCCACCCTCTGCAGGCTGCTGCACCGCGAGGCGCGGCCGGAGGCGACGGTCGCGCTCGCCCTCGACTGGCTGGAAGCCGAGGTCGGGCCCGGCGCCGCCTTCGATCTCCGCGACCGGGTCGAGGACCTGCTGCTGCACGCGCCGACCGGCATCGCCGCGCTCGGCCTGCTGCGCTGCCCGGGCGAGGGTCCGTGGCATGGGCGCGCGCTGCGGCCCGGCCCCGGCCTCTGGTCCGCGCTGAATGCGCGCCCGCCCGAGGATGCCGAATGGTTGCCCGGCTTCCGCAGCGTCCCCGGCCTCGAAGCCTGGCTCGAGCAGCCGGATCCGCGCCGCGCGATGGCGGCGCTCCGCGACGGCGTGCCCGCCCTGATCGCGCTCACGGGGGAATCCGCGACCGCGCGCGCGACGCGGCTGCGCGCGCTGCTCGGCCCGCTCGGCCTCGGCGCGGTGCGGGTGACGCTGGACGCCGCCGATCCTCCCGCCGCGCGGGGCGAGGCGGCGCGGGACGCCATCGCCGTCGCGCTGCTGCACCGCGCCGTGCCCTGGCTCGACCTCTCGGGCGACGCCGAGGCGCCTCCGCCGATCCTGCCGCGCGGCCTGCGCCTCGCCGGCCCGGTGCTGGTCACGGCCGAGGAGGAGCGCGCCCTGCCGCCGCTCGACCTGCCGATCCTGCCCATCCGGCTCGCGCCGCTGGCGGCGACCGCGCGGCGGCGCATGTGGGGCGCGCTGCTGCCGCAGCTCGAGCCCGCGGCGCTGGCGGCGCGCTACCCGGTGGATCCGGAGGAGGCGCGCGGCATGGTCGCCGACCTCGCGCTGCGCCAGGCGACCTCCGGCGGCGCCCCGCTCGGCGAGGCGGACCTCGCCGCGGCGCTCCGCACCCGCACCGCGACCCATGCGCGCCCGGGCGTGCGCCGCGTGACGCCCTCGGCGGGCTGGGAGGATCTGCTGCTGCCGCCCGGCCCCGCCGCGCAGCTCGCCGATGCGGTGCTGCGCGTGCGCCGCCAGCTCACCGTGCTCGACGATTGGGGCTTCGAGCAGGGGCGCGGCGACCGGCGCGGCGTGCGGCTGCTGTTCCACGGCCCGCCCGGCACGGGCAAGACGCTGGCGGCGGAGGCGGTCGCGCACGCCCTCGGCCTCGACCTGCTGGTCGCCGACATCGCGGGCCTGGTTTCCAAGTGGATCGGCGAGACGGAGAAGAACCTCGCCGCCGTCTTCGAGCTCGCCGAGCGCGCGCGCGCCGTCCTGTTCTTCGACGAGGCGGACGCGCTGTTCGGGCGGCGGACGGAGACCGAGGATGCGCATGACCGCTACGCCAACCTCGAGACCGCCTTCCTGCTGCAGCGGCTGGAGCGCTTCCAGGGCGTGGCCATCCTGGCGACCAACCTGCGCGGCAACCTCGACGCCGCCTTCACCCGCCGCTTCGACGACATCATCGCCTTCGCCGACCCGGATGCGGCGATGCGCGCGCTGCTGTGGCGACGGCACGTGCCGGACGGGGCGCCGCTCGCGCCCGATGTCGACCTCGCCCAGCTCGCGGAATGGTACGCGATCTCCGGCGCGCAGATCCGGAACGCCGCGCTCGGCGCCGCCTATCTCGCCGCCGCCGGGGAGGCGCCGGCCCGGGCGATCGCGCAGCACCACCTTGTGACCGCCGTCGCGCGGGAATTCGAGAAGGCCGGCCGCGCCTGGCCCGGCCGCCCGCCATCGCAATCCGCCACAGGAAGCCGCGCCGCGCCGCCATCGCCGCGCGCGACGCATTGAGGAGGCGAGCATGCCCGCGCCCACCACCCTGCTCGAGGCCCGCACCGACGAGACCAACCGGATCAAGGCCGCGCTTGCCGCCAACGCGGCCGCGGCGACCGCAGCCGGCGCCGCCGAGGCGGCCGGCACCGCCGCCCTGACCGCCGCCGCGCAGCAGGTGACGGCCGCGCGCACGGCGGTCGAGGCC
>CAZMCV010000305.1:0-2878 GCA_964564645.1 uncultured Acetobacteraceae bacterium
TCCCGGTCTGGCTCGGCTTCAAGGGCGGCAAGGGCGTGGCGACCGGCGGCGGCGTGCTGCTCGCCGCCGCCTGGTGGCTCGGGGCGGGGGCGGCGGCGGTCTGGCTGGCCGTGGCCGCCGCGACCCGCATCTCCTCGGCCGGGGCGATGGCCGGCTGCCTCGCCGCGCCGCTGATCGCGCTGGGCGCCGGGCGGCCGGACCTCGCCCTGTTCGCCGCCGGCGTCGCGGGGCTGGTCGTGTACCGCCACAAGGCGAACATCCAGCGCCTGATCGCCGGCACCGAGCCGCGCATCGGCGGCGGCAAGCCGACGGCCTGACCGCCCCGCCCCCGCCGCCTACCCGTCGATGCCGAGGCCGAGCGCGAGCCGCCCCGTCATCTCCAGCTGCGGCACCTCGCGCAGCGCGTGGAAGCGGGCGCCCTGCACGTCGCGGAAGGCGCGCTCCAGCCCCGTGTCGCGATGGAAGCTGGCGCCGCCAACGAGCTCGATCGCGCGCTCGACCGTCTCGATCGCCGCCTGGCCGGTGAGCGTGCGCGCGATGGCGGCACGGTTGGTGCGCGCCTCGCCCGGCGGCTCGGTCTCGGCGATCCGGATCATGCGCTCGAGCGCCATCTCCGCCTTCGCCCAGGCATTCTCCAGCATCCCCGCGGCGACCACGCCGCGCGCGCGGTCCGGCCGCTCCCGCGCGATCTCGAGGGCCCGCGCCCGCGCGCCCTCGGCGACGCCGACATAGGCCGAATACACCAGCGGGAAGGCGAGCGCGTAGATGTGGTGGAACAGCATGTGCCACGGGCCGGCCGGGCGGCGCGCGGCGATCGCGGCCTCCGGCACGAAGACGCCCTCCAGCGCCACGTCGTGCGAGCCCGTGCCGCGCATGCCCAGCGCATCCCAATTGCCGAGGATGCGGACGCCCTCGGCCTTGAAGGGGACGGGGAAGTGCAGGACGGTCGGCCCGGATGCCGGGTCGTCGAGGACCGCGCAGGTCATCAGCAGGTCGCCCACCGGGCAGCCGCTCGAGAAGATCTTGCGCGCGGTGATGCGGTAGCCGCCCTCGACGCGCTCCGCGCGGCCGCTGCCCGGCAGCCAGTCCGAGCCGCCGGAGGAGACCAGCACCAGATCCTCCGCGACCAGGCGCCGGAACAGCCCCTCGACCGGCGCCTGCTCGTGGCGCCAGCGCCAGACCGGCACCGCGACCAGGTGGCAATGCATCGAGAAGGCGAGCGCGGTCGAGCCGCAATGCGTCGCCAGCCGCCTTATCGCCTCGCACATCGCGCGGTAGTCGGCGCCGCCGCCGCCGAACTCGGACGGCACATGCGCCTTGAAGAAGCCGGCCGCCTTCAGCGCGGCGAAGCCCTCGGCGACGAAGCTGCCCTCCCGGTCGTGGCGCGCGGCATGGGCGGCGATCTCCGCGCCGATCCGCCCGGCCAGGGCGACCCAGTCGGTGGCGGCGGTGGCGCGGACCTCCGCGATGATCGTGTCGGGCATGGACGTCTCCCTCCGTTCGACGTTGTCGACGCGGCGGACGGTGCTGTGCGGCGACGCATGGCCTCAAGGACAGAAAATGGACTTGCGTTCATCCGGGTGGACGGGGAACGTGGTTGCATGCCCGGTTACGGACAATTCTGCCCGGTCGCGAAGACCTGCGAGCTCTTCGCCGAGCGCTGGACCCCGCTGATCGTGCGCGAGCTCTGCTGCGGCCCCGCCGGCTTCAACGACCTGCAGCGCCGCCTGCCGCTGATGTCGAAGACCCTGCTGGCGCAGCGCCTGCGCGACCTCGAGCATCACGGCATCGTGCGCACCGCGGCCAAGCCCGCCGGCGCGGGCCATCTCTACGCGCTGACGCCGGCGGGCGAGGAGTTCCGCCCGATCATCGAGGCGCTCAGCCTCTGGGGCCAGCGCCACACCCAGAGCATCCTGCAGCCCGAGGATTTCGACCCGCATTTCCTGCTGCAGAGCGTGCGCGGCCAGATCCCGCGCTCCATGCTGCCGGCGCAGCGCTTCGTCGTCTGCTTCGAGTTCTCCGGCATCCCGGGCGCCAAGGTCGCCACGCGCCGCTGGTGGTTCGTGCTCGCGCATCCCGAGATCGAGCTCTGCATGAAGAGCCCGGGCTATCCGGAGGACGTCACCATCGCCGCCGACCTCGAGACCTTCACCCGGATCTGGATGGGCTATCTCGGCCTCGCGGACGACGCCGCGCGCCGCCAGGTCGCCTTCGCCGGGTCGGCCGATTCGGTCGAGCGGGCGAAGGCGCTGATGGGCCTCTCCGACCGGCCGCGCGAGCGCCGCTTCGTCTTCGGCCCGCCCGAGATGGTGGATGCGCTCCGCGCATGATCCCCGCCGCTCTTGACCCGGGGGCGGAACGACCCCTCATGCCCCCGGGCATGTCCCCCGACGACGCCCTGGCCGCGCTGCGCCTCGCCCGCACCGAGGGCATCGGCCCCCTCACCTACCGCCGCCTGGTCGAGCGGCACGGCTCGCCCCGTGCCGCGCTCGGTGCGCTGGCCGGCCACGCCGCGCGCCGCGCCGCGCCCTTCGCCCCGCCCTCCGAGGCGGCGGCGATGCGGGAGATGGAGGGCGTGGCGAGACTCGGGGGGCGCTTCGTCTTCCTCGGCGCGCCGGACTACCCGCCGCTGCTGGCGCTCGGCGAGGATGCGCCGGTCGCACTCGCCGTGCTCGGGGATCTCGCGGCGCTCGGGCCGGGCCGCGCGGTCGCGCTGGTCGGCGCGCGCAACGCCTCCGGCGCCGGGCGGCGCCTCGCGGAGGAGCTGGCGGAGGCGCTGGCGCGGGCCGGGCTGGTGGTGGTCTCCGGCCTGGCGCGCGGGATCGACGCGGCGGCGCATCTGGGCGCCCTGCGCGCCGAGGGCGGCCGCACGGTCGCC
>CAZMCV010000306.1:0-2873 GCA_964564645.1 uncultured Acetobacteraceae bacterium
TCAACACCGACAGCCTCAGCCGAACGCGGCAAGGGCCCCTAGACGCCGCTTACGGAGTACCAGCGGGCATGGCGCTCCGGGACGGCGGCGCAGCCGTCATGCCGGCGTGATGGGCCAGTAGCAGGCCGTGGGCCTTCAAGATGCGCCAGACCCGCTAGTGATTGGACGATGGCCGGCCCTCCTCCTCGGCCTGGTGGCGCAGCAGAGCATGCACGCGCCGATGGCCGTAGGTCGGAAGTGCCGCGACGATGGCCTTGATCCGCGCCAGCATCTCGTCCTCCGACGCGGGCGGTCGACCACGGCACCGCGTCGGGGCAGGCCTCGGCTTAAGGCGGGAACGCGCCACGCCGAGCGTGCTGGCGACAGCCTTCACCGCGAACTGTCGCGCGGCGTCGGTGGCCCACGTAGCAGTCTTTTCGTTGGGATCGGCGTGCAGCAACGCCTCGCGCAGGATCTCGGCCTCGATCGTCTTCTTGCCGAGCAGGCGATGCAGCTCGCGGATTTGCTTCTGAAGCGCCCGGTGGTCTGAGGCCGGCACGTCGAGGCAGTGCCTCGACCTCGTCGGCCGCCGCGGCAGTGAAGGCGCCATGGGCGGCGAAGAGGCACCAGGTGAAGAGCTGGTTCGGGTTCATGCCGCGGCGTCGCGCGACCGAGCTGACCAAGGCACCAGGCTCGAGGGTCTCCTCGACCATCCGCATCTTCTCAGCAGCGCTCCAGCGCAGCCGCCGCTGCAGGAAGGTGATGACCTCCACCTTCTCGGGCATGTCTTTCATACGCAAGGTCATGCTCCTTGCCCTTACGGGAGTTGAAGACCGTGCCCGGTCAATTCGGGGGGCCGCTTCAGGATCCCCCGGCGCGGTGCTCAGGCCCCTGAGGCTGGAACCGTCTCGCCGCGTCCTGGTCGGGTTGGCCGCGGAACCGCGCGGCCTGGCCGCCCGATGCGCCCGCGTCCCGCTGCGGCGCATGCGCGCGATGCGGCGCGAGCGGGGCGGGGCCCGCCGCCATCATCGTCGTCGTGCCGTGCAGCGGTCCTCATCGCGGCCCCCTCCTCGGGGCGTGCACTACTTATCACCCCGCGCCCCGCGGATGGAACGAAAACGATGGGGCTCGTCCGCCTGCGTGTGCGCCGGCGCACGGTGCAAAGATCTCGCAGAAAGCGGTGCTGGGGGGCGGGGGGAAGAGGTGTCCTCTTCCCCCCATGCTCAGCTCCGCGGCCGCTCCAGCACCTGCGCCATGCGCGGCAGCCGCCCGAGCCCCCAGGCGAAGACGCCGAAGGCCAGCAGCATCGCCGCCAGCACCGGCAGGCGCAGGCCGAACACCTCGCCCATGCCGCCCAGCACCAGCGCCCCGAGCGCGGGACAGGCGCGCGTGATCAGCCCCCACAGGCTCAGCACCCGCCCGCGCATGGCCTGGTCCGCCGCGCTCTGCACCAGGGTCTGCACGCTGATGCCATGCACCGAGCCCGCCGCCCCCATCAGCGCGCCGCAGGCGACGGCCACGGGGAACCAGGGTGTCGCGACGAAGCCGATCGTCGCCACCGCCTGCAGCCCGACCGCCCAGACCGCCAGCCGCGTTGCCCCCGTCAGCCGCCCCCGCCCCGCCACCCAGAGGCCGGAGACCAGCGCGCCGATGCCGAAGGCGGCGGTCAGCACCGCCAGCCCCTGCGGGCCCTGGCCGAACAGCCGCTCGACGAAGGGCGGCAGGATCTCCGGCACGCCGCGCATCAGGATCGAGGCGATGGCGGCGAAGCCGAGGATCGGCCCGATCCCCGGATGCCGCCCGGCATAGCGGAAGCCCTCCGCCACCTCGGCCCAGACGCTCGCCCCCGGCGCATGGCCGCGCCGCTCGGCCGGCGCGGGGCGCAGGAAGGGCATGGTCGCGGTGGCGAACAGATAGGCCGCCACGTTCAGCGCGACCGCCGGCACCACGCCCCAATAGGCGATCATCGGCCCCGCGATCGCCGGCCCGATGAAGCGCGCGACGTTGAAGCAGAGCGAGTTCGCCGCGACCGCCGCCGGCAGGTCGGCGCGCGGGACCAGCGCCGGCATCAGCGATTGCCGCGCCGGCTGGGCGAAGCTCGCCGCGATGCCGCTGACGACCTCGAGCGCGAGCAGGGCGCCGATGCCCAGCGCATCGGCCGCGATCAGCCCCGCGATCGCCGCCGCCTGGCAGGCGATCGCGACCTGGGCGAGCATGGTCAGCCGCACCCGGTCCATGCGGTCCGCGACCGCCCCGGCGATCGGGCTGAACAGCACCGCCGGCGCCAGGTCGCAGAACGCCACCATGCCGACCCAGAAGGCGGAGCGCGTCATCTCCCAGGCCAGCCACGTCACCGCGATGCGGTGCACCCAGAGGCCGGTCCAGGAGACCAGGGAGGCGGTGAAGAAGATCCGCGCATCGCGGTGGGACAGCGCGCGGCCGAGGCCGCCGAAGGCCGGCGGCAGGCGGGGCAGGGCCATCGCGCGCGGCGCCGCCGACCGCGCCCTGCCTCAGCGGCTCGGTGCCTGCTGCCGGTTCTCGCGGACGCAGTCATCGACCATGCGGTCGCGCGCGAATTGCCGGCTGAGCGGCTCGGTGAGCGGGCGCGCGACCGTGGTCTCGCTGCCGAGGCGCGCGGATTGCTCCTCGTCGCGCATGATCACGCCGCGGTCGCGCTGGGCGATGATGCGGTCGACCTCGGTGCGGCAGGCCGCGCTGATGCTCGAGACGTCGCGCGGATTGGTCGCGGTGACGGGCACGGCGGGGCCACCGCCCGGGGCGACGATGCCGAAGGTGCTGGACGGGGCCGGGGGCGGGGGCGCCGGCGTCGCCACGGCGGAGCGCCGGCCGCGGCCGGCCGGCACGGGCAGGGGCGCCGGCGGCGGTGGCGAGCA
>CAZMCV010000307.1:0-2826 GCA_964564645.1 uncultured Acetobacteraceae bacterium
CGGCAGCTCGCCCGGCGCGAACCCGTCCGCCGCCGGCGCATCGCCGCGCGCGACCACCGGCTCGCGCGACGCCGCGCGATCCGCCGCGAGGGCGCCGAAGATCGCCTCCCGCGCCTCCACCGGCGGGCGTTCCGGCCGCGGCGGCACGCTGCCGAGGCTGCGATAGGGACGATCCAGCCCGGGCGGCGGCGCCCGGCGCTGATCGTTGATCCCGGCGACCTCGCGGTAGATCTCGACCGGATTGACCTCCTTCGGCACGTCGCAGGCGCCGAGCGCGGCCAGGAGGAGGATCGGGATGGGAATCGGGCGGACCTGGCGGCGCCGGGTCGACCGCGCTTGATCGTGCCCTGCCCTCTCCCTAAGGTCGGGCGAATGTTCCCGGTCCGCCGCTAGCGGGCGCATGCCCGTCGCTCCCCTTCGCGCCCATGGCCGCCGCACCAGCGTTACCGCGGATGCCCCGGACGGGAAAGGACCGGCGGCTGTAACGCTCACGCGGGCGGGGACGAAGCCGGGGTTCGCGCGCTGGAGGGGACGGGGCCCCCGTCTCCTGCGGGCGCGCCAGAACAGGAGGCCCCCGCGCCGCAGCGGGGGAAGGACAGGCGCATGGCCAATGACAATCTGCCGCCGGATCCGGCCCTGCAGCCGCATTTCCGGATGCCCGACCCGGCCCTCGTCACCCGCACGATGTCGGAGGTCGCGGAGCGCGGGCAGCGCATCGTCGCCGATTTCCTCAAGCGCCAGTCCGAGCAGGGCGCGGAGGTCGATCCGCTGAACATCGGCAGCGCCTTCATGGAGATGACGACGCGCCTGATGCGCGACCCGGCGCGGCTGATGCAGGCGCAGATCGGTCTCTGGCAGGATTATCTCACGCTCTGGCAGAACACCGCCCGCCGCATCCTCGGCGAGCCGGTGAGCCCGGTGATCGCCGAGGATCCGCGCGACCGCCGCTTCAAGGACGATGCCTGGCGCGAGAACGAGGTCTTCGACTTCATCCGGCAGTCCTACCTGCTGTCCGCCCGGTTCTTCCAGAACGTGGTCACCGGCGTGGAGGGCCTCGATCCGAAGGCGGCGCAGAAGGTCGATTTCTACACGCGTCAATTCGTCGACGCGATGAGCCCGTCCAACTTCCTGCTTACCAACCCGGAGGTGCTGAGGAAGACCGCCGAGACGGGCGGGGAGAACCTGCTGAAGGGCCTGTCGCACCTGCTGGCGGATCTCGAGCGCGGCAAGGGCCAGCTCCGCATCCGCATGACGGATGACAGCAAGTTCCGCATCGGCGAGAACATCGCGGTCACGCCCGGCAAGGTGGTCTACCAGAACGACCTGATGCAGCTGGTGCAGTACGCGCCGGCCACCGAGACGGTGCTGAAGCGCCCGCTGGTCATCTTCCCGCCCTGGATCAACAAGTTCTACATCCTGGATCTGCGCCCGCGGAACTCCTTCGTGCGCTGGGCGGTCGAGCAGGGCCACACGGTCTTCATGGTCTCCTGGGTCAACCCGGACGAGCAGCTCGCCCAGAAGGGCTTCGACGACTACATGAAGGAGGGCATCTACGACGCCCTCGACGCGATCGAGAAGGCGACCGGCGAGCGCGAGGTCAACGCGATCGGCTACTGCCTCGGCGGGACGCTGCTGGCGACGACCCTGGCGCACATGGCCGCCATCGGCGACGACCGGGTGAAGACCGCGACCTACTTCGTGACCATGACCGATTTCGAGGAGGCGGGCGAGCTCGGCGTCTTCATCGACGAGGAGCAGCTCAAGGCGCTCGAGGAGAAGATGAGCCGGCGCGGCTTCCTCGAGGGCGCGGAGATGGCCAGCACCTTCAACATGCTGCGCGCCAACGACCTGATCTGGTCGTTCGTGGTGAACAACTACCTGCTCGGGCAGGAGCCCTTCCCCTTCGACCTGCTCTACTGGAACGACGACAGCACCCGCATGCCGGCGCGCATGCACAGCTTCTACCTGCGCCGCATGTACCAGCAGAACGACCTGGTGAAGCCGGGCGGGATCGAGCTGCTGGGGGAGCCGATCGACCTCCGCCGCATCACCGTGCCCTCCTACCTGATCTCGACGCGGGAGGACCATATCGCGCCCTGGAAGAGCACCTACCGCGCGACGCAGATCTACCAGGGGCCCGTGCGCTTCGTCCTCGCCGCCTCGGGCCATATCGCCGGCGTGGTCAATCCGCCGGACAGCGGCAAGTACAGCCACTGGATCAATGAGAGCCTGCCGCCCGATCCGGAGGCCTGGTTCCGCGGGGCGACGGAGCTCGCCGGCTCCTGGTGGCCGGACTGGCATCGCTGGGTCTCGGCGCATGGGCCGGACAGGGTGCCGGCGCGGATCCCGGGCGGCGGGCGCCTCAACGCGATCGAGGACGCGCCGGGCAGCTACGTCAAGGTCATCGCGAGCGACTGAGAGTTTGTGAAAGAATGCCCGTCAGCCTCGATGCCGGCGGAAATTCTCGAAAGATGCCAAAGGGAGTACTTTCGCAAGTTCGAATTCTTCACAAGCACTGAGCGGTCGGGCCGGCCTCGCCACCGGCCCCGATCGCGGGGGCATCCCGCCGCCGGGTCCCACGGGGATTTCCCGGGGCGACGCGCTCAGTAGCCGGCGCCCGGGCGCGCGCCGGCATCCGTCGTCGCCGCGCCGAAGCCGAAGGACGTCTCGGAGAAGCGCGGCGCGCCGGAGACGCCGATCGCATCGGCCCGCGCAATCGCCTCCGCCGCGTATTGGGTGGCGATCCCGGCCTGCGGCATCGGCCCGGCCTGGCCGAGCCGCGCCACGCTGCCGGCGCCGCCGGGCTCGAAGGTCGGCGCCGGCAGC
>CAZMCV010000308.1:0-2792 GCA_964564645.1 uncultured Acetobacteraceae bacterium
CCTGGGCGTCGAGATCGGCGGCGAGGTGGGCCATGGCGGCGTCGAGGCTCTCGAGGCTGGGATGCCGGGCTGCCGCCCCCGGCCAGGCTCCAGGCGCCCTGCCCCGAGGGCACGATCGCCGTCGCCGCCCGGGACCGCCCGGAAGCGACGCGCTGCCTGCCCCGGTGAGGCGCCGGCGCGTTCAGCCCGGCATGGCCAGCCAGGCGCGCAACAGGGCGGCCGTCGCCGCAGGGTCCTCGATCGGCGGCAGGTGGCCGCAGCCGGGCAGCAGGGCCAGCCGCGCGCCGGGGATCGCCGCGGCCATCTCCTCCGCCAGGGCCGGCGGCGTCAGCGCATCCGCCTCCCCCGCCGCGACCAGGCAGGGGATGCGGATGGAGGGGAGGTCGGGCCGCGCATCGGGCCGACCGAGGATCGCGGCCTGCTGGCGCAGGAAGGCGTCGAGGCCGACCCGCTCGGCCATGGCGGTCACCTCCGCCCCCACCGCCCCCTCGACCCGGTCGGGATGCACGAGCTGGGGCAGCAGGCGGGGCGTGACCCCGCGGAACCGGCCGGTGCGGGCCAGCGCCATCAGCCCCCGCCGCCGCCTTGCCTGCGCCGCCGAATCGGGTCGCGCGGAGGTGTCGAGCAGCGCCAGGCGCGTGATCCGCCCGGGACCGGCCTGGCGCCACGCCTCGAGCGCGACATAGCCGCCCATCGACAGGCCGCAGAGGGCGAAGCGCGGCGGGGCGTCGGCCAGCGCCCGCGCCGCCATCGCAGCCAGCGTGTCGTCCCGCGTCAGATCCGCGACCCGGCACTCGGCCGCCTCCCCCAGCAGGGCGATGGTGTCGCGCCACAGGCGGGCATCGCAGAGGAGGCCGGGCAGCAGAAGCAGGGTCTCGGGCATCGCGTCGGAGCGGGCGGCGGTGGGTCGGGGGCCCCGGGGGCTGGCCGCCGCGGGGCATGCGCCGGGGCGGATCGGACCAGGCCGGCGGCGCATAGGCGAGGCATCGGCAGGGCGCAACACGGGAACCGCTTGATCTGGCGCGAATCAGGGCGCATATGCGGCGCGGACCTGGAACGGCGGCCGGTCTCGCTCGGCCGCACGCGCGCCGGGGCGATGCGATTCGCCCGCCATGCCGGCGCTGTCCTGCAAAGGAACCGACGGCACTTGACCGATACCCCCGACCGGCCGGCGGCCGCATCGGCCGCCCCCGAGCACACCACGCCGACCCCCGAGATGGACGCTCCCGCCGCCGGCCATGCCATGGTCCCGGCCGAGCCGCCGATGGAACATGCGGCGACCGAGGCCGCGCCCATGGCCGGCGAGGCCCCGCCCCCGGCCGCCGAGGCGCCGATGCCCGAGCCGGCCCCTGCCGAGCCCGTCGCCGCGGCGCCGCTCGCCGATGATGCGCCCGACGCCGATGACCCGCCGCGGGACGCGGAGGGTCCGGACGAGGAGCCGGAGGAGGAGGACGAGGACGAGGAGGAGGACGACGGCGAGGAAGAGGAGGACGAGGACGCCGCCGCGGAGGCGGAGGCCGTCGCCCCGACCGTCACCTTCGCCGATCTCGGCCTCTCCGAGCCGATCCTCCGCGCCGTCGCCGAGGCCGGCTACGTCACCCCCACCCCGATCCAGGAACAGGCGATCCCCGTCGTCCTGATGGGGCGGGACGTGCTGGGGACGGCGCAGACCGGCACCGGCAAGACGGCGGGCTTCACCCTGCCGATGCTCGACATCCTCTCGGCGGGCCGGGCCAAGGCGCGGATGCCGCGCTCCCTGATCCTCGAGCCGACGCGCGAGCTGGCGCTGCAGGTCGCCGAGCAGTTCGAGAAATACGGCAAGCACCTCAAGCTCACCCACGCGCTGCTGATCGGCGGCGAGAGCATGAACGAGCAGCGCGACGTGCTCGAGAAGGGCGTCGACGTGCTGATCGCGACGCCCGGCCGCCTGCTCGACCTGTTCGAGCGCGGGCGCATCCTGCTCGCCGACTGCAAGATCCTGGTGATCGACGAGGCGGACCGCATGCTGGACATGGGGTTCATCCCCGATGTCGAGCGCATCGTCTCCTTCCTGCCGAAGATCCGCCAGACGCTGTTCTTCTCGGCCACCATGGCGCCCGAGATCAAGCGCCTGGCGGATGCCTTCCTGTCGAACCCGAAGGAGATCGCGGTCTCCGCCCCGGCAACGGTGGCGACGACGATCATCGCCGGCCTGCTCTGGGTGCGCGACCACGACAAGCGGGAGGCGCTGCGCCGCCTGGTCCGGCGCGAGCAGGTGCAGAACGCGCTGATCTTCTGCAACCGCAAGGTCGAGGTCGACATCCTCTACAAGTCGCTGAAGAAGCATGGCTTCTCGGTCGGCGCCCTGCATGGCGACATGGACCAGCCGACGCGCTTCGCCACCCTGAACCGGTTCAAGGCGAACGAGCTGCAGCTGCTGGTCTGCTCGGACGTCGCCGCGCGCGGGCTCGACATCGGCGGGCTGTCGCATGTGTTCAACTTCGACGTGCCTTTCCGCGACGAGGACTATGTCCACCGCATCGGCCGCACCGGGCGCGCCGGCCGCGAGGGCAATGCCTTCACCATCGCCACCGTCGACGATGCGCGGCTGGTCGCCGCGATCGAGCACCTGACCGGCAAGCCGATCCCGCGCATCGAGGTGGACGGGCTCGACAAGGTCAGCGCCGAGGAGATCGCCGAGGCCGCCAGCCGCCCGCGCAGCGGCCGTGGCGGCCGTGGCGGCAGCGCCGGGCGCGGCGGCGACCGCCGGGGCAGCGAGCCGCAATTCCTCGGCTGGATCTTCTCGCCGGTTG
>CAZMCV010000309.1:0-2774 GCA_964564645.1 uncultured Acetobacteraceae bacterium
GGCAGGGCCCTCCCTCCTTCAGGCCGCGAGCGCCAGCTCCTCGCCCAGCATCGCCGCGTCCCGCACCTCGACCAGGCGCGCCCGGTCGAAGCCGTTGAAGGCGGTGCGCAGGCAGGCCCCGTAGGCGCCGAGCTGGCCGATCTCGATCCAGTCGCCTTCCCGCACATCCTCCGGCAGCAGCCAGGGGCCCTTCATGCGGTCGGCGCTGTCGCAAGTCGGCCCGAACAGCGCGAAGCCCTGCAGCGCGTCCGAGACGGGTGCATCCGGCCGGATCACCCGCGCGGGGAAGGCGAAGCCCGGCGCGCCGGCATCCGACAGCGCGCCGTAGATGCCGTCGCTCACATAGAGGTCATCGCCGCGGCGAAGCTGCACCTGCACGACGACCGACGCGCCGCCCGCCACCAGCGCCCGGCCCGGCTCGGCCCAGAGCGCGCAGTGCTCGAGCCCGGCCTCCTCCACCGCATCCTCGATCTCGGCGAAGAAGGCGCCGAGCGGAGGCGGCTCGCTGCCCGGGTAGGCGGCCGGGAAACCGCCGCCGACATCGAGGATGTCGAGCGCGACCCCGGCCTCCCGCACCACCTCGCCGGCCAGCGCGATGGCGCGGCCCCAGGCGAGCGGATCCAGGCATTGCGAGCCGACATGGAAGGACAGGCCCAGCCGCGCCGCGAGCGGACGCGCCGCGCGCAGCAGGGCGACCGCCTCCTCCGGCGCCGCGCCGAACTTGCCCGACAGGTCATAGGCCGCGACGCCCTTCGGCAACGCCAGCCGGACCACCAGCCCCAGCTCCGGACCACCGCCGGTCTCGGCGACGATCTTCGCCAGCTCGTCCGCATGGTCGAGGACGAAGTCGCGCACGCCGTGCCGCTCCCAGGCCTCGCGGATCGCGCCGCGGGACTTCACCGGGTGCATGAAGTGGATGCCGGCCCCGGGGAACAGGGTGCGCACCAGCGCGACCTCGGCGGCCGAGGCGCAGTCGAAGTGGCGCACGCCGCCCTCCCACACCGCGCGCAGCACGGCGGGCTCCGGGTTGCACTTCACCGCGTAGAGCGTCTCGCCCGGGAAGCCCTCGGCGAAGGCGCGCGAGGCCGCGGCGATGGCGGCCGGGCGCAGGCAGTGCATCGGCTCCTCCGGCCGCTCCACGGCGACCAGGTCGGCGACCGTCGGCAGGACGGTGGGGGCATCGAAGCGACGGCGCAGCGGGGCGACCGCCGCACGGGAACGGAGCAGGCTCATCGGACCATCCCCCTGATGGCAGGAAGGGCGGAGAAAGGCGGTGGAAGCGGGCGCTGTGGCGCGCCCGGGGCCTTCAGACGATGGCGCGATGACTTCGCATCGCGGCGAACCGTTCAAGCAACATCGGCCAGATCCCTCACGACCCCGGCGGCCTCACGGCTGCCGGCATGGACGAAAAGGACGCGTCCCGTCGTTGCTGTGCCCCGGGGACTCCCTCCCGCGGGGCTCTCGGCACGTGCGATGGCGTCGGCGAACGCCCGGTGGGCGTCGCGGCAGGAGAAATGGCGGAACGCGGCCGGAAATGCAAGGGGAAATTCCGGGGACCTCGCGCATTTCCGGCGAGGCCGCCCGAACACCCGCGAAGCGGCCGGAAAATTGCCGGGCGAGGGGTGCTCAGCGGCCCCGCATTGCGGCGCCGAGCAGCGCCAGGTACTCCCAGGCCATGGTCGCCGCCGCCAGCGCCGTGATCTCGGCCACGTCATGGGCCGGCGAGACCTCCACCACATCCATCCCGACCCAGGCCAGTCCGCCCAGGCCCCGGATCAGCGCCTGCGCCTGCCAGGTGGCCAGCCCGCCGATCTCCGGCGTGCCGGTGCCGGGGGCATGGGCGGGGTCGAGGCCATCGACATCGAAGGAGAGATAGGCGGGGCCGTCGCCCAGCACGGCACGGGCGCGCCCGGCGATCGCGGCCGGGCCGAGCTCCTGCGCCTGCTGGCCGGTGATCACGCTGACGCCCCGGCCGAGCGTCCAGTCCCAGGTCTCGCGGTCCACCGGGGAACGGATGCCGATCTGGATCATGCGCCGCGGGTCCACCAGCCCTTCCTCGATGGCGCGGTAGAAGACGGAGCCATGGGCGAGCGGCTGGCCGAAATTGGTCGCCCAGGTGTCGACATGCGCGTCCACATGCAGAAGCCCGACCGGCGCGCCGAGGCGCTTCCGCAGCGCCCGCAGGAGCGGCAGCGAGATGAGGTGCTCGCCGCCGAAGGCGATCAAGTGACGGCAACCGGTGGCCGCTGCCTCGATCCGCGCCAGGCTGGACGGAATGTCGCCGAGGGCGATCGGAAAGTCGCCGAGATCGGCGATGTCCATCTCCACCCGCGGATCGATCCAGTGCACGGGATGCGCCCCGTCCACCAGCATGCGGCTGGCGCGCCGGATGGCCGCGGGCCCGTCCCGCGTGCCGCTGCGGTTGGTGGTGCCGATGTCGAGCGGGATGCCGGCGACCTGGAAGGCGGCATCCCGGCGATCGCCGAGGGCCAGGCCGAGGAAGCCCGGCGGCGTGGCGAAGGTCGGGATGCCGGCCATGGGGTTCCTACTTCACCGAGGAGAAGGCGGTCGGCGCCAGCAGCATGTTCTCGACCTTGGCGACGATCTGGCCGCTCTCCTCGGTCTTGGCGCGGGCGGTCAGCCATTCCGGATCGGTCGCGAACTTGCCCCACTTCTGCTCGCGCTCGGCCAGGCTCTCCCAGGCCAGCAGGTAGTAGAGGGTCTGGCTGTTCGGCCCGACCAGCGTGGTCCAGAACCCGGCCTGCCGGATGCCG
>CAZMCV010000310.1:0-2765 GCA_964564645.1 uncultured Acetobacteraceae bacterium
AGGCGGTGGGGGTGATCGCCGCGCAGTCGATCGGCGAGCCGGGCACGCAGCTGACCATGCGCACCTTCCATATCGGCGGCGCGGCGCAGCGCGGCGCCGAACAGTCGACCGTCGAGGCGACCAGCGACGGCACGGTCCGCATCGCCAACCGCAACGTCGTGGCGAACAGCCAGGGCGTGCCGGTGGTGATGAGCCGCAACTGCGAGATCCTGCTGTCCGACGCGCAGGGCCGCGAGCGCGCGCGCTACCGCGTGCCCTATGGCGCGCGGCTGCTGACCGAGGAGGGCGCGACGGTCACGCGCGGCCTGAAGCTGGCCGAGTGGGACCCCTTCACCCTGCCGATCATCACCGAGCGCGCGGGGTCGGTCGAGTATGCCGACCTGATCGAGGGCGTGACGCTCTACGAGGAGACCGACCCGGTCACCGGCCTGACCTCGAAGGTGGTGCGCGAGCCGGTGGAGAAGGCGAAGAACGCCAATCTCCGCCCGCGCATCCTGCTGCGCACGGAGGATGGGCAGGTGGCGCAGTACTTCCTGCAGCCGGCCTCGATCCTGAATGTCGAGAACGGGCAGAAGATCTTCGCGGGCGACGTGCTGGCGCGCCTGCCGCGCGAGGGCAGCAAGACGCGCGACATCACGGGCGGCCTGCCGCGCGTGGCGGAGCTGTTCGAGGCGCGCCGGCCGAAGGACCACGCGATCATCTCGGAGGTCGATGGGCGGGTCGAGTTCGGCAAGGACTACAAGGCCAAGCGCCGCGTCCTGGTGGTGCCCGAGCAGGTCGGCGACGAGCAGCCGGCGCCGCGCGAATACCTGGTGCCGAAGGGCAAGCACGTCTCGGTGCAGGAGGGCGACTACGTCAAGCGCGGCGACCCGCTGGTCGACGGGCCGCGCGTGCCGCACGACATCCTGCGCGTGCTCGGCGTCGAGGAGCTGGCGAACTACCTGGTCAACGAGATCCAGGACGTCTACCGGCTGCAGGGCGTGAAGATCAACGACAAGCACATCGAGGTCATCGTCCGGCAGATGCTGCAGAAGGTCGAGATCCTCGACCCGGGCGACACGACCTTCCTGGTCGGCGAGCAGGTGGACCGCATCGAGTTCGACATCGAGAACGAGAAGCGGATGGCGCTGAAGGAGCGGCCGGCGCGTGCCGAGCCGGTGCTGCAGGGCATCACCAAGGCGTCGCTGCAGACCACCTCCTTCATCTCCGCCGCCTCCTTCCAGGAGACGACGCGGGTGCTGACGGAGGCGGCGACGGCGGGCAAGGTCGACAACCTCGCCGGGCTGAAGGAGAACGTGATCGTCGGGCGGCTGATTCCGGCGGGCACGGGCTCGGTCATGAACCGGCTGCGGGCCCTGGCGGCGCAGCGCGACCGCACCAGGCTGCCCACGGCCCAGCCGGCCCTGCCGGAGCCGGCGGCGGACCGCCAGGCGGCCGAATAGCCTGTACGCGGAGTATCGGGGACCGGCCCGTCGGGGCCGGTCCTTCGGATTTTAACTCCTTTCGCCACGCGGTCGCCTTGACTTGACCACGGGCGGAGGGTAGGTAGCGCGCCCTTGGCAGGGACGGCTTCAGGGCCGGTCCCGCAAGGTGTTTGGTCCAAAACACTGCGCTTCCGGCGCCGCCGCCCTCATCTGAGGGGGGCTGAGGCCGGGGGTAGGTCCTTCCGCCCACCGGGCGCGCCTCACCGTGCGCGTCCCGTGGGCCTTGGGGCATTCCGCGGTGTCGTGCGACGAACGACGGACGGTCACGAAGGGGCGTCATGCCGACGATCAACCAGCTCATCGCCCAGGGGCGGGAGCCCAACGCGAAGCGGAACAAGGTGCCCGCGCTGCAGGGCTGCCCGCAGAAGCGCGGCGTCTGCACGCGCGTCTACACCACGACGCCGAAGAAGCCGAACTCGGCGCTGCGGAAGGTCGCCAAGGTGCGGCTGACCAATGGCTACGAGGTGGTGAGCTACATCCCGGGCGAGGGCCACAACCTGCAGGAGCACTCGGTGGTGCTGATCCGCGGTGGTCGCGTGAAGGACCTGCCGGGCGTGCGCTATCACATTCTCCGCGGCGTGCTCGACACCCAGGGCATCGCCAAGCGTCGCCAGCGCCGGTCGCTGTACGGCGCGAAGCGGCCGAAATAGGGAGGGGCACGAGGGATGTCTCGCCGTCACAGCGCCGAGAAGCGCGAGGTCCTGCCGGACCCGAAATTCGGTGACGTCGTGCTCAGCCGTTTCATGAACGTGCTGATGTACGACGGCAAGAAGAGCACCGCGGAGCGCATCGTCTACGCGGCGATGGACACGCTGAAGCGCCGGATGGGCCAGAACGCCGATCCGCTGCGCGTGTTCCACGAGGCGATGGACAATGTGAAGCCGGCGGTCGAGGTGCGGTCCCGCCGCGTCGGTGGCGCGACCTACCAGGTGCCGGTCGAGGTCCGTCCGGAGCGCCGCCAGGCGCTGGCGATCCGTTGGCTCATCGAATCGGCGCGGAAGCGCGGCGAGAACACGATGGAGGAGCGCCTTTCCGGCGAACTGATGGATGCGGCCAACAACCGCGGGACGGCCGTGAAGAAGCGCGAGGACACGCACCGTATGGCGGAGGCCAACAAGGCCTTCAGCCATTACCGCTGGTAACCAACCCCAGGTCGCCAGGCCTTCCCCCGCGGCGGGCCGGTCAACCTAGAGAGACGCAGGAATCAGGACGATGGCCAAGCCGAAGTTCGAGCGCACCAAGCCGCACTGCACCATCGGCACGATCGGGCATGAGGACCAC
>CAZMCV010000311.1:0-2720 GCA_964564645.1 uncultured Acetobacteraceae bacterium
GGCATACGAGATGTACAAGTGTGACTGGAGTTCAGACGTGTGCTCTTCCGATCTCCGGCCGCGCCTGACGCTCGCCGCGCTGCTGCTCGCCGCCGTCGCGCTGCTGGCCGCGGGCGGGCCGGCCTGGCAGCGCGATCTCTCGGCGCTCAGCCCGGTGCCGGCGGCGGCGCAGGCGCTGGACCAGGAATTGCGCAATGCGCTCGGCGCGCCGGATGTGCGGATGGTGATCGCCTTCGGCCCGGCCCCGGACGAGGAGGCGGTGCTGCGCCTGGCCGAGCGGCTCGGCGCGGCCCTCGCCCCCCTGGCCGGGCCCGGCGGCGCGCTCGCGGGGCTCGACCTGCCGAGCCTCTACCTGCCGAGCACGGCCACCCAGCGCGTCCGCGCCGAGGCGCTGCCGGACCCGGAGACCCTGCGCGCGGCGCTCGGCGAGGCTGGCGCCGGCCTGCCCTTCCGCCCCGGCGCCTTCGCCCCCTTCCTCGCCGCGGTCGAGGAGAGCCGCGCCGGCCTGCCGCCGCTCACCCCGCAGGCGCTGGCGGAGGGCGCGCCCACCCTCGCCGCCCGGCTCGCCCCCCTGCTGGTGCGGCATGGCGCGGCGGAGGCCTGGGGCATCGCGCTCGCCCGCGGGGTGGCCGATCCGGCGGCGCTCGCCGGTGCCATCGCCCGGATCGGCGATCCGGCCATCCTTCTTGTCGATGTGAAGGCGGAGACCGAGGGCCTGCTCGCAGCCTATGGGCGGGCGACGATCCTCTGGGCGCTCGCCGGGCTCGGCCTGGTGCTGCTGCTGCTGGCGGCGGGGCTGGGGCCGCGGCACGCGGCGCTGGTCGCGCTGCCCGTGCTCGGGGCGGAGCTGGTCACGCTCGCCGTGCTGGCCTGGATCGGCGAGGAACTGACCCTGTTCCACATGGCCTCCCTGCTGTTGCTGGCGGGTCTGGCCATGGACTATTCTCTCTTCCTCCGTCGCGCGGTCACCGGCCCCGAGGGCGGCCGCGACGACGAGACCCTGGGAGCCGTCCTGACCTGCGCCGTCTCGACCCTGCTGACCTTCGGACTGCTCGCCCTGTGCCAGACCCCCGTGCTGCATGGCATCGGACTGACCGTCTCGATCGGCGTGGCCTCCGCCTTCCTGCTGGCCTGCGCCCTCGCGCCGCGGCGGGGATGATCCGATGACGCCATGGCCACTCCGGATGTCCGCCTGCACCGCCGTCACCGCGCTCGGCGCGGGCGTGGCGCCGCTGCGCCGGGCCCTGCATGCGCGCCAGGGCGGGCTGCGTCCCTGCGACCTGCCGGATATGCCAGAGGACATCTGGGTCGGCCGCGTCCCGGGGCTGGAGGCGGTGGCGCTGCCGCCGGCGCTGTCCGGCTTCGCCTGCCGCAACAACCGCCTGGCCGAGCTGGCGCTCGCCAGCGACGGCTTCGCCGGGGCGGTCGCGGCGGCGCGGGAGCGGCACGGGCCCGCGCGCATCGCCGTGGTGCTCGGCACCAGCACCGCCGGCATCGAGGAGACCGAGCGGGCCTGGCGCCGGCGCGACCCGGAGACCGGGGCGCTGCCGGCGGATTTCGACTATGCCCGCACCCACGACCTGCAGGCGCTGCCGCGCTACGTCCGCGCGCGGCTCGGCCTGGCTGGGCCGGCGCTGGCCGTCTCCACCGCCTGCACCTCCGGCGCGCGGGCGATGCAGGAGGCGGCGGGGCTGATCGCCGCCGGGGTGGTGGATGCGGCGGTCGCCGGCGGGGTGGACACGCTCTGCCGGATGACCTTGCACGGCTTCGCCGCGCTCGAGCTGCTGAGCCGCGGCGGCCCGACCCGGCCCTGCGCCCGGGACCGCGACGGCATCTCCATCGGCGAGGCGGCGGGGCTGGTGCTGCTGGAGCGGCCGGAGGCCCCGGGGGACGGCGCGGCGCCGCTGCTGCTCGGTGCCGGCGCGAGCAGCGACGGGCACCACATGTCCTCGCCCCATCCGGACGGGCTCGGCGCGGTGGGTGCGATGCGGGCGGCACTCGCTGCGGCCGGGCTGGGCCCCTCGGAGATCGGCTACGTCAACCTGCACGGCACCGGCACCCCGGCCAATGACGCGATGGAGGACCGCGCGATCCACCACGTCTTCGGCGATGCGGTGCCGTGCAGCTCGACCAAGGGCTGGACCGGCCATGCGCTCGGCGCCTCGGGCGCGGTGGAGGCGGTGATCGCGGCGATCTGCGTCGAGGACGGTCTGGTGCCGGGCTGCCTCGGCCTCGAGGCGGCGGATCCGGAGTTCCGCAGCCGCATCGCCACGGCGAACCAGGCGGCGCCGCTGCGGCGCGTGCTGAGCAACTCCTTCGGCTTCGGTGGCAGCAATTGCAGCTTGGTGATCGGCGCCGCGGCGTGAGGATGGCGCCGTGCTGACCTGCTGGATCGCCGGCGTCGCTGTGATCGGACCCGGCCTGCCGGGCTGGGAGGCCAGCGAGGCGACGCTGGCCGGCCGCGTGCCCTGGACCCCTGCCGAGCCGAACGTCCCGCTCCCCGCCCTGCTGCCGCCGACGGAGCGCCGGCGCACCAGCCCCGCGGTGCGCCTGGCCCTTGCTGCCGCGGCGGAGGCGACCGCGGCCGAGCCCGACCGCGCGGCGCTCGAGACGGTCTTCGCCTGCAGCAACGGGGACGGGCAGATCATCGGCGGCATCCTGGCGGCGCTGCACGACCCGGCGGGCGTCGCGCTCTCGCCCACCCAGTTCCACAACTCCGT
>CAZMCV010000312.1:0-2675 GCA_964564645.1 uncultured Acetobacteraceae bacterium
CTACCGCGCCGCGCTGGAGGAGAGGACGCGCGATCGCGTGCCGCTCGACTGGGCGACGACGCAGAACAACCTCGGCAACGCGCTCGGGACGCTCGGGGAGCGCGAGAGCGGCACGGCGCGTCTGGAGGCGGCGGTCGCCGCCACCCTTGCCGCGCTGGAGGAGAGAACGCGCGATCGCGTGCCGCTCGACTGGGCGACGACGCAGAACAACCACGGCCTCGCGCTCTGGACGCTCGGGGCGCGCGAGAGCGGCACGGCGCGTCTGGAGCAGGCGGTCGCCGTCTACCGCGCCGCGCTGGAGGAGAGGACGCGCGATCGCGTGCCGCTCGACTGGGCCAGCACCGTCTTCAACATGGCGCTCGCGGAGGAGGCGTTCGGCGACAAGGCCGGCGATCCTGCGCGCTGGCAGGCCGCGCTGGACGGCGTCGAGGCGGCGGCGGTCGTGTTCCGTGAGGCGGGCGCCGATTACCATGCTGGCTTGGCGGAGGACGCCACGACCCGCCTGCGCGGCAAGCTGCGGAAGTCCCCGCCGCGGCCCTGACGGAAGATCTGGTAGCAGCCCCGACCGCGGCACCGGCCCGCACCCAGCCAGGCGGAGCCTCGGGCCGTGCTCGCCGCCGTCAAGGGCAAGCCGGCTGCGCCGGCGGCCTGCGGCCGCCCTTGACCGCGGCTGCGCGCGACCCGGTCACGATCCTGGCCGGGACGGGAAAACGGCCTTGCTCGACCGAACCGGAAAACAGGCTGGGCGAAAGCGATGGCGTGCCGGGTGCTGGCCAGGGTAGCGTCGCGGCCCGTTCGCCTCGGGGCCACGCCATGTCCGTCGCCGCGCCGCTCGATCCCGCCTTGCGCCAGCGCCTGCAACGCCTCGTCGAGGCGCGGGGCGGCACGGTGGAATCGCTGCTGCGCGAAGCGGTCGCGCAGTATGTCGAGCGGGAGGAGGCGCGCGAGCGGTTGCGGGCCGAGGCGCGCGAGGCCTGGGCCGACTACGCCGCGACAGGCCGCCACGCGACGGGCGAGGCGGTGGATGCCTGGCTCGCGCGGCTGGAGGCCGGCGAGGCGGCCGCGCCGCCGGCCCTGGTGACGCGGCCCTGATCTGGGCGGCGCGGGCGCTCGCCGACCTCGAGCGCCTGCATCGCTTCCTGGCCGAGCGCGACCCCGAGGCCGCCCGCCGCGCCGTCCGCGCCATCCGTTCCGGCCTGCGCGTGATCGCGGCGCATCCCGAGGCCGGGCGCCCCGCCGATGGGATGGAGGATGGCTTCCGCGAGCGCTGGATCGCCTTCGGCGGCAGCGGCTACCTGGTGCTGTACCGCCTGGATGGCCGCGTCCCCGTGATCCTCGCCATCCGTCACGGCCGCGAACTCGGCTTCTGAGCACGGTCGCCGCCGCCCGCTCCGAGGGCTGGTGTCCAGAGGCCTTTCGGCCTTTGGTGGGTGGGGGTGTCGGGGGAGGGCAAAGCCCTCCCCTGACGGAACGCTTGCGGGATGCAACCCCCCATGCTTGCATCCCGCAAGCCACCGCCCCGGACCCCCACCCCATGGGCCGCACCGACTTCACCACCCATCCCTGCCCCGTCGCCCGCTCCATGGCCGTCCTCGGCGAGCGCTGGGCCATCCTGATCCTGCGGGAGGCCTTCTACGGCACCACCCGCTTCGACGCCTTCGAGCGCCACCTCGGGATCGCCCCCAACATCCTCGCCGCCCGCCTGCGCGACCTCGTCGCCCACGGCATGCTCGAGAAAGGGTCCGGCCCCCGCCCCGACTACCGCCTGACCGACAAGGGCCGTGACTTCTTCCCCGCCTACCTCGCCCTCAAGCGCTGGGCCGACCGTTGGATGGCCCCGCCCGAGGGGCCCGTCGTCCTCCTCGAGCTCCGCGCGACCGGCGAGGAGGTGCTTTCCCCCCTGCCCCGCACCGCCGATGGAAGGCCCCTCACGCCCGAGGATGTCCGCCTCCGCCCCGGCCCCGGCGCCTCGCCCGCCTTCCGCGCCCGCCTCCTCCGCGCCGAGGAGGGCCGCGCCGATGACGCCGCCTGAGGGCACCGCCGCCGCCACCATCGCCGCGCCGCCGGCGCCGCCCTCCACCGGCACCCTGCTCCGGCGCGTGCTGGCGCTGGCCGCGCCCACCACCCTGCTCGCCGCCGTGCAATCGGCGTCGATGCTGATCGAGACGGTGCTCGCCGCCCGGCAGGGCACCGCCGCGCTCGCCGGCTGGGCGGTGGTGCTGCCCTTCGCGCTGCTGATCCAGCAGATGTCGGCCGGCGCGATGGGGGGCGGCGTCGTCGGCGCCATCGCCCGCGCGCTCGGCGCCGGCAGGCGGGAGGAAGCGGCCGATCTCGTCGCCCACGCCATGGTCATCGCCCTGCTCGGCGGGCTGCTGTTCACGCTGCTGCTGGCCGGCTTCCCGCATGCGGTGCTCGGCGCAATCGGCGGGCCCGAGGCCGCCCAGGCCGCCGCGCCCTATGCCGCGCTGCTGTTCGGCCTCGGCGCCATCCCGATCTGGTTCGCCAACACGCTCGCCTCCGTGCTGCGCGGGGGCGGGCGGCACGGGCTGGCGGCGCGGGTGATGGTGGGCACCGCGCTCGCCTACCCCCCGCTCGCCTGGGCGCTGATGGAGCCGGCGGGGATGGGCCTGCCCGGCGCGGGCCTGGCCATGGCGATCACCCAGGCGGTCGCGGCG
>CAZMCV010000313.1:0-2670 GCA_964564645.1 uncultured Acetobacteraceae bacterium
TGGGCACCCAGGACGCGATGGAGTTCCTGCTGGACAAGCTGAAGTACAGCAAGACGAACAACGACTTCTTCGAGGCGATGAACACCTGAGCACGGCGGGGCGGGGCCGCCTCAACGCGGCGGCGCCCCGACCGGCTGCTGGTCCCGGACGAAGGCCCGCATCTCGGCGAGATCCTGGGGGTCGAGCCCACCGGCGGCCGGGCAGGTCTCGGGGTTCGACAACCTCGGACCGAGGCGTGGCGCGAGCGCATCCACCTCCCCGAAGGCGTTGATGGGGCCTTCCACGGCAGGCAGGGCCAGCAGGCCCAGCTGCCGCGCGACTCCCCGCAGCACCGCGGGATGCCGCGCGGGATCGCAGGCGATCGCCTGCAGGCGCGCCTCCGCCCGGCCTGCCGTGGCCGGGCCGCTCGGGCGCCATCCGGCCCGCAGGCGTGCCGCCTCCGCCGGCTCGAGGGGCTCGGCGAGACGCGAGAGCGCGATCAGATACCAGTCCGTCTTCGTCCAGGCGGCCATCAAAGCCTCGAGGTGCATGATCCACGCGTTCCAGTTCGGCTGCGCGGCTCCCGGCGCATGGGGGGTCTCGGCCGGGGCGTGCCTGAGCTCGGCGTAGTCGGCGTCGGCGAGCGCCGCAGCCGGTGGTGCCGTCACCCGCCAGACCGACGCGCCGCGAAGCGACGCTCCCTGCAGCTGCGCGTCGAGAAACCGGACGCCGTGGAGCACGGCGGAATCCAGCCGCGCCGCCTGCAGCTGCACCTGCTCGGCGCCCACGCCCATCAACCGGGCCCCGCGCAGTGAGGCGGCCTGCAGGCGCGCCCGATCCAGGATCGCGCCGTCCAGCCGCGCCTCGTCGAGGATCGCGCCTTGCAGGTTCGCGCGGTCCAGCCTTGCGGCGTCCATCACCGCGCGGCCCAGCCAGGCACCCGGCAGCTGGGCTCCCTCCAGCGTCGTGCCGCTCAGGTCGGCCGCCACGAACTCCGCCCCGTGCAGCCAGGCGTCTGCCAGGGATGCCCCGCGCAGACGCGCGCCGTGGAAGGACGCCTGCCGGAACCGGCCACGGTCCAGGCGTGCCCCGGTCAGGTCCGTGCAACGCCAGTCCGGCGAGCCAAGGGGCGCCTGTTCGCCGATGCAGGCGAAACGCGCGCGGTCCGCCGACACGCCGCGCAGATCGACACCGCGCAGGTCGGCAGCCCGGAACGAGGCGCCGTCGAGCCGCGCGCCGGCGAGGGAGGCTCGGCGCAGGTCGGCGCCCGCGAAGTCCACCTTCCGGAGGTCCGACCGGTCGAGCACGGCATCGCGCAGGTCGCGTCCGCGCAGCGACCGCGTGCGCTCCAGGCCGACGAGGCGCGAATCCTCCTCGGGCACGAAGTCCTCGTCCAGGAGGACCAGGCGCCGCGCGAAGAGCGAGCGCGGGCGCCGGGCGACGCTGTCGACCTCGCCGTCGAACAGGACGCGCCGGAGCACGACGGCGTCGAGGACGGTGCGGTCGTCCCCGACCGGGATCCCGAGGATCGTCGGGGCCCGCGGCTGCGCCCAGCCGAACGGGGACGGCGAATAGACCGGCCGGATCCCCGGCAGCGCGGCCGCCAGGCGGTCCGTGGCCTCGTCGGGGATGGTCGAGAGCACGACGGAGAAGAAGACCACCGCGGCGGCGGCCGCGGCCGATGCGACGCGTCGAAGCCATGGGCCGCGGCCGCCGCGGCGCACGAGGCGACCGGGCCATAGCAGCGCGATCAGCGAAAGGTCGGCCAGGATCAGGAGGCGGTGCCACCAGGTGATCCACTCCGAATGGTATGGCAGGAAGCGCAGCTGGAAGAAGAGCAGCAGCAGCACCGGCGCCAGCACCAGCGTCGTCCACACCATGATCAGGACCGTCAGTCGGCGGGACCCGTAGCGTTCGCCCACCAGCAGCTGCATCACCGAGAAGCTGTCGAGGCGCTGCAGCGCGCGTTCCCGCGCGGTCCGGTCCGGGCCGCAGAGCCGGTCGAGTTCGTCGAGGAACGTCGCCAGCTTGCGAGCCATCAGCCCGAGCTGCGCCAGCATGTAGAAATGCAGCACCACGAAGATGGCCGGCACGGCGAAGTAGAAGCCGAGCAGGGGCAGGTCGAGCCCGAGGACAGGCACGCGGACCGCCTCCTCGAGGAACAACGCCCGGTGCGTCGTGGACCCGACGATCGCCGCCAGGGCCAGCATGATCGTGACGAAGAAGAACCACTGCGCCGCCTCGCGCTTCGCCGCCTCGTTGGCGGCGTCGGCGAGCGTCTTCAGGTCCGTCTCCGGCGCCGGCTTCGCGGGCGCGGCCTTCGGGTAAGGGAACATCATCGGCTCCGTCCACGGAACGGTGCCATCCCGGCGCCGTCACCGGAAGTGCGCCGCCGCACGAGGCATCCGCCGCGCTTCAGCCGGCATGAACGCATTCCGCGTATGCTGCCCGTCCTTATCAACCTATGTTGCGCGCCCCTCTCCGACTCGTTCCAAGGGACCGAACACGATGCGTCTTCCCGGCCTCGCCCTGCTCGCCGCCCTGGCCCTCGGCACCGCCGCCTGCACGAACCCCAACGACCCGGTCCAGCGCGCCGTCGGCGGCGGCCTCATCGGCGCGGCCGGCGGGGCGGACATCGGCGTCATCGCCGGCGGCGGCCGCGGTGCCGCGATCGGCGCCTGCCTGGGCGCC
>CAZMCV010000314.1:0-2625 GCA_964564645.1 uncultured Acetobacteraceae bacterium
GGTCAGGGTCAGCACCGCCGCATTGGCCAGGGCCAGCCCCAGCGCCGCGATCGCCGCCCATCGCAGGGTCGGCCGCCAGGCCAGGCCGAGCGCGATCACCGCCTCGCCCGCCGCCAGGGCAAAGGCCAGCGGCAGCAGCAGCGGCGCCGGAAACAGAAGGTAATCCCCGAGCACGCCGGCGAAGCCCGGCACGTCCAGCAGCTTGCCGAGCGCGGTCGCCGCGAAGGCCAGCACCAGGAGCCAGCGGGCGGCCTCCGCCGCCAGACCGCCCAGCGCCGGCGCGCCGGCCTTCGTCTCACCCGGAAGCGGGCGCGCCATGCCGGATCTCCAGCCGCCTGCGGCCCTTGGCGGATTTGGGGCGGGGCGCGGGCGGGGTGCGGGCGGCCGGGGCGGAGGCCTCGCGCCGCCCGGTCAGCGGGTCCCACCAGCCGCCCTCCTCGAGCGCCAGCGGGCGCAGCAGGATCTCGTCGCGGCGGGCATTGTGCAGGCACATCGCCATCGGCCCCTCGGCCGTCATCGCCATGAAGCTGCAGCCGGCGATGCGCTCGGGCTCCAGCCGGCGCGCATCCATGAAGTCGTGGATGAAGAAGGTGAGCTTGGCCACGCGCCCCCGCCCCGCGACCAGGTCGCGGCGCATCGCCCAGGCCTTGCGCGCCGCCCAGGGCAGCACGCCGAGCGCCGCGCGCGGCCGCGCCGCCACCGCGCCGAGGATCGCGGCCGCGCGCTGCCAGGGCCGGGTGCGGTCGATGCGCGCGTCGCGGATCGCCTCCAGCACCCGGGCGGCGACCGCCCTGTCCTCCAGCATGTCGTGCGCGCGGCCGGCGGCGACGAGCATCAGCGCGTAGCGGTTGCAGCCGGCATGCCCGACCGCGATCGTGTCGAAGGCGAGCCGCGTGCCGACGCCCTCCGAAAGCCAGGCGGCGACGCTGTCCTTGGTGATCGGCGCCTGCCGCGCGCCGAGCACGCCGCGCCCGGTCTCGGCCTGCAGCTGGAAGCTCGCCAGGTTCACCGCCGCCGCGTGGCGGAGGAAGAAGCGGGCGAGGTCCGGTACCTCATGGGCGTTGCCGTCGAAGATGGTGGTGTTGAAGACGACCGCGAGCTTCAGGCCGCGCGCCCGGGCGATGTACTCCTCGCGGACCGCGTGGAGCGCCGCCTCGCTGCCGTAGCCGCGGCGGCCCTGGGTCATGTCGACATGGAAGGCGACATCGGTCAGCCCCGCCCCGGCCAGCTCGGCCAGCAGGTCGCGCGTGGCGCGGATGCCGTTGGTGAAGAGCGAGGCGCGCATCCCGGCGGCGGCGACGGCGCGGACGATGGCCACCAGCTCCTCCCGCCGGCGGAGCGTCGGGTCGCCGCCGGTGACCTGCACCTCCGTGTCGGGGCCGTAGTGGTCGCGGATCAGGCGGATGCGGCGGAACACCTCCTCCAGCGGGATGTCCTGCATCGCCTCGGCATGGTCCGAGAGGTAGCAGAGCGAGCAGTCGAGGTTGCAGCGCTGGGTGATCTCCAGGGCGACGCAGCCGATGGGGAAGCGCCGGCCGATCGGCTGGCGGGGGTGCCAGGACGCGGCCGCGGCCATCCGTTCGCGGGCCAGCGCCAGGCGGTCGGCGCCGGGCGGGGGCACGGGGGCGGGCCCGGCGGCGAGGATCTCCGCCTGGGTCATGAATCCGCGGCGGCAGCTCATCGCCTGCCTCGCCCCTCGCCCGCGCGGTCCTGTCCCCATCCTGGCATGACCCGCGCTTCGCCCCCGGCACGAGACGGGTTACGCCGCCGGCGAGGGGCCGCCATCCCTTGGCCCGCGCCGCCATCGGGCGCATATCCGCGTCGCCATGGTCGCCTTCCGCAAGATGCACGGTCTCGGCAACGACTTCGTCGTGCTCGACGCGCGCCGCCAGGACCTTCCCGTCACCCCCGCCCGGGCCGCCGCCATCGCGGACCGGCGGCGCGGCGTGGGCTGCGACCAGCTCATCGTGCTGGAGCCGGCGGCGGATGGCGCCGACGTCTTCATGCGGATCCGCAACCCGGACGGCTCCGAGGCCGGCGCCTGCGGCAACGCCACGCGCTGCGTCGCCAGCCTCATCGCCGAGGAGACGGGGCGCGACCGCGTGGTGGTGCGCACCATCGCCGGCGACCTGCCGGTGGAGCGCCTGCCCGACGGGCTCTGGCGCGCCGATATGGGCGCGCCGCGCCTGTCCTGGCGGGAGGTGCCGCTGGCGCGGGAGATGGACACGCTGCACGTGTCGCTGACGCCCGGGCACCTGCCGCCCACGCAGGCGGAGGCGGTGGCCGATCCCGCCGCCTGCTCCATGGGCAATCCGCACGCGACCTTCTTCGTCGCCGACCTGGACGCGCTGCCGGTCGCGACCCTCGGCCCCGCGCTCGAGCACGATCCGGTCTTCCCCGAGCGCGCCAATATCGGCTTCGCCCAGGTGCAGGCGCCCGACCGCATCCGCCTGGTGGTTTGGGAACGCAGCGCGGGGCCGACGCTCGCCTGCGGCTCGGCCGCCTGCGCCGCCATCGTGAACGCGCATCGCCGCGGGCTGACGGGCCGCGTCGCCACGGTCGACCTGCCGGGCGGCGCGCTGCTCCTGGCCTGGCGCGAGTCGGACGGGCATGTGCTGATGACCG
>CAZMCV010000315.1:0-2616 GCA_964564645.1 uncultured Acetobacteraceae bacterium
CGGCGCGCGGGCCGAGCGCGGTGCCTCGGGCGCCTGCTCCGCGGCGCCCGGCACCTCCGGCGGCGGGCCGATCAGCCGCTCGAGCGCCGGCGCCACCACCGGCGCATCGCGGCCCAGATGCGCCGCGGCGATCCGCTCAACCACGGTCCAGGCCAGGCGCCGCGCCTCCGGGCTGGCGAAGATGGTCCGCAGCCCCTCGATTGCCGCTTCGCGGTCGAGGCGCAGCAGCAACGCCTGGCGCCGTGCCGCCTCGCGCGCCCGCTCCGGCGTCGTGCGCATCCCGGGCGGCAGCTCGACGAGCAGCGCGCGCAGGGCGCGGTAGGTCAGCTCGTCCATCGCGCCGCGCTTCTCGATCGCCAGCAGCAGCAGCCGGACGACGCCATCCAGCATCGTCCCTTCGCCGGCGCGGGCGCGCAGCGCCTCGGCCTCCTTCTCCGCCAGCGCCCGGCGCGCGGGATCGGCGCCGAGCGGGCGTGGCGGCGGCGCGTCCGCCAGCCCGGTGACCGCCCGCGCCCATGGCGTCGTGTAGGCCGCCTCGAAGAGGGTCTGCGACATCCCGTCGCGCATCCGCGCCACGGTCTTCAGCCATTCCGAGACCGCCTCCGCCGCCATGCGCTCCGCCGCCCGGAACGGATTGTCGGGCGCGCAGGCGCGACGGTTCCCGGTCACGACCGGCGCCAGCGCGGCGAAGGGCCACATCATCGGGTTGAGGTCGGACAGCGCCCAGCGCTGCGCGCGCAGCGGATGCAGCAGGCGCGCGGCGGCGGCGGCCGGCTCGCTGGCCATGGCGCGCACCGCGGGCGCGGCCAGCAGCGTGTAGAGCCCCTTGTTGGTCTCCGAGACATGCCGCACCACCTCGAAGGCGCGCTCGTCGGAGCGGTCGCCGCACACCGCCGCGACATCGGCGATGCTCCGCCGCTCGAAGCGCGTCTGGTAGCGGCCGGGGATCAGCGCCGCCCCCGGCGCGTCCGGCGCGCGGTCCTCGATCACCATCTCGAACAGCCCGGGGGGCAGCGCCTCGATCAGGTCGACCAGGCCGATGAAGCTCGCATGCTCCTTCTGCGCGACGCTGCCGGAGACGAAGATCCCCAGATGGCCGACCGTGCCGTGCAGGCAGTAGACGATGGTCTGCCCCTGCACGAGGACGTCGTCGTCGCTGGCGTAGAGATCGAGGATCCAGGACAGCGCCTGGGCCGGCGGCGTGATGTCGTCCCCCCAGGAGGCGAGGATGCAGATCGGCGCGCGGACGTTGCGCAGGTCGAGGCGCGCGGTGGCGCCATGCGGCGTCACCTGCCCGGTGACGAGCCGGTTGCCGACGAACAGCTCGTCGACGATCGCCGTGAACTCCTCCCGCGTCATCAGGAAGTAGCCGCCCCACCAGCGTTCGAATTCGAGGAAGCGCGGCGGCTCCGTGTCGGCCTTGTCGAACAGGTTGTAGTATTTCCCCCACCAGGTGTTGTCGGGGTTCAGGCTCTCGAAGTTCAGCACCAGATTGGCGCCGTCGAAGCGGCCATGGCCGAGGTCGGACGCGAAATGGGCAAGCCAGGATCCGCCGAGGATCCCACCGGTGTAGCGCATCGGGTTCGCCACACCCTCGCCCGCCCAATAGGAAAGCGGGGCGCCGGCCAGCAGCAGCAGCCCTGGCAGTTCGGGCCGCAGCGCCGCCAGCGCCATGATGGCCCAGCCCGCCTGGCAATTGCCGACGACGCAGGGCGCTTCGGAATCCGGATGAAGCGCGCGCACCGTCTCGAGGAACCGCGCCTCGGCGCGCGCCACGTCGACCAGGCGCTGGCCGGGCACGGGGTCGGGGAAGAAGGTGACGAAGTAGGTCGGATGGCCGGCGCGCAGCGCGAAGCCGATCTCGCTGTCCGCCTTGAAGCCGCCGATGCCCGGGCCGTGGCCGGCACGCGGATCGACGACGACGAAGGGCCGCATCCCGGGATCCGTGGCCGGCGCGCCTTCGGGCGGCAGGATGCGCAGCAGCGCATAGTTCGCCGGCGTGTCGAGGGTGCGGCCATCCAGCACCAGCTCATGCGGGAACTTCACCAGCGCGGGCTTGCCGGCCCGCGTGTGCTCCAGGAATTCGTTGCCGCGTTCCCGGAGCGTGTTCCAGTAGAGGACGCTGCGCTGCGTGACGTCGATGGCGTAGTCCCACCAGGCCGGGATCATGGCGAGCCCCCTCGATCGAATGCTCCGTCGCCCGTGGCCGGGACGGCACGGGGACAATTACGCCAGGCCTTCGCCGCAACGCAACATGAGAGTACCCGAAAGCACGGGGCGGCGCGGATCACCCGCCGCGCGGCCGCGGTGCGCGGAAGGCGTCGTTGGCCTCGCCGAGGGCGGGGGCGGCCTCGCGCACGGGCGGCCGCGCCCCGTCGAAGCTGACCGGCAGGCCGACGCTCTCGAGCGCGACACCGGGCACGGGCTGGAAGAGGCCGAGCGCCTGCACCTGCGGGCTGGCCTTCACCGCGGCGATATCGTGGATGGGCGAGCAGGGGATCCCCGCCTCCACCAGCCGGTCCTCCCACGCCGCGCTGGTCCGCGTGCGCATCGCCCCGGCCAGCAGCGGCACGATCACCTCGCGGTGGGCGATGCGGTCCTTGTTGGTGCGGAAGC
>CAZMCV010000316.1:0-2609 GCA_964564645.1 uncultured Acetobacteraceae bacterium
GCCCGGCGACGCCGGCGGCGACGGACCCGGCGCCGGTGCGCGGCGCGCTGCCCGTGCCCACCCCGGTGCCGCCACCCCCGCCGATCCGCCAGACCGAGGGCGCGCCGCCGCGCGCCGAGGGCTGGCGCCTCGCCGCGGAGGCGTCGCGTGCGCCTCGATGACCTCCTCCGCCGGAGCGGGCTGATGGCCGCCGGGCCCGACGCCCTGGCGCCGGAGGTCCGCGGGATCACCGCGGACAGCCGGGCCGTGGCGCCCGGGATGCTCTTCGCCGCCCTGCCGGGCGCGCGGTCCGATGGCCGTGCCTTCATCGCCGAGGCGGTGGCGCGCGGCGCCGCGGCGATCCTCGCCCCCGCGGGGACGGCCTGGCCCGCGGGCGTGCCCTCCCGCCCGCTGCTGACCGAGGCCGATCCGCGCCGCGCCCTGGCCCTGATGGCCGCCGCCTTCCACGGGCATGCGCAGCCCGCGACCCTGGTCGCGGTCACGGGCACCAACGGCAAGACCAGCACCGTCGACTTCCTGCGCCAGCTCTGGACGCTCGACGGGGCGCGCGCCGCCTCGCTCGGCACGCTCGGGCTGCTGGCGGAAGGGTTCGCGCCGGGCCCCTCGCTGACCACGCCCGATCCGGTGGCCCTGCATGCGGACCTGGCCGCCCTGGCGCGCGCCGGGGTGACCTGCGCGGCGGTCGAGGCCTCCTCCCACGGCCTCGACCAGCGGCGGCTGGACGGGGTGCGGCTGGCGGCGGCGGGCTTCACCAACCTGACGCGCGACCACCTGGACTACCATGGCGGGATGGCGGCCTATCGCGCCGCCAAGCTCCGCCTGTTCGATGCGCTGCTGCCCGCCGGCGCGACGGCGGTGGCGCAGGCGGAGATGGAGCCGGAGACGCTGGCGGCGCTGCGCGCGGTCGCCGCCCGGCGCGGGCACCGGCTGCTGCTGGTCGGCGAGGGCCCGGACGCCGCGCTGCGGCTGCTGCGCCAGGTGCCGCTGCCCGATGGCCAGGCGCTGACGGTCGCGGCCTTCGGCGCGGCGCCGGCGGAGATCCGCCTGGCGCTGCCCGGCCGCTTCCAGGCCGACAACGCGCTGCTGGCCTGCGCGCTGGCGGTGGCGGCGGGGATGGAGCCGGCGCGCGCCCTGGCGCTGCTGCCGCGCCTGGCCGGCGTGCGCGGGCGGATGGAGCGGGCGGCGCGCCTCGCGCATGGCGCGGCGGTCTATGTCGACTACGCGCACACGCCGGACGCGCTGGAGCGGCTGCTCGCCGCGCTGCGCCCGCATGTGGCGCCGGGCGCGCTTCTGCACGTGGTGTTCGGCGCCGGCGGCGACCGCGACCCGGGCAAGCGGCCGCTGATGGGCGCGGCCTGCGCGCGCCTCGCCGATCGCTGCTGGGTCACCGACGACAACCCGCGCGGCGAGGATCCGGCCGCGATCCGCGCGGCGGTGCTGGCCGGCTGCCCGGGCGGGATCGATGCCGGGGAGCGGCGCGCGGCGATCGCCGCCGCGATCGCGGCGCTTCGCCCGGGCGACGTGCTGGCGGTCGCCGGCAAGGGGCATGAGAGCGGCCAGACCATCGGCGGCGTGACCCTGCCCTTCGACGATGCCGCGGTGGTGCGCGGGATCGCGGGCGCCGGGGGTGCGCCATGACCCTCTGGACCGCGGCCGAGCTCCGCGCCGCGACGGGCGGCACCCTGGCGGATGGCATCGCCACCACCGGCCTCTCGATCGACAGCCGGACCCTGGCCCCGGGCGAGCTGTTCATCGCGCTGCGCGACGCGCGCGACGGGCATGATTTCGTCGCCGACGCGCTGGCGCGCGGCGCGGCGGCCGCGATGGTCGACCGCGACCCGCCCGGCATCGGCCCCGGCGCGCCGCTGCTGCGCGTGGCCGACACGCTGTCGGGCCTCGCCGCGCTCGGCGCGGCGGGGCGGGCGCGCTTCGGCGGGAAGGTCGCCGCGGTCACGGGCAGCGTCGGCAAGACCGGCACGAAGGAGATGCTGCGGCGCATGCTCGGCGCCGTCGCGCCGACCCATGCCGCGGTCGCCTCCTACAACAACCACTGGGGCGTGCCGCTCACGCTCGGGCGCATGCCGCCCGGCGCCGGCTTCGCCGTGATCGAGATCGGCATGAACAACCCGGGCGAGATCGCCCCGCTGGCGCGTCTCGCCCGCCCGCATGTGGCGGCGATCACCAACCTGGCGCCGGCGCATATCGGCCATCTCGGCAGCATGGCCGCGATCGTCGCGGAGAAGGCATCGATCCTGGAGGGGCTCGTGCCCGGCGGCATCGCGGTGCTGCCGCGCGACAGCGCGCATTTCGCCGAGCTCCTCGAGGCGGCGGGGGGCGCGCGGGTCATCGGCTTCGGCCGCGACGCCGCCGCCGAGGTGCGGCTGCTGCGCGTCGGGACCGGCCCCGACGGCACCCGCGCCGACCTCGCCCTCGCCGGGCGGGCGGTCACGGTGACGATGGCGGCGGCCGGCGCGCACCATGCCGAGAACGCCGCCTGCGCGGTCGCGGTCGCATGGGCGCTCGGCGCCGATATCGACGCGACCGTCGGCGCGCTGGCCGGCTACGCGCCCGGCGCCGGGCGCGGCGCGGCGCGGTCCTTCGCCCTGCCC
>CAZMCV010000317.1:0-2583 GCA_964564645.1 uncultured Acetobacteraceae bacterium
ATCACCGCGATCCCGAAGGATCTCTACGAGGCGCTGGCGCTCGACGGCGCGGATGGCGCCTGGGAACGCTTCCGCCGCGTCACCTGGCCGCTGCTCGGGCCCGCGCTGGTCTTCGTCGTCGCCATCACGGCGATCCGCAGCTTCCAGGTTTTCGACACGGTGGCGGTGCTGACCGATGGCGGGCCGTCCAAGTCGACCGAGGTGCTGCTGTTCACCATGGTGCAGAACGGCTTCACCTTCCTCCGCTCCTCCTACGGCGCGGCGATCACCGTCGTCTTCCTCGCCTTCACCCTGCTGCTGACGCTCGCCCAGACCTGGCTGCTGGAGCGGAGGACGCACTATGCCTAGGGCGCGAATGGTGACGGAGGCGCTCCGGCACCTGGTGCTGCTGGCCGGCGCGGCGGCCATGCTCGCGCCCTTCGTCGTGATGATCGCGATCAGCCTGAAGCCGCCGGGCGAGGTCTTCGCCCCGGTCTTCACGCTGCTGCCGGAGCAGTGGCATGCGTGGGAGAATTACCGCGACGCCTTCACCAAGGTGCCGCTGGCGCGCTTCCTGCTGAACGGCTTCATCGTCACCTTCTCGATCTTCGCGGTGCAGGCGGCGACCGCGCTGCCCATGGCCTATGCGCTCGCCAAGCTGCGCTGGGCGGGGCGCGACACCTCCTTCGTCATGGTGATGCTGGCGCTGCTGGTGCCGCCGCAGGTGCCGGCCATCCCGCTCTACATCGCCTTCTGGCAGGCCGGCATCCTCGACAGCTACGCCGCCATCATCCTGCCTTCGACCATCAGCGTCTTCGGCATCTTCCTGATGCGGCAGTTCTTCCGCACCGTGCCGGACGACCTGATCGCCGCGGCCCGCATGGACGGGATGGGGGAGTTCGGCATCACCTGGCGGATCATGCTGCCGACGGCGCTGCCTGCGCTCGCGGCCTTCGCCTGCCTCTCCTTCATCTGGAATTGGAACGAGTTCTTCTGGCCCTTCATCGCCATCCAGAGCGAGCACCTGGCCACGCCGCCGCTCGGAATCGCCTTCTTCTCGAACGCCGAGGCGGGGACGAATTGGGGCCCGCTGATGGCCGCCGCGACGGTCGTCACCGCGCCCCTCGCCCTCGCCTTCCTGCTTGCCCAGCGCGCCTTCGTGCGCGGCGTGACCATGACCGGAATCAAGTGAGACAGAGGAGAGCCCGACCATGACGCGCTTCCCCCGCCGCGCCATCCTCGGCGCGGCCGCCGCCACCCTCGCGGCGCCGCCCTTCGCCCGCGCCCAGGCGCGCGGCGTCGAGATCAGCGTCCAGTACTCGACCCCGGTGCTGTTCCGCGAGCTGATGGAGCGCATCGGCACGGAGTTCATGCGCGCCAATCCCGACATCCGCGTGGCCTACCGCGCGCCAGAGGAAGGCTACGAGGAGATCCTGCAGCGCAACCTGCGGGATTCGATCACGCGCACCCTGCCCGACGTCGCCTTCCACGGCCTGAACCGCCAGCGCACCCTGGCAGAGCGCAACATCCCCGTCGACCTCGCCCCGATCATGGCGGCGGATCCGGAGACGAAGAGCCTCGGCTACAGCGAGAGCCTGCTCTCCCTCGGCCAGGTCGGCGGCGCGCAGACCGGCATCGGCTTCTCGCTCTCCACGCCGATCCTCTACTACAACGTCGATCTCATGCGCCGGGCGGGCGGCGATCCGGCGAAGCCGCCCAGCACCTGGCAGGAGGTGAACGCGCTGGCCCGCGCCATCCATGGCAGCACCGAAGGCGTGCAGGGCATGTTCTTCGACTGGACCATCACGGGCAACTGGTCCTGGCAGGGCCTCGTCTTCAGCCATGGCGGCGCGATGACGAATCCGGACGAGACGAGGATCGCCTTCGGCGAGGAGCCCGGCCGCCGCGGTATCCATGCGCTGCGCGGCTTCGTCGAAGATGGGCGCATGCCCGACATCCGCCCCGCCACCATGTTCAGTGACTTCTTCGCCGGGCGCATGGGTATCTCCATGCAGTCCACTGCACAGCTCGGCCGCTACAACCGCGAGATCGGCGGCCGCTTCCCGCTGCTGACCGGGCGTTATCCGCTCTCCGCCCCCGGCGCGCGCCTGCCCGCCGGCGGCAACGTCGCGATGCTGTTCACCCGCGACACCCAGAAGCAGGAGGCGGCCTGGCGGTTCATCAAGTACGCCACCGGCCCGATCGGCGCGACGATGATGGTGAACGCCACGGGCTACATGCCCGCCACGACCATCCCGGCCGAACGCGAGGACATGCTGGCCCGCTTCTACCGCGAGAACCCGAACCACCTTACCACCTTCCGTCAGGCGGATGTGATCACCGGCTGGTACGCCTTCCCGGGCCAGAACGCGCTGCGCATCACCGATGTGATCAACGATCATGTGCAGTCGGTGGTCGCGCGCCGTGCCGAGCCCGATGCGGCGCTCGACCGCATGGTGGCTGATGTGCAGAACCTGCTGCCGCGGCGGAGCTGACCCCGATGTCCCCGCCCTTCACCTTCCTGCACCTGACCGACCTGCATGTGACGCCCGCCGGCGCCCCGCCGCTCTTCGGGCTCGATCCGGGCGAGCAGCTGGCGGCGGC
>CAZMCV010000318.1:0-2576 GCA_964564645.1 uncultured Acetobacteraceae bacterium
GGCCTCGAGAGCCTGGCCGCCGGGGGCTGGCGGCTGCGCCTGGCCGCCGGGGCGGAGGCACCGCCCGCCGGCTCCGGGCCGACCCTCCGCGATCTCGGGCGGCGCCTGGCCGCGCGGCCCGACCCGGGCGGGCGGTTCACCGTGATCGCCCAGGCGAGCGCCCCCGCCACCGATGCCTCCGCCACGCGCCGCCTCACCCTGGCGCGGGCGCTCGCGGTGAAGGAGGCGCTGGTCGCCGGCGGCCTCGATCCGACGCGCATCGACCTCCGCCCGCTCGGCCGCACCGAGGAGGGGCTGGACGCGGTCGACATCCTGCCGCCCGAGGCGGCGCCGCAGGGCGCGGCGGGACGGGGCACGGCGCCCCGATGACCCGGCCCGACCGCTACCTCTGGCGCATGCTCGGCTTCCTGGCCGCGGTGCTCGCCGTCGTCGCCCTCCTCGCAGCCGAGCTCGCCGCCGCGGTCGCGGCCAATCTCGTGCTCAGCGCCGTCATCCTGTTCGTGCTGCTGGTCGGCATCGGCTGGACGCTGCGCCAGGTGGCGCTGCTGCGCGCCGAGGTCGCCTGGCTGGAGGCGTTCCGCCAGCCGCGGCTCGGCGCGCCGGCGCAGCCGACGCCGCGCCTGCTCGGGCCGATGGCGAACATGCTGGCGCAGCGGCGGTCCGAGCGCCTGTCCTTCTCGGCCCCGGCGATGCGCAGCGTGCTGGACGGCATCGCGTCGCGCCTCGACGAGAGCCGCGAGATCTCGCGCTACATCACCGGGCTGCTGATCTTCCTCGGCCTGCTGGGCACCTTCTGGGGGCTGCTGCTGACCATCGGCTCGGTCGGCGACGTGATCGCCGACATGTCGGTCGGCGCGGGCGACGTGAACCAGCTGTTCAACCAGCTCAAGACCGGCCTCGCCCAGCCGCTGCGCGGGATGGGGATCGCCTTCTCCACCTCGATGCTGGGGCTGGCCGGCGCGCTGGTGCTCGGCTTCCTCGACCTCACCGCGGGCCAGGCGCAGACGCGCTTTTACAACGAGCTCGAGGAATGGCTGTCCGGCCTGACGCGCCTGTCCTCGGCCGGGCCGGGCGGGGACGGGGTCGAGGGCGGGTCGGTGCCGGCCTATGTGCAGGCGCTGCTCGAGCAGACCGCCGAGAACCTCGAGGATCTCCGCCAGATCCTGGCCCGCGGCGAGGAGGGGCGGGCGCAGGCCAACCAGGCGCTGCTGACCTTGACGGAGCGCCTGGCCATCCTCGCCGAGCAGATGCGCGCCGGCCAGGCGGTGATGGTGCGCGTGGCCGAGCAGCAGCAGGCGCTCGCCCCGGCGCTGGCCCGGCTGGCCGAGGCGCAGAATGCGGCGGGCGGGGCCGAGGACGCGACGCGCGGGCATCTGCGCAATTCCGAGATCTACCTCTCCCGCATCCTCGACGAGATGGCGCAGGGCCGCGCCCAGGCGACCGCGGAGATCCGCAACGAGATCCGCGTCCTCGCGCGCACCATCGCGGCGCTGGCCGAGGAGCCGCCGCGATGACCGCTGCCGTGCGCCCCGGCCGCGCCCCCTGGCGGCGGCGCCCGGTGACGGCGGGACGCTGACATGGCCCAGGGCGGGCGCCGCGCGCGGGGCGAGGGCGGCCTCCTCGCCTGGCCGGGCTATGTGGACGCGCTGTCCACGCTGCTCATGGTCCTCATCTTCGTCCTGCTGGTCTTCGTCCTGGCGCAGGGCTTCCTCTCCGTCGCGCTGTCCTCGCGCGACCGGGCGCTGGACCGGCTGAACCGCCAGGTCGCGGAGCTGGCGGAGATGCTGGCGCTCGAGCGCGGACAGGCGCAGGAGCTGCGCAGCACCCTGGCGCGCGCGACCGAGGAGCTGCGCGTGACCGCGGCCGCGCGCGACGTGCTGGCGGCCGAGCTGCGCGACGCGCGGGAGGCGCGCGAGCGGGCGGTGGCGGAGCGGGACACCGCGCGCGGCGAGCGCGACCGGCTCGGCGCGCGCGTCGCGGATCTGGAGCTGGCCGCGCGCGGCGGGGCGGAGCGGCTCGCCGGGCTCGAGGCGCAGCTTGCCGAGGCGCTCCGCCGGGCCGAGGCGACGAGCGGGGAATCGGTGCAGACCGTCCGCCGCCTGGCCGAGACCTCGCGCGGCCTGGCCGCCGAGCAGGCGGCGCGCGCCGAGGCGGAGGCGAGGGCCGGCGCGCTGGAGCGTCGTCTGGCGGAGACGCAGGCCGGTCTCGGCCGCCAGCTGGCCGAGACCCAGGCGGCGACCGAGGCCCAGAAGCGCGAGGCCGCCGAGTTCCTGCGCCAGATCCAGGTCGCGCGGGCCGAGCTCGGCGAGGCGCAGCGGCTTCTCGCCGCGATGCGCCAGGAGATGGCCGGGCTGAACCGCCAGGCCAGCGTCGACCGGGCCACGATCGAGGCGCGCGTCGCGGAGCTCGCGCGGCTGACGGAGCAGACCCGCGCGCTCGCCGCGCTGCGCGACCAGCTCGAGCGGCAGGTGCGGGAGGCCGATGCCCGCGCCGCCGAGCAGGCCCAGGCCCGGCAAGCCGCCGAGGCCCGCGCCGCCGAGCAGGCCCAGGCCCGGCAGGCCGCCGAGGCCCGCGCC
>CAZMCV010000319.1:0-2502 GCA_964564645.1 uncultured Acetobacteraceae bacterium
CAGCACGTCGCCGATCTTGATGTGGCTGACGGAGAGGTCGCGCTGCCACTCGGCGTTGGCGGGGTCGGCGGCGGCCAGGCGCTCGCGGATCGCCATGGCGTCGCGGTAGGCGGCGAGCGCCCCGGCGCCGTCGCCCTGCGCCACCAGCACGTCGCCGACCTTGTTGTGGCTCACGGAGAGGTCGCGCTGCCAGTCGGCGTTCGTGGGGTCGGCGGCAGCCAGACGCTCGGCGATGGCGTGTCTTGCTCGATAAGCAGAGAGTGCGCCGGGCAGGTCCCCCCGCTGCCCCATCACATAGCCGATTCTCTCGTGACTAACCGCGAGATCGTGCTGCCACGCAGCGTTGGCTGGATCGATAGCCAGAAGCCGCTGGCAGACGTCAAGAGCCTGCTGGAAGGCCTTAAGCGCAGCGACCAGTTCGCCGGTCAGCAGATGCAGGTCGCCGATGTCGCCATGCAGCGCGGCGGAGTCGGGGTCGAGCGCCGACAGCGCGCGCAGCGTGGCGATGGCGCCGGCGTGGTCGTAGGTGGCGCGCTGGATGAACAGCTTCTCCCGCAGCACCGGCGCCATGCGGCGGCGCCGCGCCGCTTCCTCCTCGGCAAGTGCGGCGTCCAGGCGTTGCAGCGCGCCGGAGGTGTCGGCGTCGACCAGTCTGGCGCGGGCCGCGGCGATGGTGGCGGCGATGTCGGAATCGTTGCTCGGCGCCTGGGCCTGTCGGCCGCGCGCGACGATGGTGTCCACCGCCTCGCCCGCGCGTCGGCGGATCTCGTCGGGGGAGAGGCCCTCATGGCCGAGATGCTCGAAGAGCGGGCGGAGAACTTCGGGATCGACGCCCTTCTCGCGGGCAATCTCCTCCCGCAGCGCGTTCACCGCCGCGGTGGCGGCATCAACCTTCGCCTCCGTCCGCGCGACCCCGGCCTTCACCTGACCCAGTTCCGCCTCGATCCGCCGCGCGGCGTTCTTCAGCGCGGACTGGCCGGCGACGAAGAAGGCGATGCGTGGGTCCGGCTTGTCCTTCAGGCATTCGCGCAGGAAGGCGATGAAGTGCGCGAACCAGCCGGGCCGGTCGGGATCGTCGCTGCGGAAGCGGTCGGGGAAATCGTCCGGGAAGGGGACGCCGGGCAGGCCCGCGGTCAGGTCGGACCACATCGCCGCCTCGGCATCGCCGCGGCGCCGCGTGGCTTCGGCCGCGTCGCGGGGGTCGTGGGCGGCGACGAGGGCGGTGTCGAGGCAGGCCACCAGCGGCGCGATCATCGCCGCGTGGGCGCCCTTCGGCACCTCGGCGAGGCCGCGCAACTGGCCGTGCAGCCATTTGCGCGCGGCGGGGGTGAAGGCGTCGGGTGCTGCGCCGCGGGTGTCGGCGCGTTCGGCTTCCTCGATGATGCCCTGGTCGTTGACGACGGCGAGGCTGGCGACGAGGGCGGCGAAGCGCAGCGTGCGCTCCAGGTCGTGGTTCGTCGGGCGGTCGAGATAGGCCCGCGCGTGCAGCTTCACCTCGTCCCAGGTCTGGCCGAGGAGCTTCTGGAACGCCGCCTCGGTCAGGTTCTCGGCGACGGTGCCGACGGTTCCGCCGAACAGGCCGCCGATGGCGCCGCCGATCACCGATTTCAGCCCGCCATCCGCCATGGCCGCCGTCTCTCCGCTTGGCGGAGAATGTCGTCGATGGCGTATCGGATTTCCAGGGCTGTCCGGAACGGTGCGCCCCCGACCGCGCCACCCACTCCAAGGAGCAGAAAAAGGAGTGGGGGGGTGTCGGGGGGGCGAGTTCCCTCGCCCCCCTGACCTACGCCGCCGCCCGCGCCAGCCTTGCCCGCATCGCGCCCCAAGCCGCCAGGAACCGCTCCGGTGCGTCCTCCGGCGCGTCCCAGGGCAGCGACACCCGGATTCCGCACCCGGCCAGGTCCCCGAGCCCCATCGCCGCCAGCACATGGCTCCGCGCCACCTTCCCCGAGGAGCAGGCCGCCCCCGCCGAGACCCGCACCCCGGCCAGGTCGAGCGCGATCACCTGCGTCTCCGCCGGCGCCCCCGGCAGGATCAGGCAGGTGGTGTTGGGCAGGCGGGGCGCGGCGGCGCCGGCCACCGCCGCCTCGGGGGCCAGGGCCCGCGCCCCGTCCTCGATCCGGTCGCGCAGCCGGGCGAGGCGCGCGGACGCCGCCGGGTCCGCGGCCTCCGCCGCCGCGGCGAGGCCGGCCAGTGCCGGCAGGGGCTCCGTCCCCCCCCGGCGGCCGCGTTCCTGGCCGCCGCCGGCGACCAGCGCGGGCAGGTCAGTGCCCGGGCGCAGCAGCAGCGCGCCCGCGCCCGGCGGCCCGCCGAGCTTGTGGCCGGAGATCGCCAGGCTGTCCGCCCCCGTCCTCTCCAGCGAGAGCGGGATGCGCCCCGCCGCCTGCACCGCGTCCACGTGCAGCCTCGCCCCGTGGCGGCGGCAGAGCTCGGCGGCCTCCGCCAGCGGGTGGAGCACGCCGGTCTCGTTGTTGGCGGCCATCAGGCAGACCAGGGCGGGCG
>CAZMCV010000320.1:0-2471 GCA_964564645.1 uncultured Acetobacteraceae bacterium
GGCGGCGCGCTGCTCCTGGCCTGGCGCGAGTCGGACGGGCATGTGCTGATGACCGGCCCCGTCGCCACCGCCTTCGCCGGTGAGCTCGACCTCCTCGCCGCCGCGCCATGACCGTTGTCCACCCGCCGCCGGCCCCGGTCGAGGTGCTGACCTTCGGCTGCCGGCTCAACACCTACGAATCCGAGGCGATGCGGGCCCTGGCGACGGAGGCCGGCCAGCCCGCGCCGACCATCGTCGTCAACACCTGCGCCGTGACCGCCGAGGCCGAGCGGCAGGCGCGCCAGGCGATCCGCGCCGCCCATCGCGCCAACCCCGAGGCGCGGATCATCGTCACCGGCTGCGCCGCGCAGATCCGCCCCGATGCCTGGGCCGGCCTGCCCGGCGTCGCGCGGGTGATCGGCAATGCCGACAAGCTGAAGCCGCCGGCCTGGGCGCCGGACGCGCCGCCCGCGCCGGTCAGCGACATCATGGCGGCGACCGAGACGGCGGCGCATCTCGTCACCGATTTCGCCGGCCGCGCGCGCGCCTTCGTGCAGGTGCAGCAGGGGTGCGACCATCGCTGCACCTTCTGCGTCATCCCCTATGGCCGCGGTCCCTCGCGCAGCGTGCCGGTCGGCGCGGTGGTGGCGCAGGTGCGGGCGCTGGTCGAGCGCGGCTACCGCGAGGTGGTGCTGACCGGGGTCGACATCACCAGCTACGGGCCGGACCTGCCGGGCCGGCCGACGCTCGGCCAGATGGCGCGGCGGCTGCTGGCCCTGGTGCCCGAGCTGCCGCGGCTGCGCCTCTCCTCCGTCGATCCCGTCGAGATGGACGAGGAGCTCTGGCGGCTGGTGGCGGAGGAGGAGCGGCTGATGCCGCATCTGCACCTCTCGCTGCAGCACGGGGACGACCTGATCCTCAAGCGCATGAAGCGGCGGCACCTGCGGGCGGATGCGCTGGCCGTCGCGGCGCGGGCGCGGGCGCTGCGGCCGGACATCGCGCTCGGCGCCGACCTGATCGCCGGCTTCCCGACCGAGGACGAGGCGGCCTTCGGCCGCACCCTCTCCCTGGTCGAGGAGGCGGGCCTGATCTTCCTCCACGTCTTCCCCTATTCCGAGCGGCCGGGCACGCCGGCCGAGCGCATGCCGCAGCTTCCCGTGACGCTGCGGCGGGAGCGCGCGGCGCGGCTGCGCGCGGCCGGCGCCGCGGCCACGGGGAGCTTCCTCGCGGATCGGGTCGGACGGGAGGAGGCGGTGCTGTTCGAGCGGCCCGACCGCGGCCACACGGCCCAATTCGCGCCGCTCCGGCTCACCGCGGGCGCGGCCGCGCCCGGCGAGATCCGCCGGCTGCGCGTCACCGGGGCGTCGGGGTCGGAGACGCTGCTGGCGAGCCTCCCGCCGGCGCAGGGGGAGGGCGGCTAGATGGCGCTGCGCGGATGGCTTGGCCGGCTGCGCGGACGGGGCGGGGCGGAGCCGCCGCCCGCGCCGGGCGATGCGGCGGCGCCGGAGGATGCCGCGCCGCCGGAGAGCCTGCGGGACGAGCCGCCGGCGCCACCCCCGGCCGGGTTCGACGCCCCGCCGGCGGCACCCATCGACCGCGCCGACCCTGCGGTGCCACCGGCTGCCGTGCCGGGCACCGATCCGCCCCCGGTGGCCGAGGCCGCCCCGCCATCCCCCGCGCCGGCCCCGTCCCTCGCGCCGCCGGATGTCGCGGCCACCCCGGCGCCGGGGCAGCCCCCCGAGCCGAGGCTGCCGACCCCCGCGCCCGACCCGCCCCCGGCCGCCGGTCCCCTCATGCCGGTCGGGCCGATGCCGGCGGACCCGCCGCCCTACACCGCCATCCCATCCTCCCGCCCCGGCATGCTGGGTCGGCTCTTCCGTGGCTCCGGCCCCGCCGAGCCGCCGCCCGCGGCGCCGGTGGAGGAGCCCGCGCCGGGGCCGCGCGAGGCCGAGGCGGCGCTGCGGGAGGCCGAGGCGGTCTCCGAGCCCGAGCAGGCGGACCCTGCCGAGGCCGCGCCCGCGGCCCCGCGCGGCGGCTGGTTCAGCCGGCTGCGCCAGGGCCTCGCCCGCTCCACCCAGCGGCTGACCGAGAGCATCACCACGGTCTTCCGCAAGCGTCGCCTGGACGAGGAGGCGCTGGAGGAGCTGGAGGAGACGCTCATCACCGCCGATCTCGGCGTCGCCGCGTCGCAGCGCATCGTCGAGGGCTTCCGCAAGACCCGCTTCGGCAAGGAGGTCACCGACGAGGAGGTGAAGGCCGCGCTCGCCGAGCAGATCGCCGAGATCCTGGAGCCGGTCGCGCAGCCCATGCCGGTCGACCCCGCCCGGGCGCCGCATGTGGTGCTGGTGGTCGGGGTGAACGGCACCGGCAAGACCACGACCATCGCCAAGCTCGGCCAGCAATACCGGGAGCAGGGGCTGTCCTGCGCCTTCGTCGCCGGCGACACCTTCCGCGCCGCCGCCGTCGAGCAGCTGCAGATCTGGGGCGAGCGC
>CAZMCV010000321.1:0-2416 GCA_964564645.1 uncultured Acetobacteraceae bacterium
CACGTCTGAACTCCAGTCACTCTTCACAATCTCGTATGCCGTCTTCTGCTTGAACAACCATGACGACCGCACCCCGCCCGACACGGAGGCTCCCTTGCCCTTCAACGCCGCCAGCCTGACCGCCCTGATCCAGGGCAACGGCTTCACGCTCTGGCACTACCGCACGACCGACCCGCGCGCGACCGTTGCCGCCGCCGGGTATTTCACGCCGGTGGCCGCCACCGTGCGGCAGGGCGACCTGCTGATCGTGAACGCCGCGGACGCCACCGCCCTGACCGCCTTCCGCACCGGCGGCGCGATCAGCACGGGCACCACGCTCGACGGCCAGGGCGGCCCGTTCAGCACCGTCCGCACCGTGGCGCAGCGCCTGACGATCCTGCAGGCCGCCGCGGCGGTGGTGCGGACCATCGTCCTCGCCCCGCTCGCCACGGCGATCGTCGCCGGCGCCCCGCTGCCGGTCTCGGCGACCGTCACCGGCCCGGTCGCGCAGGTGGTGTTCACGCTGCGCGACGCGAACGACGCGGTGATCCCGCCGCAGCGCGTGGTCGCCGTGCTGGCAGGCAGCGCCAGCACGACCTTCGTCGCGCCCCCGACCGGCACGGGCTACCGCATCCGCGTCGAGGACGCAGCCGATCCGGCGCTCGGCGTCAGCAGCCCGAGCTTCAACGTCGGCAACGACCTCGCCCTGCTGCTGCAGGAGGACGGCGCGCGCCTGCTGATCGAGCCGCTGAGCCTGCGCGGCGCGCTGCGCCAGTAGCCACCCCGCCCCGACGCGCCCCTCCCCTCGCCCATCCCGCATGGCGGCCGGCACGCGCCGCCGCGGCGGGCCGGCACCCCGCATCCCTTCCGATGGGTGAGACATGCCCGACGCCCGCATCAGCGAACTGCCCGCCGCCACCAGCCTGGTCGATACGGATCTCACGCCGGTCGTCCAGTCGGCGAGCGGGACCTTCACCACTCGCCGCACCAGCATCGCGCAGCTGCGCGGCCAGGTGCTCCTCGACCGCGGCGTCCATGTCCGCGACTACGGCGCCAAGGGCGATGGCTCGACCAACGACGCGCCGGCCTTCCAGTCGGCGGTGAACGACCTGCTGAGCCGCGGCGGCGGCGTCGTGCATCTCGGGCCGCGCGCCTACCGCCTGGCCTCCGCGATCACGGTGGCCAACAGCATGGTTCGCTTCCAGGGCGCCGGCTTCACCGAGACCGGCGACGTGACCCAGGGCACGCGCCTGGTCATCGACCAGACCGGCTTCACGCCCCTCCGCTTCACCGGCATCGCCGCCCGCGGCTCGGGCGTCGCCGACCTCGCGGTGATCCAGTCCCATCCGACCAGCTTCACCGCCGCCTGGGCACCGACCGACTACCCCTATGTCTTCCGGGTCGAGGACTGCCTCGGCGGCGTCGACTTCGACAACGTCCTGCTCGGCCGCGTGAACCGCGGCATCTACTGCCGCAACTCCGGCCGGCTCGACATCCGGCGGCTGCGCGGCCAGGTCTTCCGCGCCGGGGTCGAGATCGACGAGAGCCTCGATGTCCCGCGCATCCACAACCTGCATTTCTGGACCTTCTGGTCGGCCGACGAGAACGTCGTGCGCTGGCAGCAGGCCAACGGCGACGCCGTGATCGTGCGCCGCTGCGACGGCATCTTCATCGACCAGGCCTTCGCCCTCGGCTACCGCAGCATGTTCCGCTTCGCCGCCTCGGGCCCGACGGCGCCGCCCGAGCGCAGCGGCGCGGTCAGCAAGTTCTACATCGGCAACGCCTATGCCGATTTCGTGAAGTACGGCGTCTGGGTGGAGGCGCCCTCGGTCGACGGCCGGATCGGCAACCTGACCACCCAGGGCGAGATCTTCGCCGCCGGCGGCACGCCCATCGCCGGCGCGCACGGCATCCTCCTCGACGCCAGCGGCGCCCGCATCCAGATCGGCAACCTGCGCGTCGACGACGCCGAGGACAATGCGATCCGGGTCAACGGCGCGGACAACCGCCTCGACATCTTCGCGCTGCGCTGCGCCTACTTCAACACGCGCAACAACGGCTCGGCCGCGGTCCATCTCTCCGACAGCGGCGCGGGCGCGGCGAACGCGGTCTATCTCGGCTCCCCGGCCCTGCTCGAGAACGGCCAGGGCGGGCCGCTGGTCAATACCGGGACCAACGGCGTGCTGCAGATGCAGGCGCCGGCCGGGCGCGTGGCGCGCCCCGGCCTCGCCGTGGGTGGCACGAATACCGGCCTGTTCGCGCCGAGCACGGGCGTCCTCGCCGCCAGCGCCTCGGGGACCGAGGTGTTCCGCGGCGCGAGCGGGACGATCACGCTCGGCGGCGCGCCGGGCAGCCATGGGCTCGAGGTGACGACGCCGGCGAATGCCGCGAACCGTCTGGTCGCCGTCGGCGCCATCGCGGGCGGCACCGTCGCGCT
>CAZMCV010000322.1:0-2364 GCA_964564645.1 uncultured Acetobacteraceae bacterium
CCGCCCTCCTCCTTCGTCAGCACATAGGCCTCGGCCTTGAAGTTGGTGTGCGGCGTGATCGAGCCGGGGGCGGCCAGCACCTGCCCGCGCTCCACATCCTCGCGCTTCGTGCCGCGCAGCAGCGCGCCGATGTTGTCCCCCGCCTGGCCCTGGTCCAGGAGCTTCCGGAACATCTCGACGCCGGTGACCGTCGTCTTCACCGTCGGCTTCAGCCCGACGATCTCGACTTCCTCGCCCACCTTCACCACGCCGCGCTCGACGCGCCCCGTCACCACCGTGCCGCGGCCGGAGATCGAGAACACGTCCTCCACCGGCATCAGGAACGGGCGGTCCAGCGCGCGCACCGGCTGCGGGATGTACTCATCGACCGCCGCCATCAGCTTCAGGATCGCCTGCTCGCCCTTCTCGGGGTCGCGGTCCTCCAGCGCGCACAGCGCCGAGCCCATCACGATCGGGATGTCGTCGCCGGGGAACTGGTAGGAGGACAGCAGCTCGCGCACCTCCATCTCCACCAGCTCCAGCAGGTCGGGGTCCGCCATGTCCGTCTTGTTCAGGAACACCACCAGCGCCGGCACGCCCACCTGCCGCGCCAGCAGGATGTGCTCGCGCGTCTGCGGCATCGGGCCGTCCGCCGCCGAGACCACCAGGATCGCGCCGTCCATCTGCGCCGCACCCGTGATCATGTTCTTCACGTAGTCGGCGTGGCCAGGGCAGTCGACATGCGCGTAGTGGCGGTTCGTCGTCTCGTACTCGACATGCGCCGTCGAGATCGTGATGCCGCGCGCCTTCTCCTCCGGCGCCTTGTCGATCTGGTCGTAGGCCGTGAACGTCGCGCCGCCCGTCTTCGCCAGCACCTTCGTGATCGCCGCCGTCAGCGACGTCTTGCCGTGGTCCACATGCCCGATCGTGCCGATGTTGCAGTGCGGCTTGTTGCGCTCGAACTTCGCCTTGGCCATGGCTGTGCGGCTCCATCTCTCGAGGCCAGCCCGTGCGCCTGCCGCCGCGTGGGCGTTCGCATCCGGCCGAGCTGCGCCGGGTGCTAGAGACGCGATCGGCCGCGGTTGTCAACGGCGCGCGGCGACGCCGGCCAATCTTCTTCCCCCCCAGGTCGCCCCGCCCCGCGGCCGGCGGTCGCCCCACCCCGAGACCGGCGGCCGCCCCGCCTTGACACCGGGGGTCCGGCCCTTGAGCTTCGGCGCGGGGAACACGCCGGTCTCGCCTCGGAGAGATCGCATGCCGCTCGTCAGCCGCCGCCTGGTCCTCGCTGCCCCTGCCCTTCTGTGCGCCACGCCGGCGCTTGCCTTCCCCGACCGCGCCCTTCGCCTCGTCTCCGGCTTCCCGCCGGGCGGGACGAACGACATCGTGGCCCGCGCCCTGGCGGCGCCGCTCTCGGCCGTGCTGGGCCAGCCCGTGGTCGTCGAGAACCGCGCCGGCGCCGGCGGCGGCGTCGCCGCCGCGCAGGTCGCCCGCGCCGCACCCGACGGCTACACGCTCTACCTCGGCATCGTCGACACGCAGTCCATCAACCCCCTCACCTACCGGCGCCTCGCCTACGACCCCGAGCGCGACTTCGCCCCGGTCAGCCTGGTGACCAACATCCCCTTCGCCATCATCTCCGGCCCGGCCCGGGAGGACATCCGCGACGTGCCGGGCATGATCGCGGCGGCGCGGGAGAAGCCGGGCGACCTGACCTATGCCAGCTGGGGGGTCGGCAGTTCGCCGCACCTCGCCTTCCTGCGGCTGGCGCAGGCGGAAGGCTTCGAGATGCTGCATGTGCCCTTCCCCGGACCGCCCGCCGCGGTCACCGCCATGCTCGCCCGCCAGGTCAACTTCATGATGCTGGGCGCGGGCAATGCCGAGAGCTTCGCGCGCGACCCCCGCATCCGCGTCCTCGCGACCGTGGGGAAGCAGCGGCTGGAGATGCTGCCCGAGGTGCCCACCATGCAGGAGCAGGGTTTCGACCTGGACATGGGGCTCTGGCAGGCGCTCTACGTCCCCGCGCGAACGCCGGCCCCGGTGATCGCGCGCCTCAACGCCGCCGTGGGCACGGCGATGGCCACGGATGGGTTCATCGCGGCCATGCGCACCCAGGGCGCCCGCCCCAACCCGAGCACGCCGGAGGAGCTTCTCGCCCTGCAAAGGCGTGAGCGCGAGGCCTATGGCGTGGTGGTGAAGTCGCTCAACCTCGTCCTCGACTGAAGCGGGACGGGGGCTGGAGCGGGTGACGGGAATCGAACCCGCACAACCAGCTTGGAAGGCTGGGGCTCTACCATTGAGCTACACCCGCGGGCCGCGCTGCAGGGATCCGACGGGAATGGAGGGGGTTGGATTCGAACCAACGTAGGCGCAAGCCAACGGATTTAC
>CAZMCV010000323.1:0-2344 GCA_964564645.1 uncultured Acetobacteraceae bacterium
CGGTTCAGCAGCAGCACCTGGTGCGTCTCGCTGAGGCCCATCTCCCAGGGCAGGCCGGCGTACTTGATGCTGGATTGCGGCGAGGCGCCGGTACCCCCCGAATGGCCGGAGACCAGGATCGCATCCGCCTTGGCCTTGGCGACGCCGGCGGCGATGGTGCCGATGCCCGACCGGCTGACCAGCTTCACGCAGACCGTCGCATCCGGGTTGATCTGCTTGAGGTCGTAGATGAGCTGCGCCAGGTCCTCGATCGAGTAGATGTCGTGGTGCGGCGGCGGGGAGATCAGCGTGACCCCCGGCGTCGCGTGGCGCAGCTTCGCGATCAGCCCCGTGACCTTGAAGCCCGGCAGCTGCCCGCCCTCGCCGGGCTTGGCTCCCTGGGCGACCTTGATCTCGATCTCGCGGCAATTGTTCAGGTACTCGGCGGTGACGCCGAAGCGGCCCGAGGCGATCTGCTTGATCGCGCTGTTGGCGTTGTCGCCGTTCGGGCGCGGCTTCGCGCGCGCCGGATCCTCGCCGCCCTCGCCCGAGTCGCTGCGCGCGCCGATGCGGTTCATCGCGATCGACAGCGTCTCATGCGCCTCGGGGCTGAGGGCGCCGAGCGAGATCCCCGGCGCGACCAGGCGCTTCCTGATCTCGGTGATGCTCTCCACCTCCTCGAGCGGGACCGGCTGGCGGCCCTCGGCGCGGAAGTCGAGCAGGTCGCGCAGCGCTACGGGCGGCATGCGGCGGACGGCGTCGGAGTAGCGCTTGAAGGCGGTGTAGCTGTCGGTCTCGACCGCGTGCTGCAGGGTGTGGATCAGGCCGCCATCGAAGGCGTGGCTCTCCCCGCGCAGCCGCTTCTTGTAGAGCCCGCCGACCGGCAGGGTCACCACATCGGCATCCCAGGCGCGGGCGTGCAGCGCCAGCACGCGGCGCGCGATGCCGGGCACGCCGATGCCGGAGATGCGGCTGTGGATGCCGGGGAAGAACTCCGCGACGAGGGCGCGGGAGAGGCCCACCGCCTCGAAATTCATCCCCCCGCGATAGGAGGACAGCACGCCGATGCCCATCTTGGACATCACCTTGAGCAGCCCCTTGTCGAGCGCCTTCTTGTAGCGCGCGATGCATTCGCCGAGCGGCATCGCGCCGAACAGGCCGCGGCGGTGGCGGTCGGCGATGCTCTCCTGCGCGAGATAGGCGTTGACCGTCGTCGCGCCGGCGCCGATCAGCACGGCGGCGTAGTGCACGTCGAGGCTTTCGGCCACGCGGACGTTCAGCGAGGTGAAGGTCCGCAGCGAATGCCGCACCAGGTAGGTGTGGACGCCGCCGACCGCGAGGATCATCGGGATCGCCGCGCGCTCCGGCCCCTGGCGCTCATCGGTCAGGATCACATGGGCGCAGCCGGAGCGCACGCCCTCCTCGGCCTCGCGGCGGATGCGCTCGATGGCGCGGCGCAGGCCTGACTCGCCCTCCTTCGCCGCGAAGGTGCAGTCCACCTCGCAGGCGGTGGCGCCCATGTACTCCCGCATCGCCGCGAATTCGGCGTTGGACAGCACCGGGCTCTCCAGCATCAGCATGTCGCACTGCGCCGGGTCCTCGTCGAGGATGTTCCCCAGATTGCCGAGCCGGGTGCGCAAGGTCATCACCCGCGTCTCGCGCAGGCTGTCGATCGGCGGGTTGGTGACCTGGCTGAAGGTCTGGCGGAAGAAGTGGTGCAGGCCGCGGTAGTGGCTGGACAGCACCGCGATCGGCGCGTCGTCGCCCATGCTGCCGACGGCCTCGTTCGCCTCCTCGACCATCGGGTGGAGGATCGTCTCCAGCTCCTCGAGCGTGTAGCCGACCGCGAGCTGGCGGCGGCGCAGCTCCTCCGGCCCGAAATGCGCCTGCTCGTCGGCGCCGGCCTTGACGATGGCGTCGATCCGCGTGGTGCGTCGCGTCCAGTCGCCGAAGGGCTTGCGCGCGGCGAGCAGATCCTTGAGCGGGCCGTCCTCGTGGAACCGCCCCTCCTCGAGGTCGACGCCGATGCACTGGCCGGGACCGACCCGGCCCTTGGCGACGATCGCCTCCTCGGCGATCTTCACCATCCCCGTCTCGGAGCCGACGATGATCAGCTTGTCGGTGGTGATGGTGTAGCGCAGCGGCCGCAGCCCGTTGCGGTCGAGGCCGGCGATCACCCAGCGCCCATCGGTCGCGGCGATCGCCGCCGGGCCGTCCCAGGGCTCCATCACCGCGTTGCAGTACATGAACAGCTCGCGATGCGCCGCCGGCATCGTCGCGTTGTTGGCGGTGCTTTCGGGGATCAGCATCGCCTTGGCCATGGGCGCGTCGCGCCCGGCCCGCACCAGCAGCTCGAAGACGTTGT
>CAZMCV010000324.1:0-2339 GCA_964564645.1 uncultured Acetobacteraceae bacterium
CGTGCAGGCCGTGGTCGCCGAGCTGCAGGGCGAGAAGATCGACATCATCCCCTGGGCGCCGGACCAGGCGACCTTCATCGTGAACGCGCTGGCCCCGGCCGAGGTGACGAAGGTCGTGCTCGACGACGACAGCCGCCGCTGCGAGGTGGTGGTGCCCGACGACCAGCTCAGCCTGGCGATCGGCCGGCGCGGGCAGAATGTGCGCCTGGCCAGCCAGCTCACCCGCTGGGACATCGACATCCTGACCGAGCAGGAAGAAAGCGAGCGCCGCCAGGACGAGTTCCGCAAGCGCTCCGGCCTCTTCGTCGAGGCGCTGGATGTCGACGACGTCATCGCCGGCCTGCTGGTGACCGAGGGCTTCACCTCGGTCGAGGACATCGTCTCGGTCGAGGACGAGGAGCTCGCCGAGATCGAGGGCTTCGACGAGACGGTCGCGGCCGAGCTCAAGCGCCGCGCGCTGACCTGGCTCGAGCGGCGCGACGCCGAGCTCGACGACCAGCGCCGCGCCATGGGCGTCGAGGACGCGGTCGCCGATGCCGGCGGCTTCACGCCGTCCATGCTGGTCACCCTCGGTGAGAAGGGCGTGAAGACGCTCGACGACCTCGCGGACCTCGCCTCGGACGAGCTGATCGAGATCCTGGGCGCGGACGCGATCGACGAGGAGACCGCGAACGCGGTGATCATGGCCGCGCGCCAGCATTGGTTCGAGGGCGAGGAAGGCCCGGTCGGCGAGGCCGCCGGTCTCGACGAGGAAGGCGCGGCGGCGGACGAGCCCGCCTTCGCCGGGGAAGAGGCGGCCGATGATGACGGCGCCCGCGCATGACCCGCATGGTGTGACGCCGCGCCTGCCCGCGCCGCCGCCTTCCGAGGCGCCGACGGGGCAGGACGCGCCGCCCGAGACCGAAGCCGAGCGCGGGCCTCTCCGCCGCTGCATCGTCACGCGTGAGAGCCTGCCGAAGACGGCGATGCTCCGTTTCGTCCTGGGACCGGATCGGGTTTTGGTGCCGGATCTGGAAGGACGCCTGCCGGGCCGGGGAATGTGGTTGTCGGCCAGGGCCGATGTGCTAGAACGCGCGGTGAACCGCGGCGCCTTTGCCAAGGCGGTCCGTGGCGCCGTGCTCCTGCCCCCTGACCTTCGCGTGTCGATCGTGAACGGCCTGAGGCGCCGTGTCCGCGATCTCGTCGGCTTTGCCCGGCGGGGCGGCCAGGCGGTCACCGGATGGCAGGCAGTGCGCGAAATGCTGCAGGCCGGACGGGTGGGCCTGCTGGTGGAGGCCTCGGATGGCAGCGTGGCCGAGCGGTCGCGCCTGCTGAACGGACGGCACGTGCCGCTGATCGCGCCGCTGACGGCGTCCGAACTGGGCGGTGTCTTCGGCCGGGACCACGCGGTGCATGTGGCGATCGTCTCCGGCCGGATGGCCGAGCGGATCGCCGAGGAGGCTGCGCGCCTGGAGGGTCTGCTGGATGCGGCTCCGGTCGCGGGCGGGATGCAGGCCGCAGGTCGCCAGCGCGGCGCGGAGGACACGGCGCCGGCATGACCGGCGGAGGGGGCACGGTTCGCCGGGCCCAGGAACATCGAGGGCCCGGATCGCCGGGCCCCGGGCAGCATTGGGCCACGGCGCAGCAGGGGCCCCCAAGGCACGGCGGGAATGACGGAACTGGACGGATCGGGTTCGGAACGGCGGATGAGCGACCAGAATGAGCAGGACGCGGCCAAGGGCCGGCTGAGCCTTCGGCCGTCCGGCGGCCGCCTGGAATTGGGCAAGACGGTGGACGCGGGCAGCGTCCGCCAGAGCTTCAGCCATGGCCGCAGCAAGACCGTGCAGGTCGAGGTGGTCAAGAAGCGCGTCGTGACGCCGCCACCGGCGCAGAGCGGCGGCGGCGCCTCCGCCGCCGGGCGTCCGGCCAGCGGTCCCCAGACCGGGCGCCCGGCCGCGTCCGGCCCGGGTGGCGGGGCGCGGCCCTCCGGCGGCGCGCAGGCGCGGGGCCCCTCGGGGGCGCCCTCCGCCGGCCGTCCGCTGACCCAGGCCGAGCTGGCCACCCGCCAGCGGGTGCTGGAGGAACAGCGCCGGCTCGAGGCGCAGCGGCAGCGCGAGGAGCGTGAGCGCCAGGCGCTGCAACTCCGCAGCGCCGCCGAGGAGGCCGCCCGCAAGGCCGAGGAGGATCGCCGCCGCGCGGAGGAGGACGCCGCCCGCAAGGCCGAGGAGGACCGCCAGCGCGCGGCCGAGGACGAGGCGCGACGCCGCTCCGAGGCAGCCGCGGCGGCCGCGGCGGCGGAAGCCGGTTCACCGCAGACGGCGGGCGAGGCCGCGGCGGTGGCCGCGCGGGCCCGCGTGCCT
>CAZMCV010000325.1:0-2308 GCA_964564645.1 uncultured Acetobacteraceae bacterium
CGGGCGGCGGCCCCTGCCGGCGCCGCCGCCGGCGCGGCGACCGGCGCGCTGATCGACGCCGAGCCCCCGCCGCCGCCACCCGGCACCATCCGCGTGCCCTTCGTGCCCGAGACCGTGCGCCGGCAGATCCGCGACGACGTCACCCGCGACGTGATGGCGCAGCTGAAGGAGGAGGGTCGGATCCCCGCCGCCGGCGCCATCCCCGAATGGGTCAGCCGCGTCCGGCCCTATGGCGACCTGCGGCTCCGCGCGGAGTGGATCAACTTCCCCGCCGGCAACGCCGCCGGCTTCTTCCCGAACTTCTTCTCCATCAACAACAGCGCGAGCGGCTTCGACCTGAACGGCACCGCCAACGCGCCCTTCCTGAACGTGACGGAGGACCGCAGCCGCTACCGCATCCGCGCCCGCGGCGGCCTGCAGGCGACGCTGAACGACTGGATGATGATGGATTTCCGGATCGCGACCGGCAACGATTCCTCGCCGGTCTCGACCAACCAGACCTTCGGCGCCGTCTCCTCCTCCGCCCAGCAATACGGCTTCTACTCGCGCTACGCGGTCTGGCTGGACCGGGCCTATGTGCGCTCCAAGCCCGCGGACTGGCTGACGGTCTGGACCGGGCGCATGCCCAACCCCTTCCGCTCGACCGACCTGCTCTACGATGACGACCTGAACTTCGACGGCATCGCCGCGACCGCGCGCCACAAGCTGTTCTCGGACAACCTGACGGGATTCGTGACGCTCGGTGCCTTCCCCTACTTCAACACCGACCTCAACTTCAGCTCGACCGACGTCGCCAAGTCGCCGAGCCGCGACCGCTGGATGCTCGGCGTGCAGGGCGGTGCGGAGTGGCAGTTCCACCCGGAATGGAAGGCGGCGGTCAATCTCGGCTACTACAATTTCTTCCAGGCCGCCGGCGCGCTGTCGGCGCCCTGCCCGATCCCCTGGGCGGCAGATGCGTGCAACACCGACATCAGCCGCGCCTTCTTCACCCAGAACACCAACACCTTCTTCCCCGTCCGCAACATCACGCCGGACCCGAGCAACCCGACCGGCGCCGCGCCGCAGTATTTCGGCCTCGCCTCCTCCTTCGCCGTGCTCGATCTGTACACGCGGCTCGAATATGCCGGCTTCGACCCGGTGGTGGTCACCTTCGAGGGCAACTACCTCAACAACCTCGCCTTCGACCGCACCCAGATCCTGCGCTTCGGCGTCCTGCCCAATGGCGACGTCAACGGCATCGCCAACAACCTCGGCGCCAACAACCGCTTCATCGGCGGCCGGCAGGGCTACCTGTTCCGCCTGACCGTCGGTCACCGCGACGTCGAGCAGCTGTGGCACTGGCAGGCGCATTTCACCTACCGCTACCTCGAATCGGACGCCGTGCTGGACGCCTTCAACGACAGCGATTTCCGCCTGGGCGGCACCAACTCCAAGGGCTTCATCCTGGGCGGCGCGCTCGGCATCGCGCGCAACGCGGCGATCCGCGGGCGCTGGATGTCGGCCGAGGAGGTCGCGGGGCCGCCCTATCGCGCCGACATCTTCCAGCTCGACCTGCTGGCGAGGTTCTGAGCATGCGCCGCTTCGCCCTGCTGCTCGCTTTGCTGCTGCTTCCCGCGATCGCCGCGCAGGCGCAGTCCGACCAGGAGGCGCGGCTGCGCGAGGCGCTGCGCCGCGCCACCGCCGATCTGCGCGCGCTGCAGGACGGCCAGGCACGCCTGCAGGCCGAGGCGGCCGAGGCGAAGGCGCAGCGCGACCGCCTGCAGACGCTGACCGAGGAGCAGGCCACGCGCCTGAAGGAGCTCGAGGAGAAGCCCGCCGGCCCCCCGCCCGAGATGGTCGAGGAGCTCGAGATGCTGCGCGCCGCGGCCAGGGCGCTCAAGGAGCAGAACGACGCGCTGGCGAAGACGCTGGCGCAATGGCAGGTGGCGCATGCCGAGGCGGTCTCGGTCGCGCGCACCAAGGAGGGCGAGCGCGCGGCCTATGAGGCCTCCTTCGGCCGGGCGCGCGCGGCGATCGAGGCCTGCGAGGCGAAGAACACCCAGCTGCTGGCCGCCGCCGGCGAGATCCTGAACCTCTACCAGACCCCCGATTTCCGCTCGCTGGTCCTGCGCAGCCAGGAACCGATCCTCGGCCTCTGGCGCGTCCGGCTCGAGAACATCGTGCAGGAGCACGAGGACCGGATCCGCGAGGGCCAGTGGCACCGCCCGGCCATCGAGCCGCCGCCGCCGGCCAGCGCCCTGCCGCGCGGCATGGCGGGGGGCCGCGCGGCGCCCCGGCCGCGGCGCGAGGCCGTGCCGCAGTGAGGCGG
>CAZMCV010000326.1:0-2284 GCA_964564645.1 uncultured Acetobacteraceae bacterium
CAGGGCAGTTTCCGTGAGGATCTCTACTACCCGGCCGGCGCCGTGGCCGCCGCGGCGCGCCCCGCGGCAACCGCGCGCCCGAACTGGCCACCGCCGCCCGGCGCCGCCATGCCGCCGCGGCGCGGGACCGGCGTTGCGGCAGGGCCGCACCCCCGCGCGCCCCTGCCGCTTCGGCCCCATGCCGCCTCGGAGAGTGCGAGAGAATGTCCGCCTTCGCCGATCTTGCAGAAGATTGCGCAATGATTCCAGCGGACCTTGCTTCGCGCATGCGACTTTTTCACGCGCCCGCGGCATGGAGGCAGGAATGCCCCCCGGCCCCGATCCTGCAGGAGTGTCCCCGATGATCCCCATGGGCGTCCTTTCGCGAACCCGGCCGACCGACAGGCCCTGAGCCCGCCCGAGCCCCCCTTGGACCTCCCGCCCCCCCCGGCCGCCCCGCCGGACCCGCTGACGACGGCCGAGGCACGGGCCGGCCTGCTCGGCCGCGTCGCCGCGCTGCTGGCCGCCGCCAGCGTCCGCCGCCCCGCGCTCACGCTGCTGCTCTCCGCGCTGCTCGGCCTCGGCTCCTGCTGGGTGCTGGCGACGCGCTTCTCGCTCGACACCGACGCCATCCGCATGTTCCCCGCCGACCTGCCCTGGCGGCAGGCGGAGAAGGCGATCGACACCGCCTTCCCGCAGCGGGAGCACGTGATCGCCATCGTCATCGACGGCGCCACCCCCGACCTCGCCGAGCGCGCCGCCGCCGCGCTGCTGGAGGAGCTGCGCCGCGCCCCCGCCGGCAGCCCGGTCCGCAGCGCCGACCGCCCGGACGGGGCGGAGGTGTTCCGCCGCAGCGCCCTGCTCTTCCCCGCGACGGAGGTGGTGGCCGCGGCGACCGAGCGGATCATCGCCGCCCAGCCCATGCTGGGCACCCTCGCCGCCGACCCGTCGCTGCGCGGCGTCGCCCGCGCGCTCGAGCTGGTGGGGGAGGGGCTGGAGCGTGGCGAGGCCCCGGCCGACCCGGACAGCCTCGCCACCGCCCTCGCCGGCCTGGCGGCGACGGCCGAGGCGGCGCGGGACGGCCGCCTGGCACCCCTCGACTGGACCCGCCTGTTCACCGGGCGGGAGCCGGAGGCGCTGGCGCTGCGCCGCTTCGTCCTCGTCCAGCCGGCGCTCGACTACACGGGCCTCGCCCCGGCGGCGGCGGCGACCGGGCAGATCCGCGACGCCGTCGCCCGCCTCGACCTCACCGCCGCCAACGGCGTCACGGTCCGCCTCACCGGCAACCTCGTGATGCGCGACGAGGAATTCGCCTCCGTCTTCGGCGGCGCGATCGTCGAGAACATCCTCTCCCTCGTCTCGGTCGCCGCCCTGCTCTGGCTCGGGCTGCGCACGGGGCGGCTGATCCTGCCCATGCTCGGCGTGCTCGTGCTCGGCCTGGTGCTGACCGCGGCCTGGGGGACGCTGTTCGTCGGGCCCTACAACCCGCTCTCCATCGCCTTCGCCGTGCTGTTCATCGGCCTCGCGGTCGATTTCGCCATCCAGTACTCGGTCTGCCTGCGCGAGCAGCGGCACCGGCTGCGGGAGGAGCCGCTCGAGCGCGCGCTGGTCAGCGCGGCCGCGATCGCGGGGCCGGGCATCGGGCTCGCCGCGCTCGCCCTCTGCACCGGCTTCCTCGCCTTCCTGCCCACCGACTACCGGGGGTTGTCGGAGCTCGGCGTGATCGCCGCGGCGGGGATGCTGATCGGCGTCGTGGTCTCCCTGACCACCCTGCCGGCCTGGCTGGTCTACACCCGGCCGGAGGAGGAGCGGCAGCCGGTCGGCTACCAGGCGCTGGCGCCCTTCGACCGGTTCCTCCGCCGCCGCGCCAGGGCGGTGGCGGCGGCGACGCTGCTGGTGGCGCTCGGCGCCGCGGCGACCCTGCCCTTCCTCCGCTTCGACACCAACCCGCTCAACCTGCGGGACCCGACCACCGAGGCGGTCTCGACCTTCCGCGACCTGATGCGCGAGGCGGAGACGACGCCGAACACCATCCAGATCCTCGCCCCCGACCTGCCGGCGGCGCAGGCGCTGGCCGAGCGGATCGCTGCGGTGCCGGAGGTCTCGGGGACCAGGACGCTCGCCGATTTCGTGCCGGCGGACCAGGCGGCCAAGCTCGCCCTGCTGCGCGACGCCGCCGACCTGCTGGGCCCGACCCTCGAGCCGCCGGAGGTCGCCCCGCCGCCGACGGAGGCCGCGGTGGCGCGCGCACTGGAGTTGGCCGCGACCGCGCTCTCGCGCGGGGCGGCGGCGGCCGGGACCGACC
>CAZMCV010000327.1:0-2268 GCA_964564645.1 uncultured Acetobacteraceae bacterium
GCCACCGCGTCGGACCGGGTCGGGCGGCAGGGCGGGGCCCAGCCGTCGCCAGGGTGTTGGTTGGGTCGGGGGTCCGGGGCGGTGAGGTGGGGGGAAGAAGACACTTCTTCCCCCCACGCCCCCCATCATCGTTTTTTGGCCCTCGTTCATCGGGGGGCGGGTGCGTGCCGGGAAGGGGGGGGCCACCTTGAGGATCAGGCCCGCGGCCTCAGATGCCGGGCATGGCCGCCGGGACGCAGGATGATCGGATCGCGCCGGGGCGCCGCCGGGCGCTCGGGCTGCTCGCTTGCCTCGCGATGCCGCGTGCCGCCAGGGCGGATGAGGGCGTGCTGCGCAGCGGCGGCATCGCGCTGATCCGCCACGCCATCGCGCCCGGCAGCGGCGATCCGCCCGGCATGGTCCTCGGCGACTGCGCCACCCAGCGCAACCTCGACGCGGCCGGGCGGGCCCAGGCCCGCCGCATCGGCCAGGCCTTCGCCGCGGCGGGGATCGCCATCGGCGCCGTGCTGACCTCGCGCTGGTGCCGCGCCGTCGAGACCGCCGCGCTCGCCTTCCCCGATCGCCCCGCCCGGCCGGAGCCGGCCTTCGATTCCTTCTTCGCCGAGCGCGGCGAGGCATCGGCGCGCACCGGGGCGGCGCGGCGCCTCCTGCTCGGCTGGGACGGCCCCGGCACGCTGGTCGTCATCACCCACCAGGTGAACATCACCGCCCTGACCGGGATCTTCCCCGCCTCCGGCGAGGCGGTGCTGCTGGCGCGGGAGGGGGACGGGCTGGTCCTTCGCGGGCGGGTGCTGGCATGAGGGCGGCGCTGCGGCGCGCCTGGGGCGCAGGGTCGGCACGGCGCGCCTGGGCCGCGCTGCTGCTTGGCGTCCTGCTCGGCGCCGCCGGCGCGCCGGACGGCCCCTGGCGCCTGCGCGACCCCTGGCCCGAGGCGGAGGCGCTGGCGGACATCATCCCGGGCCGCCCCGTCACCTTCCCCAGTCGCAGCCCCTTCACCCCGCGCGACCTGGAGGGGGCGGCGCCGGCCACGGCGATCGGCACGCTCTACCTGCCGCCGCTGGCCGCCGCGGGCGAGGCGCCGCCGCGCTCCGTCCCGGCCGTGGTGATGCTGCACGGCGCGGGTGGCGTGCTGTGGGCGCGCGAGCACCGCTATGGCCGCCAGCTCGCCGCGATGGGCGCCGCGGCGCTGGTGATCGACGTCTTCGCCGCACGGCGCGACCGCGCGCAGGGCTTCACCGAGCGGCTGCTCGAGATCACCGAGAGCATGGCCATCGCCGATGCCTATGCCGGGCTGCGCTTCCTCGCCGCGCGGCCGGAGATCGACCCCGGCCGCGTCGCGCTGGTCGGCTTCTCCTACGGCGCGATGGCGACGATGTACGCGCTGAACGCCGGCGTCGCGGCGCGGATGGCGCCGGGGGGCGAGCGCTTCGCCGCCCACGCCGCCTTCTACGGCCCCTGCATCGCCCGCTTCGCTGATCCGCGCACCACCGGGGCGCCGCTGCTGATCCTCTACGGCACCGGCGACGCGCTGATCGACCCGGCGCGCTGCGAGGCCTTCGCCGCGGCGGCGCGCTCCGGCGGGTCGGCGGCGGCGCTCATCGCCTATGAAGGCGCGCTGCACCAATGGGATGGCGGCTTCGGGCGACGGCCGATCGGGCGGCTGCTGAACGATTGCCGGCTGCGCGTGGATCCGGACGGGTCGGTGCGGGACGAGCGCACCGGCCTGCCCATGTCGGGCCCGTTCTGGCGCAAGGTGATCCTGGTGCTCTGCGTCGAGGACGAGCCCTACATGATCGGCGCGGACGAGGCGGTGCGGGCGCGGTCCAACCGCGATCTCGGGCGGTTCCTGGATGGGGTGTTCGCCGGGCCAGGGCGGCGCTGACGCCCCCGCTTTCTCCTTTGGCACCTCACCCCGGACCACCAAGGACGAGTGCCAGACGACGATGATGGGGGGCTCCGGGGGGAAGAAGTGTCTTCTTCCCCCCGGCGATCCCCCCCGTCCCCGTCACGCGAGGCGCCCATGCAGCCACCACCGCGTCTCCTCGCCCGGCGTGGCCAGCCCGCCGCGGCAGACCCAGAGGCGCGCGCCGCCCTCCAGCTCCACCCGGTAGTAGTCGCGCAGCGGGCGATCCTCCCGGTCCCGCCACCATTCGGGCTCGATCCGCTCCGGCCCCTCGGCGCGGGCGACGCGCCAGGCCCGGCGCGTGCCGGCCCGCAGCAGGGAAGGGGGTGCGTCCGGCAGCAGCGCGACGGCGGAGAGCGGCACGG
>CAZMCV010000328.1:0-2253 GCA_964564645.1 uncultured Acetobacteraceae bacterium
CCGCCTTCGCCGTCATCATGGCCGGCGAGGCGACGCCGGCGCAGATCGCCGGCCTGCTGATGGCCATGCGCGTGCGCGGCGAGACGGTCGCGGAGCTCACCGGCGCGGTGCGGGCCATGCGCGCGCGGATGGCCGCGATCGAGGCGCCGCCCGAGGCGATGGACATCGTCGGCACGGGGGGCGACGGCTCCGGCAGCCTGAACATCTCGACGGCGACCGCGATGGTCGTGGCCGGCTGCGGCATCCCCGTGGCCAAGCACGGCAACCGCGCGCTGTCCTCGCGCTCCGGCGCGGCGGACGCGCTGGCCGCGCTCGGCGTCAACCTCGACGTGCCGATGGACCGGCTGGAGGGGGTGCTGGCCGAGGCCGGCATGGTCTTCCTCTGGGCGCCGCGGCACCACGCCTCGATGCGCCACGCGGCGGGGCCGCGGGTCGAGCTCGGCACGCGGACCCTCTTCAACCTGCTCGGCCCGCTGTCGAACCCGGCGCGGGTCCGGCGCCAGCTCACCGGCGCCTTCAGCGCGGAGTGGCTGCGGCCGATGGCGGAGACGCTCGGCCGGCTCGGCATGGAGCGCGCCTGGGTGGTGCACGGCCAGGGGCTCGACGAGATCGCGCTGTCGGGCGAGACACGGGTCGCGGCCCTCGAGGGCGGGTTGGTGCGGGAGTTCACCATCACCCCCGAGGATGCCGGCCTGCGCCCCGCCCCGCCCGAGGCGGTGAAGGGCGGCGCGCCGGCGGAGAACGCGGCCGCGCTGGCCGCGCTGCTCGACGGCGCGCCGGGCGCCTACCGCGACATCGTGCTGCTGAACGCCGCCGCGGCGCTGGTCATCGCCGACCGCGCGGCGGATCTGCGCGGGGGCGTCGCCCTCGCCGCGCAGGCCATCGACAGCGGCGCGGCGGCCGGCGTGCTCGCCCGGCTGCGCCGCGCCACCGAACCCCCGCCCGCCGCGTTGCAGGCCGAAACCCCCCAGGGCCCCCCCGCATGAACGCGCCGCACCTGCCCCTTCCGGTCATCCCCGACCTGCCGGACACCCTCGCCCGGATCCTCGCCGACAAGCGGGCGGAGGTGGAGGCACGCGCCGCCGCCACGCCGCTGGCCGAGATGGAGCGGGCGGCGCGCGACGCGCCGCGGCCGCGCGACTTCCAGCAGGCGCTCTGCGCCGCCGTGGCCGAGGGGCGCGTCGGGCTGATCGCCGAGATCAAGCGCGCCTCCCCCTCCGGCGGGCTGATCCGCGACCCCTTCGACCCGCCGGCGCTGGCGCGGGCCTATGCCGAGGGGGGCGCGAGCTGCCTCTCCGTCCTGACCGACGCCCCCTGGTTCCAGGGCGCGCCCGAGCATCTGAAGGAGGCGCGCGCCGCCTGCACCCTGCCGGTGATCCGCAAGGACTTCATGATCGACCCCTGGCAGGTCTTCGAGGCCCGCGCGATGGGCGCCGACGCCATCCTGCTGATCCTGGCGGCGCTGTCGGACGAGCAGGCGCATGAGCTCGAGGATTTGGCGCGGTCGCTCGACATGTCGGTGCTGGCCGAGGTGCACGACCACCGGGAGCTGGAACGGGCGCTCGGGCTGGAGACGCGGCTGATCGGGGTGAACAACCGCAATCTCAGGACGTTGAAGACCGATCTTGCCACGTCGGATCAGCTGGTGCCGCAGATCCCGGCGGACCGGATCCCGGTGGCCGAGAGCGGCATCCGCACGCCGGACGACGTGCGGCGTATGGCGGAGGCGGGCGCGCGCTGCATCCTGGTGGGCGAGCACCTGATGCGGCAACCGGACGTGGCGAAGGCGGCGGGGGCGCTGGTGCACGCGCTTTGATCGGGGGATGGGCTTTGCCCTCCCCCCGACACCCCCCACCCACCAAAGGCCGAAAGGCCTCTGGACACCAACCCCTGGAGCGTGGGGCGCGGACCTTGCGGGCTATCGGCGTACCGTGCTGCGGCGGGTGCGGATGGTGGCCTGGATGCGCTGGCGGAGATCCTCGAACGGGCGCGCCGGCAGCATGCCTTGGGCGTAATCGCCGGGAAGGCCGGGGATGGCGCGGAGGTCGAAGCCGGGCCAGGCGAAGCGGTTCACCTCATCCGTCATGACCCAGGACGGCGCCTCATGCAATCCAGGCGTGCGACGCACCGCCGGCCGCAGGGGCACGGCAGTGGCGGCAACGTGGAGCGGTTGGGTGGTGATGCGGGCGACGACGACCATCAGGTCGCCCTCGGCATCCTTGCGGACGGCGAGGACGATGGCGCATGGCCGCT
>CAZMCV010000329.1:0-2252 GCA_964564645.1 uncultured Acetobacteraceae bacterium
CCGGCCGCGGCCAGCAGCGCCGGCAGGGCCGCGAGCGCCTCGGCCGCCGGCAGCGGCGTCGCGCCGAGGCGGCGGCGGATGGTCTCGGTCGGCGCCCCCTCCCGCGCCAGGATCCCGGCATCGGCGATCGGGCCCCACTGGATGGCCAGCGCCGGCCGCCCTTCCGCCCGCCGCCGCCGCGCCAGCGCCTCGAGCGCGGCATTGGCGGCGGCGTAGGCTGCCTGGCCCGGATTGCCGACCGCCACGGCGGCCGAGGAGAACAGCAGGAACAGCGCCAGCGGGTCGGCGGCGGTCAGCCGGTCGAGATTCTCCGCCGCGCGCAGCTTGGCCGCCAGCACCGCCTCGACCCGCGCCGGGTCGAGCGTGGCGGCGGCGCCATCGCCATGGACCGCCCCGGCATGCACCACGCCGCGGATCGGCGGCATGGCGCCGCGCACCGCCTGCAGCGCCTGGCCGAGCGCCACCGGGTCGGTCGCGTCGCAGGCCTGCAGCGCCACCGCGACGCCGCGCCCGGCGAGGTCGCGCAGCGCCTCCGCCACCCCGGGCGTCGCGGCGCCGCGGCGCGACAGCAGCGCCAGGTGGCGCACCCCCTGCCGCTCGACCAGCCAGCGCGCGGTGGCGAGGCCGAAGCCCTGGGTGCCGCCGACCACCACCAGCGTCCCGCGCGCCGCCTGGACCAGGGCCGGCCCGCGCGATGCGGCGGGCGGCAGGGCGGCGGCGGCCGGCAGGGCGGGCAGCGCCGTCACCGCCGGCGGGCGCAGCACCAGCTTGCCGATGTGCCGGCTGGCCTGGAGCGCGCGGAAGGCGGTCTCCGCCTCGCCCGCCGCGTGCTCGGTCGCGGGCAGGGGCCGCAGCGCGCCGGTGGCCAGGCGCCGGGCGATCCCGGCGAGGAGCTGCCCGGCGAAGGCCGGCCGGGCCCGCGGCAGCTCGTCCACATCCACCGCGAACCAGGTGGCGTTGCGGCGCAGCGGGCGCAGCGGGACGTGGCGGTTCTCGGCGAAGTCGCGCTTGCCCAGCTCGACGAAGCGGCCGAAGGGGCGGAGCAGGCCGAGCGAGCGCTCCATCGCCTCCCCCGAGAGGGAGTTCAGCACGACGTCGACGCAGCCATGCCCGTCCGGCTCGCCCCAGGCGGCGCGCAGCGCATCGGCGAAGCCGGCCGGGTCGCGGCTGTCGACCACCAGCTCCGCCCCGGCGGCGCGGAGGAAGGCGCGGCGGGCCGGGGTGCCGGCGCTGGCCGCCACCCGCGCGCCGCGCGCCAGCGCCACCTGCAGGGCGGCCAGCCCGACGGCGCCGGCGCCGCCATGGATCAGCACGCGCTCCCCCGCCTCCACCCGCGCCAGCTCCTCGAGCGCGTGGATGGCGGTCAGGAAGGCGACCGGGACCGTCGCCGCGGCGGCGGCGTCGAGGCCCGGCGGCAGCGCGGCCAGCGCCTCGGCGCGGGTGACGGCATGGGTGGCGAGCGCCGCGGGCGCGATGCCGAAGACCGCGTCGCCGGGGCGGAAGGCCTCGACACCCTCGCCCACCGCCTCGACCAGGCCGGCGCATTCCATGCCGAGGCCGGGGCCGGTGAAGCCGGGCAGCAGCGCCTCCTCCGGCAGCAGCCCCTGGGCCCACATCAGGTCGCGGAAATTGATCCCCGCCGCCTCGACGCGCAGCGCGACCTCGCCCGGGCCGGGCGGGCGGGGCGTGAAGCCTTCCCAGCCGAGGCTGGCCAGCTGGCCGGGCTGGCGGATGGCCAGGCGCAACGGGCCGGCGGGGCGGCGCGCCGGCGGCAGGCCGGGGCGCAGCCGCGGCACCAGGCGGCCCTGGGCGGTCAGGGTCACCTCGGGCTCGCCATCGCCCTCCAGCAGCAGCTCGGCGGCCAGGCGCCGCGCCATCGCCTCCGGCGCCAAGCCGGGGCCGAGGTCGATCCGGCGCGGCGCCAGCCCGGCATGCTCGTTGGCCAGCACGCGCCCGAGCGCGACGCAGGCCGCCGCCGCCGGGTCATGGTCGCGCGCGGTCCCGCCCTCCGGCTGCTGGCCACCCCTGGTGACCAGGCGGAACCCGGTCGCGCCCTGCGCCTCGGCCAGCGCCGCCAGCCGGGCGAGCGCGGCGAGGGTGGCGGGGAGCGTGTCCTCGGCGCCCGAGGCGAGGGCGACGATCGTCAGGTGGTGCAGCGCCCGCGGCGGCAGGGCGCCCTCGCGCCGCGCGGCGGCAAGCTCATCGGCCAGGACCACCTGCGCGCCGCGGGCCGCGAGCGCGCCGGCGAGCGC
>CAZMCV010000330.1:0-2246 GCA_964564645.1 uncultured Acetobacteraceae bacterium
GATGTCCGCGCGACGAGGGTCGGGACGCGCGGCGATCACCGGGCGCAGGGCGGCGGCGGCGACGCGCCCGCGCCGCGCGAGCCTCCGCGCCGGACCGGCATGCCGCGCGCGTTCGAAGCCGGGGCGCCAGGCCTGCCGGCATGGGCAGGGCGGCCGGGTCCCGCGACCGCGGCGGTCGCGGATGCCGTCGAAGGGCGGGGTCCCGGCGACCCGGAGGTCAGGCGCTGGCCGTCAGCGATCGTCGATGTCGTCCCGGGCGGCGGCGATGCCCCCGGACTCGTAGGCCGCGGCGATCTCGGCGAGCTCGTCCAGGCGAGCGCCCTCGGCGCTGGCACGGTCCGGCTCGGCCTCCGCCAGGCGCCGCATCTCGGCGAGGACGCGGCGATACTCGGAATGGTCGGTCATGCTGCACTGCTCCAGGACATGGCAATCCAGGGCTGAGGTGCCGCGCCCAGGTGGCAGGAAGATGGCGCAAGATACGGGGAACGCATGCATCCAGCGCTGACCGGAGCCCCGCCGCACGCGGCACTCCCGCCGGCGGGGCCGGCCCCCCATCCGCAGGCGACGCCCACGAGGCGCGTCGCTGCGGCAGGGCGGCCGGCCGGCGCGGCCGCGTCACATCATGTGCGGATCGTCGCCCTCGAAGAACAGGTCGGCCGAGAGGATCACGGCCTGGGTGCGGCCGGTGTTCCGCCACCAATGCACGACGCGGTGGTCCTCGGGCGTCGCCTGGCCGGCCTTGTGCACGATCGGCACGGCGCAGGTATTCTTGAACTCCGTCATCTCGCCGCTCTCGATGTAGATCAGGGCCGGGCGGTTCGCGTGGCTGTGGACCGGCACCTCGCCGCCCGGCTGCACCACCAGGCGCCGCAGCCGCAGCTGATGACCGCGCAGGGCGACCTTCTCGGCGCCGAGGTCGAGCCGGGTCAGCACCGTGTCCGTCACGCCCCTGGGCTGGCTGGGGCCGTCGATCGTGGTGCGGGCGGCGGCCTGGCCGCCCGGGCATTCGCCGGCCCGGGCGGTGCGGGCGGCGGCCAGCGCGACCAGGGTTCCGCCCATGCCGATGGCGGCGGCGACCATGGCGCGGCGGGTCGGGTCGATCGGGTCGGTGTGGGTCATCTCGGGTCTCCTGCTCCTGCGGCGGTGCTTGGCCGCCGCGGTCAGGATGCGAGTGCGGGCTCCGGCGCGGAAATGCCGTCGGCTGATCCGCGCGATGCCGTGCGGTCATCCTGGCCAAGGGGCGGGCGGCGCGCTTTCCTGCGCCGGTTCCGGGCCTCGCAGGCGAAGCCCGGAAGCCGGAGCGCGCAACCAGGAATGGTCGGGGCGGCCCGCCGATCCCGCTTGCCCGGCTGCGGGATCCAGGGGCGCGGGGCTAGGCCGGAAGCTCTTCCATCGGCGCCATCGTCTCGGCGGCCGGCCAGCTGTAGCGGCGCAGCGCCTGGACGAAGCTCGCCAGGGGCGGCGACCAGCGCCGGCCCGCCACGGTGACCACGGAGACGTCGCGCGAGATCTCGGGATCGGTGACGGGGCGCGTCATCACGCCGGGATGCGTCGCCGAGAATTCCGGCAGGAAGCAGACGCCCATGCCGGCCGCGACCATGATCTGGATCCAGTCCTCGCGTTCGCTGCGGTAGGACCGCACCAGGCGCGCGCCGCAGGCCTCGCAGCGCTCGCGCAGCGCGTCGCGGTATTCGCAGTTGATCCGCTGCAGATAGGTCTGCCCGTCCATCTCCTTCATGGCGACGGCGTTGCGCCGCGCGAAGGGATGCCCGACGGAGCAGGCGACGACGAAGCGTTCGTTGTAGATCGGCTCGCCCCGCAGGGGGTCCTCGAAGCCGCCGGGCCGGGCCATGACGGCCACGTCGAGCTCCCCGGCCAGCAGCGATTCCGCCAGCCGGTCCGGAACCGCCTCGCCCATCGTCAGCTCGATGCCCGGGTTGTCGGCGCGGAAGCGGTTGAGGAAGCCGACGAAGCGCAAGGGGCCGATGGTGCACATCACGCCGAGGCGGATATGCGCGCTCTCCAGGCTCAGGAAGCGCGCGGCCTGCTGCTTCGCGGCCTCGGTCCGTGACAACACCTCCTCGAGATGCGGCTGGACCAGGCGGCCGAGCTCGGTCAGGTGCGTGTTGGCGCGCTCGCGGGAGAAGAGCAGGCCGCCGAGCTCGCCCTCCAGCTTCTGGATCGCGCGGGTCAGCGCCGGCTGGGTGACGTGGCACTGCTCGGCGGCCTTGGTGAAGTTCAGTGTC
>CAZMCV010000331.1:0-2202 GCA_964564645.1 uncultured Acetobacteraceae bacterium
GCGCTGCGCGCCGGGCCACCCCCGTCGCCGGCCGCCTGCTGCGCGGCTTCGGCGAGGCCGGCGAGGGCGGGCCGGCGCGCGGGCTCACCTGGCAGGCCGCGCCCGGGGCCGGCGTCGTCAGCCCCTGCGCCGGGCGCGTCGCCTTCGCCGCGCCCTTCCGCAGTTACGGCCATCTGGTCATCATCGATTGCGGCGGCGGCCATCATTTCGTCCTGGCCGGGCTGGATCGGCTCGACACCGCGGCGGGCCAGCGCGTGCTGGCCGGGGAGCCGGTCGGGCGGCTCGGCCGGGCCGGGGCGGGCGGCCGCCCCACCCTCTACGGAGAGCTGCGCCGGCGGGGGGAGGTGGTGGATCCGAGGCCCTGGCTCGGCGGGTCGTGAGCCCCTGCGGCGGGGCGCCCGCCGGTTCCGATCCCGGTGGCGTTCCCGGCCCTTCCCGGGGGCGTTGCCCGGCCGGTGCGATCTCCCGCCCGGCTCCGGGCGCCCGCCCGGACCTTACGGGCGGTTGTCCGGCGGGTCACGGATCATCCCGGCGTGCGAATTTCCGCAGCGTTTCACGCCGCCGGGCCTATGATGCGGGTCACGCCGGCCCTCGGGGCGGCGGCGGCGAAGCCCGGGCGGACCGGCCGCGGCGGGACCGAGGGATGGTGGCACCGGCCCGCATGCCGGCGCGGCGGCGAGAGGGACAGAGGGCAGGATGAAGGGTCGTCGGTTCGGGACGGTGGCAGGCATCGGGGCGGCCTTCGCCGCCGGCATCGTGGTCGGTCCCCTGGTCGCCGCCTGGGCGCAGGAGGGCGGGCGGGCGGAGACCTACCGCCTGCTCAACCTCTTCGGCGACGTCTTCGAACGCGTCCGTGCCGAATATGTCGAGCCGATCAGCGATCGCGACGCGATCGAGAACGCCATCAACGGCATGCTGAACGGGCTCGACCCGCACTCCTCCTACCTGAACCAGCGCAACTACCGCGACATGCAGGTGCAGACGCGCGGCGAGTTCGGCGGCCTCGGCATCGAGGTCACCCAGGAGAACGGCTACATCAAGGTCATCTCGCCGATCGACGACACGCCGGCCTTCCGCGCCGGCATCAAGCCCGGCGACCTGATCACCTCGCTGAACGGCACCTCCGTCCAGGGCCTCACCCTGCAGGAGGCGGTCGAGCAGATGCGCGGCGAGCGCGGCACCGCCATCAAGCTGACCATCCGGCGCGAGGGCGTCGAGCGGCCGATCGAGCTCAGCCTGACGCGGGAGGTCATCCGCCCGCAGGTCGTCCGCTTCCGCGTCGAGGGCGGCGACATCGGCTATATCCGCCTGACCTCCTTCAACGAGCAGACCGAGGCCGGGCTGCGCCGGGCGATGCAGACCATCCGCAGCCAGGCGGGCGCCAACCTCAAGGGCCTCGTGCTCGACCTGCGCAACAACCCGGGCGGGCTGCTGGACCAGGCGGTGCAGGTCACCGACGACCTCCTCGACCAGGGCGAGATCGTCTCGACCCGAGCCCGCCGCGCCGAGGATGCGCAGCGCTGGAACGCCAAGCCGGGCGACATCGCGCAGGGCCTGCCGATCGTCGTGCTGATCAATGGCGGCTCGGCCAGCGCGTCCGAGATCGTCGCCGGCGCCCTGCAGGACCACCGCCGCGCCATCGTCATGGGCGTGAAGTCCTTCGGCAAGGGCAGCGTCCAGACGGTGATGCCGATCCCCGGCCAGGGCGCCATCCGCATGACCACGGCGCGCTACTACACGCCCTCCGGCCGCTCCATCCAGGCGACCGGCATCGAGCCCGACATCGAGGTGCTGGCCCAGCGCCTGGACCAGCAGGCCGGCGCCCAGCGCGACCGGGAGCGCGAGGCCGACCTGCGGCGCTCGCTGCGCAACGAGAGCGGCTCGGCCGCGGCGCAGGCGCAGCAGCAGCGCGACGCCGCGGCGCTGGTGCCGCCGCTGCAGCTGCCGGCCGGGATCACGGAGCGCGTGCAGAAGCTGCCCGCCGAGGGCGCGCCGGCCTTCGACCCGACGAAGCCCGAGACCGACCACCAGCTCCAGCAGGCGCTGCAGGTGCTGCGCAACCTCGCCCAGGTGCAGCAGCCGAACCGCCGCGCGGCGATGGAGCGGCGCTAGAACCCCGATCCCGATGGCGCCCCCCCGGCACCGGATAAGCGGGCCGGCGCGGCCGCGGGCCTTTGGCGCGGGTCGGGCGGCCCCTTCCGC
>CAZMCV010000332.1:0-2189 GCA_964564645.1 uncultured Acetobacteraceae bacterium
CTCCATCCGGTCGCGCACGTCGACGACGATGTGGTCGATCAGCGGTCCCATGGCGCCTTCCCTTCCTGACGGGGCGCGGTCCTCGCACCCTGGCGCAGTGAGGCGGGAAGCGGGCGCCGGCGTCAACCGGGGACCATCGCCTCCCAGGCCGGGAGGGCGCGCTGCTCGACCGGCACCAGCCAGGCGGCGTGGTTGGCGCGGTCGATCACCTGCGCGGGCAGCAGGATCTCCCGCGGCACCGGAAGGCCGGCCAGGTGGCGCAGCGCCGCCATCGCCGCGACCGCGCCCATCTTGAGCCCGTCATAGTCCATGGTGGCGAGCAGCCGCCCCTGCCCGACCGCCTCCGCCGCCTCGATCGTGCCGTTGTTGCCGACCACCAGCGCCGTCCGCCCGGCCACCTCCAGCGCCTCCAGCGCGCCGAGCGCCATCAGGTCGTTGGTGCAGATGACGCCGTCGATGCGCGGATGCGCGGCCAGCAGCCCCGCCATCGCCTGGCGCCCGGGCTCGCGCAGGTAGCGGCCGGGGGCGGTGCCGAGCAGCCGGATGCCCGGGGCGGCGGCGATCGCCGCGCGGAAGCCCTGTCCGCGGTCGCGGCTGGTCGGCGCGGTGTCCGGCCCCTCGACCAGCACGACCGCGCCCGCGCCGCCGAGCGCCGCGATCAGCCGGCCCGCGATGGTGCGGCCCATGGCGACGTCGTCGGAGCCGACGAAGCTGACGAAATCCCCCGCCATGCGGTTGACGAAGCCGACCATGGGGATGCCGGAGGCCAGCACCGCCGCGACCGGCCCGACCATGGCGCGGTCGTCGGCGGGGGCGAAGAGGATCGCGTCCGGCCGCTCCGCCGCGACGGCGGAGAGCAGCGCGGCCTGCTCCGCCGGTTCGTCGGGTGTCGCGGGAAAGTGCCGCGTGGCGCGGGCACCGGCCGCCGCCGCCGCGCGCTCCACCCCGAGCAGGAAGGCTTGGTAGTTCGGGTTCACCCCGTTCTTGGTGAAGGCGGCGAGGCGCACCGTCAGGCCGCCCGGTAGAGGCCGGCCGCCTCCGCCGCCTGGCGCGCGAAGGCGACGAGCAGCGCGAGGGTCGGCGCCGGCACGCCGCATTCGGCGGCGAGGCGCAGCGGCACGGTGAAGAGCGCGTCGATCTCCATCGGCCGCCCGGCCTCGAGGTCCTGCAGGATCGAGGGCTTGTGCGCGAGGTCGGCGGAGAGGTCGATCCGCTCCTCCGCCCGCCCCGGCACCGGCCGCCCCAGCGCGGCGGCGATCGCCAGCCCCTCCTCCACCACGCGCACGGCGGCCGCCCGGATCACCGGGTCGCGGAAGGTGTCGCGCATGTGCCGGCGCGAGAGCAGGCAGGCCGGGCCGTTCGAGAGGTTGTTCAGCAGCTTCCCCCAGATGTCGGTGCGGATGTCGGCCGAGACGCTGCAGGGCATGCCGCCGGCCTTGACCGCCGCGGCCAGCGCCACCGCGCGGTCGCTGCGCGCGCCATCGGGCTCGCCGAGGATCAGCTTGCTGGTGCGGCTGGTCACCTCGACCACGCCGGGCTCGGGGACGGAGCAGGCGGAGTAGATCACGCCGCCGATCGTGCGCCCGACGCCGATCGCCTCGCGCACCGCATCGCCCGGATCGACCTCCGGGATGCGCGCGCCCTCGCGCGGGCCGCCATGGCGGTCGAAGTACCACCAGGGGATGCCGTTGGTGACGAAGGCGACGGCGGTGTCGGGCCGGAGCAGCGGCGCGATGCCGGCCGCGACCGAGGGCAGCGCCGGCACCTTGGTGGTCACCAGCACCGCATCCTGCGGGCCGAGCTCCGCCGGGTCGGCGGCGGCGCGCGGGTGGCTGACCAGCGGCGCCCCCTCGGCGGGGCGCACCGTCAATCCGCGTTCGCGGATCGCGGCGAGCTGCGCGCCGCGCGCGACGACGGAGACCTCCGCGCCGCCCTGCGCCAGCCGCGCGGCGAGATGCCCGCCGATCGCGCCGGCGCCGTAGACGCAGACCTTCAAGCGACGTGTTCCTTCAGCCGCGCGACCATCGCCGCGCCGGCCTCGACCAGCCGCGCGACGATGCGCGCGCCGTGCTCGGCATTGCCGGGGCGGCTGTCGGCGCAGGCGACGCCGCCCGGCGCGACTTCCTCATGTTCGGTCGGCACGGCGAAGCCGACGCCGGCCAGCCGCACCGTGCCGAAATCGGCGGGCG
>CAZMCV010000333.1:0-2188 GCA_964564645.1 uncultured Acetobacteraceae bacterium
CAGCTGGCCGACGCCGCCACCGCCGCCGCGCCGCCCCCCGCGCCGCCCGCGCCGGCCGAGGCGCCGGTCGCCGAGGCGCTGCGGATGGACCTGCTGCGGCTCGAGCTCGGCTATGGGCTGCTCTCGCTCGCGGCCGGGGAGGCGCCGCGGCTGACCGAGCAGATCCGCGGGCTGCGGCGCACCATGGCGCTCGAGATGGGCTTCGTCCTGCCCAGCGTGCGCATCCAGGACAATCTCGAGCTGGCGGCCGACACCTACGTGATCCGCGTCAAGGAGATCGAGGCCGGGCGCGGCCAGCTGCGCCCGCCGCTGCACCTCGCGATCGATCCCGCCGGCGGCGTCCCCGCCCTGCCCGGGGAGCGGACCATCGAGCCGACCTTCGGCCTGCCCGCCCTCTGGATCTCCGAGGCGCTGCGCGAGGAGGCGCTGGCGCGCGGCTGCACGGTGGTGGACGCGCCGGGCGTGCTGGCCACGCATCTGACGGAGATCGTGCGCGAGCACATGGCCGAGCTGCTCTCCTACGCCGAGACGCAGAAGCTGCTCGACGAGCTGCCGAAGGAGCAGCAGAAGCTGGTCGCCGACCTGGTCCCCGGCCCGGTCGGGGTGGGGGGCGTGCAGCGGGTCCTCCAGGCCCTGCTCGCCGAGCGCGTCTCGATCCGCGACCTGCCGACCATCCTCGAGGGGCTGCAGGAGGCCGTGGCGTCGGGCGCGCGCGGCGTTCCGGCCACGCTCTCGATCGTCCGCGCCCGCCTGGCCCGGCAGATCACCGACGCCACGCGCGGCCCGGATGGCACCATCCCCCTCGTCACCCTCTCGGCGGAGTGGGAGGTCGCCTTCGCGGAGGCCCTCACCGGCCCGCCGGAGGAGCGCCAGCTGGCCATGGCGCCGACCCGCCTCAACCTCTTCATGCAGCGGCTGCGCGAGGTGTACGACGCGGCCGCGGCCACGGGCGAGGCGCCGGCGCTCGTCTGCTCCTCCGGCATCCGCGCCCATGTGCGCGCCATCATCGAGCGGATCCGCCCCTCCACCACGGTGCTGAGTCAGGCGGAGATCCATCCGCGCGCGCGCATCCGCAATCTGGGGAGCATCTGAGCATGCGCCCTCCCGCCGCCGCCGCGCCCCGGTCCCGGGCCTGAAGCGACATGCGCATCCGCGTCTTCCGCGCCCCGCGCACCGCCGACGCCATCGCGCAGGTGCGCGCCACGCTCGGGCCGGAGGCGGTGATCCTCGACACGCGGCGCGTCGGGGAGGAGGTGGAGGTCACCGCGGCGCTCGAGGCGCCGGAGCCGGTGCTGATCCTGCCCGAATCGCCGCCGCCGCAGGCCGCCGCCGCGCCGGACAAGGCGCGGGACGATGCGCTGGCGGCACGCCTGGCGTGGCACAACCTGCCGCCCGACCTGGCCCTGCGGCTGGCCCCGGCCGGGCGCGGGCGGCTGGCGGAGCATCTCGCCGCGGGGCTGGCCTTCGCGCCGCTGCCGGACGGCTCCGCCCGCCCCCTCCTGCTCGCCGGGCCGCCCGGGGCGGGCAAGACCCTGGCCTGCGCCAAGCTGGCGACGCGCGCGGTGCTGGCCGGCCGCCATCCCCTGGTCATCAGCGCCGATGCCATGCGCGCCGGCGCGACCGAGCAGATGGCGGCCTTCACGCGGCTGCTCGGCCTGCCACTCGCCCTCGCCGCGGAGCCGGGCACCCTCGTCAAGGCGCTTGCCCTGCATCCCCGCCCCGGGGAGGGCGTGCTGATCGACACGGCGGGCTGCGATCCCCTGGTGCCGGAGGAGGCGCAGGCGCTGCTCGGGCTGGCGCGCGCCGCCGGGGCCGATGTGGTGCTGGTGCTGCCGGCCGGCCTCGATGCGGCGGAGGCCGGGGAGATCGCGGCCGGCTTCGCCGCGATCGGCGCGGCCCATCTGCTGCCGACCCGGCTGGACCAGGCGCGCCGGCTCGGCTCCGTCCTGGCCGCGGCCGAGCGGGGCCTGGCCCTGACGGAAGCCGGGACGGGCGCGGCCGTGACGGGCGGGCTGACCCCGATCACGCCGGAATGGCTGGCCGCGCGGCTTCTCGGGGACGACCGAGGCCGCCACGGGCAGGCGCGGCCGGCGCGCGGGGATGCCCCGGACGCGGCAGTGCCGGGCGCCGGCGGGGATGCGACGCCGGATGCGCCGCGGGCGCCCCCGGGCGGCGGCGCGGGACCGGC
>CAZMCV010000334.1:0-2160 GCA_964564645.1 uncultured Acetobacteraceae bacterium
CGCCCGGCATCGTCCACCATGGCGTCGTGGACCACCACCTGCAGGCCCGGCGCGCCCTCGACGGCCAGCGACAGCGCGGCGGTGTCGCGGGTCTTGTTGGCGAGCTTGAGCGTGTAGCCGTTGCGCACGCCGCCATCCGAGAGCCGCACATAGAGCGGCGCGCGGTCCTTCAGCACGGCGAGGTCGAGCGTGTCGCGCAGCAGGAAGGCGCCGCCCATCACCAGGACGACGGCGGCCAGCACGGCGGCGTAGACATAGGTGCGCGGGCGGAGGAAGCGCGCCGGCGTGCGCACCTGCATCCCCCGCGCGAAGCGCTCCGCCCCCGGCGCGAGGGGCCTGGCCGCGGCCTCGGAGGCGGCGAGGTTCGCCAGGGTCTCGAAGGCGACCAGCCCCTTCTCCCGCCCGAGCCTGCCCATCACGTCGTCGCAGGCATCGATGCACAGGCCGCAGCCGATGCATTCCAGCTGCTGGCCGTCGCGGATGTCGATGCCCGTGGGGCAGACATGCACGCAGGCGCGGCAGTCGACGCAGTCGCCGACCCCGTCCGCCTTCAGCTTGCCGCGCGGCTCGCCGCGCCAGTCGCGGTAGGTGACGACGAGCGAGTTCTCGTCGAGCATCGCCGCCTGGAAGCGCGGCCAGGGGCACATGTAGGTGCAGACCTGCTCGCGCGCCCAGCCGGCCAGGAGATAGGTCGTGAAGGTGAAGAGGCCGAAGAAGAAATAGACCTTGGCCCCGGCCTCGCCGGTGAACAGCGCCCGCAGGATGGTCGGCGCGTCGTTGAAGTACATGATCCAGGCGCCGCCGGTCGCCGCCGCGATCAGCAGCCAGACGGCATGGGTCGCCGCCTTCTTCCGCAGCCAGGGTCCGGTCCAGGGCTGCTGGTCGAGCTTCATGCGCGCGTTGCGGTCGCCCTGGATCCGGCGCTCCACCAGCATGAACAGGTCGGTCCAGACCGTCTGCGGGCAGGCGAAGCCGCACCAGACGCGGCCGAACAGCGAGGTCGCGGCGAACAGCCCGATCGCGGCCAGCACCAGCAGGCCCGTCAGGTAGTAGATCTCCTGCGGCCAGATCTCGATCCAGAAGAAGAACAGGCGGGCATTGCCCATGTCGACCAGCACGGCCTGGTCGGGCACGCCCGGGCCGCGGTCCCAGCGGATCCACGGCACCAGGTAGTAGAGGCCGAGGCAGACCGCGAGGATCGCCCATTTGGCGCGCCGCACCGGGCCGCCGACCGCCTTCGGATAGACCTTCTGGCGGTCGGCGTAGAGCGGGGCGTGGACCCCGCCCGTGCCCGCTTCGGCCGCGGGCCTGATGCGTTCCGGTGCCTCGACCTTGCCCATGGCCCGCCGCTCCCTACTCGCCGCCGCCGAGCGCGTGCACGTAGACGGCGAGCATGTTCACCACCGCCGGATCGAGGCGGCCGGCCCAGGCCGGCATCACGCCCAGCCGCGGATTGGCGATCTGGCGCATCACCGAGGCCTTGTCGGCGCCGTAGAGCCAGATCTGGTCGGTGAGGTTCGGCGCGCCGAGCAGCTTGTTGCCGCGCCCGCCCGGCATGTGGCAGGCGACGCATTGCTGGCTGAAGACCTCCGCGCCGCGCTTCGCCGCCGCCTCGTCCGTCGAGCGGGCCGAGAGCGAGAGCACGTATTCGGCGGTGTCGGCGAGCTGCGCCTGGGTCAGCATCTGCGCATAGGCCGGCATGACGCTGGCGCGCGCCTTGTCGTCCTCCGTGTTGCGGATCCCGTGGGCGATCGTCTCGTGGATCGCCTCCAGGCTGCCGCCCCAGAGCCACTCATCGTCGGCCAGCGAGGGGAAGCCGCCCGTGGCCCCCTGGCCGCCGGCGCCATGGCAGCCGGCGCAGTTGTTGGCGAAGGCGATCCGCCCGCCGGCCATGGCGAAGCCGCGCAGCTCCGGATCGGCGACGATGGCGGGCAGCGACGCCGCGCGCAGCCGCGCCAGCATCGGCTCCTGCTTCGCCTTCGCCTCCTCGACGACCGGCACGATCGCCTCCCGCGCGATCCAGCCGGTGACGCCGGTGGCGCCGCGGAAGGGGAGGGCGGGGTAGAGCACCACCCAGACCGCGGAGAACAGGATGGTGGCGTAGAAGACGTAGAGCCACCATTTCGGCAGCGGCGTGTTCAGCTCCTTCAGCCCGTCCCA
>CAZMCV010000335.1:0-2156 GCA_964564645.1 uncultured Acetobacteraceae bacterium
TCGGCGGTGACGAGGACGACCAGCGCGCGGCCGGGGCCGAGGGCGACGAACTCGATGTGCCGGACCGGCGCCGCCTCGACCTTGGGCGCCACGACCAGCCCGGCCGCGCCGGCGAGGCCCGAGAGCATCTGCCCCGCCTCCGCCAGCGTCTCCTGCAGCGACCGGCCGGAGGCGGCGCAGCGCGCGGCGATCTCCACCCGCTCCGCCTCCGTCAGGTCGCCGAACTCCAGCAGCCCGTCGACGAACAGCCGCAGGCCGCGCTCCGTCGGCAGCCGGCCGGCGGAGGTGTGCGGGGCGAAGAGCAGCCCCGCCTCCTCCAGGTCGGCCATGACGTTGCGGATCGAGGCCGGGGAGAGGCCGAGCGGCAGGCGGCGCGAGAGCGTGCGGCTGCCGACCGGCTCCCCGGTCTGGACATAGACCTCCACGAGTTCCCGCAGGACCGCGGCGCTGCGGCCGTCGAGCGCGGCAAGGCTGACCGCCGCCGCCCCGGGCGGCAACCGGCCCCCCTGGCCAGCCATGGATGAAACTCCCTGGAATTTCATGCGGATAGGCTAGGCAGGGGGCGGCGGCGCGTCAACCATCCAAAGTCGGTCGCGCCGGCCCGGACGCAAGGGGCCGCGGATCGGCGGCCTCAGAGCGTGTGAGGAAATCGAACTTGCGAAGGAACGCCCGTTGGAATCATTGCAGACTATCCACCAGCGTCGGGGCTGACGGGCATGCTTTCACAAGCTCTCAGCCGCGCGCGGTGCCGCCGGCGGGCGCCGCGCGCTCCTCGGCCCCGTAGCCTTCCGGCATCTCGTCCATGTCGAGGTCGCTGCCGCTGCCGCCCTCGGCGAGATAGGCGGCGAGCTCGGCCACGGTCGCGAATTCCCAGGCGATCGAGGGCGAGAGCGGGCGGCCGAGCAGCTGCTCGAGATCACCCGAGAGCTTGACCGCCGTCAGGGAATCCAGCCCGAAATCGCTGAAGGCGGCATCCGGCCAGGTCGCGCTCTTCACCTCGGAGGCATCGCGGTTGGACTTCTCGGCGATCCATTGGGCGATCCAGCTCTCGAGCGCGGCGGCATCGAGCCCGGCCTCGGCCTCGGCCTCGGCCTCGGCCGGGATCGGGGATGGGTCCTGCGCCTTGCTGTCGCGGGAGAAGGCGTTGCGCAGGGCCTTGAACATCGTTGCGGTCTCCGGGGTCGGGGTGGCTCAGGCGGCGGCGCGCTTGTTGTCCATCTGCGCCTGCGAGGGGTGCTTCACGTCCCAGAACAGGCCGAGCCGCTCGCCGAGGCCGATGGCCCAGCCGGCGGCGTCGGGCTCCCACCAGCGCAGCGCGTGGCGAGCGGAGGTCGGGAAGGCGTGGTGGTTGTTCTGCAGCCCCTCGCCGAAGGAGAACAGCGCGACCAGGTGGTTGTTGGCGCTGCGGTCGCGCGTCTCGAAGGGCCGGCTGCCATGCAGGTGGCTGATCGAGCCGACCGCCCAGTAGGCGTGGTGCACGAAGAGCAGCCGCACCGCGCCGCCCCAGAGCAGCCCCTCGAGCGCGCCGTAGAGGCTGCCGCCCGCGGCGGCGAAGCCGATCGCGGCCGGGATGGCGAGGCCGAGCAGCGCCCACAGCAGGTAATGCCGCTGCAGCCGGAAGATCTCCTGGTCGCGGAACAGGTCGGGGTAGAAGCGGACGACGTTGGAGACCTCGGAGGCGAACATCCAGCCGATATGCCCGTGCCACAGCCCGCCCCAGTAGCCGAGCTGGTGCTCGCCCCGGAAATGCGGCGAATGCGGGTCGAACTCGGTGTCGCTGAACTGGTGGTGCCGCCGATGCGTCGGCACCCAGTAGAGCAGCGAGCCCTGCATCGCCATCGAGCCGAGGATCAGCAGCAGCACCCGCATCGGGCGGCTGGTCTGGAAGGCGCGGTGCGCGAACAGGCGGTGGAAGCCGATGGAGATGCCGAAGGAGGTCAGCACCACCATCACCGCGAACAGCCAGAGGGCGGTCGCGCTGACGCCGTATTGCAGCGCCAGGGCCAGGGCGACCAGCCCGCCGAGGAAGGGCCCGACCACCGTCGCCCCGGCGACCAGCTTCAGCGTGCGCAGCGCGGCCGGGGCGGGGCGCGTGGCGATGGCGGGCGCGGCGGCGCGCGGCGGGGAGGCGAGGTCGTTCATCGGCTGCGGCTCTC
>CAZMCV010000336.1:0-2125 GCA_964564645.1 uncultured Acetobacteraceae bacterium
ACCTCCTCGCGCAGCGTCGCGGCGAGGGCGGCCATCGCCGGCCCGCCCGCCAGCGGCCGCAGCCCCTGGCCGGCCAGTTGCCGGCGCACCCGGGCGCTGTCGGCCATCCCCGCCGCCCAGGGGCCCCAGGCCAGGCTCGTCGCCGCCAGCCCGCGCGCCCGCCGATGCGCCGCCAGCGCGTCCAGCCCAGCATTCGCCGCCGCGTAGCCCGCCTGGCCCGCGCTGCCCAGCACACCGGCCACCGAGGAGTACAGCACGAAGAGATCGAGCCCGAGCCGCTCCGTCGCGCGGTGCAGGTGCAACGCCCCGGCCAGCTTCGGCCCCAGCACGCCGGCCAGCCGCGCCGGCGTCTGCGCCGTCACCACCGCGTCGTCCAGCACGCCCGCGGCGTGGATCACCCCGCGCAGCGGCCGCGCCGCATCGTCCGACGCCAGGCGCCCGACCAGCGCCGCCACCGCCGCGCCCTCGGCCACGTCCAGCGGGACCGCCTCAATGACCGCGCCATGCCGCGAGGCCAGTGCCGCGATCCGCGCCGACGCCGCGGCATCCGGCGCCCGCCTGCCGGCCAGCACCACCCGCCCCGCGCCCCGCGACGCCAGCCACCCCGCCGCCTCGAGGCCGAGCGCCCCCAGGCCGCCCGTCACCAGGTAGGTCCCGTCCCGCCGCACCGGCGGCTCGGGCGCCACGGTCAGCACGATCTTGCCGATATGGCCGGCGCGCTGCATCAGCCGCATCGCCGCCGGCGCCTCGCCGAGCGCAAGGCAGCGCCGCGGCAGCGCCGCAAGCCGGCCCGTCGCGACCGCGTCCAGTACGCGTTCGAGCAGCGCACCGACCCGCCCGGGCTCCGTCCGCGTCCATTCGTCGAGAGCGAGGATGTGGTAGGCGATGTCGGGCCGCGCCGCCGCCATCTGCCCGGGCGTCCAGATGTTGCGCTTGGCGATCTCGACGAAGCGCCCGCCCGGCGCCAGGCAACCGAGCGTCGCGGCGACGAAGCCTTCGCCGGTCAGGCTGTTCAGCACGACATCGACGCCGCGCCCGCCGCTCGCCGCCAGGATCTCCCCGGCAAAGGCGGTGCTGCGGCTGTCGAACACATGCCGCACCCCGATCCCGCGCAGATGGGCCCGCTTGCCGGCGCTGGCGGTGGCGTAGACCTCCGCGCCGGCGGCCTGGGCGAGCTGGATCGCCGCCAGCCCCACCCCGCCCGCCCCGGCATGGATCAGCACCCGCTCGCCCGCCCGCAGCCCGGCCAGGTCGAAGGCCGCCAGCGCCGTGCAGGCGGCGACCGGCAGGGTCGCCGCCGCCGCGAAGTCCAGCCCTGCGGGCAGCCTGCGCAGCAGCGCCGCCGGCGCGGCCACCGTGCTCGCGAAGCAGCCGGCCGCCAGGCCGACCACCCGGTCGCCGGGGGCGAGCCCCTTGACCCCCTCGCCCACCGCCGCGACCACGCCGGCGCATTCGCCCCCCGGCGGCCCGGCCTCGCCCGGGTAGAGCCCGAGCGCGCTCAGCACGTCGCGGAAGTTCAGCCCCGCCGCGCGCACCGCCACCGTCACCTGGCCCGGCCCGGGGGCGGCCTCGCCGAGCGGCACCAGCCGCAGCGCCTCCAGGCCCGGCGCGCTGCCGAGGGCGAGCCGCACCGGCCCGGCCGGCTGCGCCAGCCTTCCGGCGGCGCGCCGGGGCAGCAGGCGGGGTGCGAGCGAGGCGCCGCCGCGCAGGGCGAGTTGCGGCTCGGCGGGGGGGGCGAGCAGCAGGGCGGCGAGGGTGTCGGGGTCGTGCTCCGCGGCGGCGAGGTCGATCAGCCGCACCCCGAGCTCGGGCTGCTCGGCCGCCAGCACCCGCCCCAGGCCCCAGAGCGTGGCCGATCCCGGCGCGGCGTCCTCGCCCGGCACGGTCGCCTGCGCGCCGGCGGTGACCAGGGCGAGGCCGCGCGGCGGCGCCAGGCCGGCGCCGATCAGCGCCTGGGCAAGGGCGAGCACCGGCGCGAGCATCGTCCTGGCCTCCGTCGGCGCGATCCCCGGATCGGCCAGCCAGGCCACCCCGGCCAGCGCGGTGCCGGCCTCGGCCGCCTCGGCCAGCGCCGCCGCCAGGGCTGTGCCGGGGTCGGCCGTGGTTCCGGCCTCGCCCAGCAGGC
>CAZMCV010000337.1:0-2121 GCA_964564645.1 uncultured Acetobacteraceae bacterium
GGCGGCGGCACGGCGGGGGCGGCGGCGGCGCCGGGCGCGGCGCGGACCGGGCCGCGCACCACGGTGCGGTCGCTGTCGTCGGGCTCTGCGAAGGGGTTGTCGCTCATCCGAGGATCGCCCAGAGCTCCATCCGGAGGTTCGGGAACTCGCCCGAGACGTAGATCGCGAAGCCGCCCGAGTTCAGCATCTGTTGCCAGTGCGGGCTGTTGCGGTCGAGCTCGAAATAGACCGCCCCCGCATGGAAGGGGATCTGCCGCGGCGCGTAGGGCAGCGGTTGCACCGCGATGCCCGGCAGGCGGACATTCACCAGCTCGCGGATCTGCTCGACGGCGCCGACGGTGACGAGGCTCGGGAAGCTGCGGCGGAGCTGCTCGCTCGGCATGTCCGCCGAGACCGCGAGGACGAAGCTCGCCGTGCGCAGCAGCGGCCGGTGCTCGCCGATCGCGCCCAGCCGGACCCCGTGCCGCGCCTCGCGCAGCGGGATCGCCACCGCGTTCTCGTCGATGCCCGCGGCGAGGGCGCGGCGGAGATCGGCGACCACCGGATCGAAGCTGCGCTGGAGATCCTCGTGCCGGTAGCCCGGATAGGTCGAGCAGCGTCGCCGCGCCTCGGGCAGGAAGCTGGCCAGCTCGCCGGCCATCTGCACCAAGGTCGCGTACAGCGTCTCGGGATGCGCCGCGCCGGTATCCGCCCAATGCGCCAGCAGCGGCTGCCAGCGGTTCAGCGCCGTCAGCAGGAGGAATTGCGCGACATCGCCGACGCCCCGCGTGCCGGGCTGGGCCAGCCGCGCGGCGTAGGCATCGGCGCGCTGGTTCACCATGCCGAGGATCTCGCCCACCAGGTGCACCAGCGGCGGGTGGGCGGCCAGGCGCAGCACCGTCGGCACGAAACGCTCGTCGACGACGACGCGCCGGTCGGCCGAGACCTCGACGATGCGGGCCAGCGGGATGCAGCTGAAGCCCGCGCGCTCCTCGCCATCGAGCAGGAAGCGCAGCCGCGGGCGGGCGACCAGCAGCTCGGCGGCCAGGGTGCTGTCCGAATGCGTGTCCTGCGCCTCGAAGGCGGCCAGGCCATAGGCGGCGACGGTCGCGGCCTCCGCGCCGCCCGGCCGCGGCCCGGCCGGGCCGAAGGCGATCTCCGGGCTGTGCGGCTGGCGGACCGGGACGCCGAGATAGACGATGGCGTTGCGTGCGCCGTCGGGCACGTCGATCGGGGCGGGGGGGTCGCAGGTCTCGGGGATGGCGAAGGGCATGCCATCCTCCAGCACGCCGGCGGCGGCGGCGAGGGCGAACTTGCCCGCGGCCAGCAGGTCGCGGTTCAGGGTGATCTCGGTCAGGCCCCAGGGCCAGGGCCGCAGCGGCGCGGCGCGCGCCTGCAGGCGGTGGGCGAAGTGGCGGTCCTGCTGCTGGAAGTGCTGGGCCCGGAGGAACATGCCCTCCTGCCAGACGACCTTGTCGTACCAGTTCATGCCGGCTCCGGATCCTCCTCAGCGCCGCGGCGGCCGCGCCGTCGCCCGCTCGTAGGCCCGCGCGAATTCCTTGCCGAAGGCGCTGTCGAAATCATCGTCGAACTGGTCGCTGACCTGGCCGTGCAGGCGCCGGTAGGCGTCCCAGAGCCGGCGGTCGCGCCCGCCGAAGAGTCCCGGCCCGCCGCCGCCGGCGCCCGCCGCCGCCTCGACCGCCTCCGGGGCGAGGCGGGCGAGCAGGGCGCGGGCCGCGGCCTGGGTGGCGGCCAGGCTCGCCACCTGGTGCGCGATCAGGTCGGCCACGGTCTCCGCGATCGCCGCGGCGCCGTCGGCGGGCGTGCCGCGCGCCGCGCCGCCCGCCAGCGCGTCGCCGAGCAGGGCGAGCAGGGCGGCGTCCTCGGTCGCGGCGAACTTGACCGGGTTGTTGTCCTGGAGCCGGAGCATGGTCTGCTCGATGCGGAACTCCCGCTTCACATCCGCCCGGGCGATCAGCAGGGCGCGCAGGCCGCCGATCGCCGCCCGGAGCGCCACCCCGGCCCGCTCGAGGGCGGCCAGCGGGTCCGCGGCGGCAAGGCTTCCCGGCGCGACCGCGCCGCGCGACAGCCCCGCCCCGCGCAGCAGCGCCTCCAGCGCCGCCGCGGCGTCGCCCGGCCCTT
>CAZMCV010000338.1:0-2115 GCA_964564645.1 uncultured Acetobacteraceae bacterium
CGTATTCATCCATGCCCGGCAGAATCCGTTCGGCCCGCGGGGCGCGGCAGGGCCGCCTGCGTTGCCATCGAGGGCCGGCGGGCCGCCTGCCGGGGCGGGGCGCTGGGCGGGGATTCGGGGGGTGGGACGGGAGCAGGCGGGGTCGGCAGCGGCTCGGCCTCGGCGGGCCGGGCCGGAGGCTGCGGCGCCTGCACCGGCGGGGCGGCCATGGCGAGCACGGGCAATGGCGACGCCGGGACGGGCGGAGGCTCGCGCGCCTCGATCGGTGGAGGTGGCGGGGGCAGGGCCATGGCGCCGGGCATGGGCGGGGGAAGCACGGCGGCGAGGACCGGCGCCTCCGCCGGTGGCGGGACGACGGTGGGCGGTGCCTCGATGGCAGCCGGCGGGGGCAGGGCGGCGGGGGCCGGCGGCGCCTCGGCCAGCAGAGAAGGCGGCGGCTCGGGTGGGGCTGGCGGCACCTCGGCGGCCATGGCCGGGGGGGGCATGGCGGCCGGGGCTTCGGGGACGGGCGGCACCCCGGGCGGCGGGGCGATTACCCCGGCCTCCTCCGCGGTCGCGAGCGATTCCGGGCCGGCCTCCTGCCAGACCAGCTCCACCCCCTGCTCCGCCGCCCCCCCCTCCAGGGGCGGGCGGGCCAGCAGGCCGAACAGCGCGGCCAGCACCAGCCCATGCGCCGCGGCCGAGGCCAGGGGGGGGCGCCATCCGGCCCGGTCCCGGCTCCGCGCCGGGCGGCCCCGGCCGGCCGCGCCGGCGCAGGCCGGGGCGAGGGCCGGATGCGCCCCCCCGGCCGTCACAGCACGACCACCCCGTGATGCTTCGCCTTGCCCTCGGGCTCGACATGGATGGTGATGACCGCGTCCTCGATCTCCGCCTTCAGCGCGGCCTCGATGCGGTCGCAGATCTCATGCGCCTCGACGACCTTCATCTCGCCCGGCACGACCAGGTGGAACTCGATGAAGGTCACGCGCCCGGCATGGCGGCTGCGCAGGTCATGCGCCTCGATCGCGCCGGCGGCATGGGTCGAGACGGCGGCGCGGATGCGGCCGAGGAGCTCGGGCGGCACCGCCTCGTCCATCAGCCCGCCGACCGATTCGCGCATCAATTGCCAGCCGGACCAGAGGATGTTCAGCGCCGTCATCGCCGCCAGCAGCGGGTCGAGCCAGAGGATCCCGGTCAGCGCGACCAGCCCCACCCCCGCCAGCACGCCGATGGAGGTGACCACATCGGCCAGCAGGTGCCGCGCATCGGCCAGCAGCGCCGGCGAGCGGTCCTGCCGCCCGCGTCGGAACAGCACCGCCGACCAGCCGGCATTGATCGCGGTCGCGGCGGCCGAGACGGCCAGGCCCAGCGCCGGCGCGTCCGGCGCGCGCGGGGCGAGATAGGCGCCCCAGGCCTGGAACAGGATGACCACCGCGGCCGCGACGATCAGCCCGCCCTCGAGCACGGCCGAGAAATACTCGGCCTTGGTGTGGCCATAGGGGTGGTTGGCGTCGGGCGGCAGCGCCGCGAAGCGGATCGCGACCAGCGCGGCCAGGGCGGCGGCGACGTTGACCACGGATTCGAGCGCATCGGCCAGCAGCGCGACGCTGCCCGTCACCCACCAGGCGCCGAATTTCAGCGCCAGGACGAGGGCCGCGATGGCGACGCTCGCCAGCGCGGTGCGGGCGGTGCGGGACGCCATGGCCGGTCAGGCGGGGCCGGCCATCGGCCGGCTCCGCGACGGCCTCGGGGCGGAAAGGGCGTCGGGCACCAAGGGGGGTCGCGGCTCCGGGCGGACGGCAGGCGTTCTTGCCCCGCCGCGCCGCCGCGGGGCAACCCCCACGGGGCGGGTCAGACGGAGAAGTATTTCGCCCTTGGGTGATGCAGCACGATCGCGCTGGTCGACTGCTCCGGATGCAGCTGCCACTCGTCGCTGATCGCGACGCCGATGCGCTCCGCACCCAGCAGCCGCAGCAGCGGCGCCTGGTCCTCCAGCCGCGGGCAGGCGGGGTAGCCGAAGGAATAGCGGCCGCCGCGATAGCCCTGCTGCAGCATCTTCTCGATGTCGCGATCGTCCTCGGCGGCGAAGCCCCATTCGGCGCGGATGCGCTTGTGGACGTATTCCGCCATCGCCTC
>CAZMCV010000339.1:0-2111 GCA_964564645.1 uncultured Acetobacteraceae bacterium
CCGCCGCAGCCGCGGCCGACCTCGGGCCCGCCGAGCTCCATGGCGAAGACGCCGTCGCGCTTGAAGCAGACATCGCCGATCGCCACCGCCTCGCCCGCCGCCTTCTTGCGGCTGGAAGTCTCGATGATCGTCGGGCAGGACTTGCCGCCGAACAGCAGGCTGGTCGTGTCGCTCTTCGGGTCGCAGCCGATCAGCAGCACGCGCTTGCCCTGTTGCGCCATCATGTAGCTGAGGTTGGCCAGGGTGAAGGACTTACCGATGCCGCCCTTGCCGTAGATGGCGATGATCTGGGTCTTCGGGCCCGGCTCGCTGGCCTGGGCCGGCGCCGCATTCGGCTTGCCGATCGTCGCATTCATGCCGGGATCCTCCAGTCGAGCACCATCTTCAGGCAGGACGGGTCGGTGAAGGCCGTCCGGTAGGCGTCCGGCGCATCCGCCGCGGGCTCGCGATGCGTGATCAGCCCGTCGAGCGAGAGCCGGCCGGAAGCGACCATCGCGGTCACGGCTTCCAGGTCGGGCTCGCGCCATTCGGCGGCGCAGCGGATGCGCGCCTCGCGCATGAAGGCAGGGGGAAAGGCGAAGCCCAGGGGCTCCGAGTAGAAGCCGGCCAGGACCACCTCGCCGCCGGGCGCGAGCCGCGCGATCAGCGTGTCGAGGATGGCCGCGTCGCCGCTGGCGTCATGGATCGTGCGGTAGTCGGCGCGCTTGTCCTCGGCGGGGTCGAGGACGCGGTAGCCTTCGGCGCCGGCGGCGCGCTCCGGGTTGCGCTCCCAGACCGTGGGCGGCGGCGCCCCTTGCGCGATGGCGATGCGGGCGAGCAGCCGGCCCAGCACGCCATGGCCGATGATCAGCTCCGGCTGCTGCGCGCCGGGTGCGGCGGTGACGTGGAAGGCGGTCGCGGCCAGGGCCAGCAGCACGCCGCGATCGCCGAGCGCGCCATCGATCGGCATCGCCCGCGCGCCCGGCACCACCAGGCGTCCCGCCGCGCCGCCGAACAGGCCGCGCACATCGCCGAAGCAGCGCGCGCCCGGCACGAAGACCGTCTCGCCCACCTGGCGCCCGGCGCGCGGCCCGGCGGAGACCACCTGGCCGACGCTCTCATAGCCCGGCACCAGCGGGTACCCCATGCCCGGGAAATGCGGCATGCGGCCGGACCAGAGGAGCCGCTCGGTGCCGGTGCTGATGCCGCTGTAGGCGACCTCGACGACCACATCCTCCTCGCCCGGAGGCGTGAGCACGAGCCGGCTCAGCTCCAGCACCTGCGGCTGTCGCATCAGGACGGCGATGGTGTCCAAGCGGATTGTTCCCCCCGAGGGCTTCGTGAGTGTCATTCTAGAATGACATGTGAAAGCGTCAAGATAAACTGACACTCGTCCGCAAATCGCCGCAAATCACGTGGCGCGCACGGCACAAGGCAGGCCCGCGCACCCGGCGAAAGGCTCATGCCGCCACGGCGGAAAGCTGGCGCGGCAACAGGCGGCCCGCCTCGAGCAGGATCAGCTTGCGCAGCTCCGCCCCGCCCGGGCAGTCCGGGATCGAGGCGGCGGCGCGGGAGGTGAGCGATTCCAGCCGGCGCACCGCGCCCTCCAGCCCGAGCTCCCGCACCGCGCTCGGGCGCCCATGGGCGACATCCTGGCCCGCCGGCTTGCCCATCTCCTCCTCCGGGCAGACCGCGTCGCGCAGATCGTCGGCCACCTGGTAGGCCTCGCCGAGCAGCTGGCCGAGTTCGCGCCAGGGATCGTGCTCGGCCCCGGCCGCCGCCGCCCCCGCGATCGTCGCCGCGGCGAACAGCGCGCCGGTCTTCTGCCGCTGGTATTCGGAGAGATCGACCGGGCCGGGCTCGCATTCCCAGGCCTGGCCGGCGCAGATGCCGAAGGGCACGCCGACCGAATCGCCGACCGTCGCCAGCACCGCCGGCAGCCGCTCCGGCGTCGCGCGCGCGGCGGGGGCGAGGATCTGGAAGGCCAGCACGATCAGCGCATCGCCCGAGAGGACCGCCAGCGGCTCGCCGAAGGCGCGGTGCACGGCGGGCTTGCCGCGCCGCGTCGCCGCGTCGTCGAAGCAGGGCAGGTCGTCATGCACGAGGGAGGCGCAGTGCAGCAGCTCGATCGC
>CAZMCV010000340.1:0-2037 GCA_964564645.1 uncultured Acetobacteraceae bacterium
GGCCGCGCGAGGCCGCCGGCGCCGCCGCGCGGCCGGGCAACGGCGCCGCGACGCCGGCCGGGGACCGGCGCGCGCTGGTCGTCGACGACGAGCCCGAGCTGCGCGACGTGATCGTCACCATCCTCGAGGGGCTCGGCCTCGGCTGCGACCAGGCGGGGAATGGGCGGGAGGCGCGGCGGATGCTGGCCCGGCGCGACTACGCCGTGGTGCTCTGCGACCTCAGGATGCCCGACATGGGGGGGCCGGCGCTGTTCGAATGGATGGAGGCGGAGCGGCCGGCGCTCTGCGGCCGCGTCGCCTTCATGACGGGCGATGTGCTGGGGGAGAGCGCGGCGGGCTTCCTCCGCCGCGCCGGCCGGCCGCTGATCGAGAAGCCCTTCGCGCCGGAGGAGATCCGGCGCGTGGTGCGCGGGCTGCTCGACCCGCGCTGAGGGTTCGGGGACGCATGCGCGCCGGCCCCGACCGGGGCGGGCACTCCGCCCAGGCGGCGACAAGCATGCCCTCGCCGATCCGATGACGTCATTCGGCCGAAGCCAGCGCCCGGCGGGCATCGGGCAGCCCGGAGGGCGGGGAGGCGGCGGCGCGCAGCACCGCCCGCACCGCGCTTCCATCCGCGCCGGGGCTGCGCTCGCGGATCAGCGCCGCCAGCCCGCTGACATGCGCGGCGGCGATCGAGCTGCCCGAGAGGAAATCATAGCCGCCCGGCACCGTGGTCAGCACGCGATCGGCCGGCGCGGCCAGGGCCGGCGGGGTGCTGCCCGGCCCGCCCGCCGCGATCACGCCCGGCAGCGCGGCCGGAAACCCCTCGGCCGGGCCATGCGCGGCGACCACCACCATCCCCGTCCCCACCGCCGCCGCGACCAGCCGGGACAGCAGCGGATCCGCCGGCCCGCCCAGGCTGAGGTTGAGCACATCCGCCCGTTCGGCGATCGCGAAGCTGAGCGCCCTGGCCAGGGTGAAGGTGGAACAGCTTGCCGGCGCGTCCGGCCGCGTCTCCCAGCAGGCGCGGAGCGCGAGCAGCGAGGCCTCCGGCGCCACGCCGCGGATGCCGCGGCGATTCGCCGCCCGCGCGCCGATGATCCCGGCCATCGCCGTGCCGTGCCGCTCGGGCGGCACCGCGGCCGGGACGGCCGCGACGAAGTCGCGCAGCAGCGCCACGCCGCCATCCAGGTCCTCATGCGCGGCGGCGATGCCGGAATCGACCACCGCCACCCGCACGCCGCGCCCGGTGGCATGGGCGTGCGCCGCCTCGAGGTTGAGGGGCAGCGCCGCCTGCTGCAGCGCGCCCAGCGGATCGGCGGGGACCGGATCGAGGGCGGTGCGGAACAGGTTGAGCGGCTGCACCTGCTCGATCCGCGGATCGGCGGCGAGCCGGGCGCGCAGCCGGGCGGCCTCCGCCGGGCCGGCGGCGCGGAACACGGCGCAGACGATGTCGAGCGGCGCGATCGGCCATTCCGCGCGCAGCTCCATCCCGTATTCGGCCGCGAGCCCGCGGAACAGCGCCGCCGGCGGCGTCGGCCCGGGCAGGACCGTGACCAGCAGGTCGCGCTCCGGATCCGCCGTCTCGCCCGCCATCGGCAGGCCGGGCGCGGGGGTGGGGGCGGGCGCGGCGCAGCCGGCCAGGATCAGCAGCAGCGCCAGGGCAGGGCGCCATCCGGACGCGGCCTGCCCCAGGGTCCGGGTCATCGCGCCGGTGCCTCGGCCGGGCGCCATTCCGGCGCTGCCGCGATGGCGGCCAGCAGCGGCGCCGGCCAGGCGCCGAGCGCGGCATCCGCCGGGGCCAGGTCGTAGCGCCCGGCCGGGTCGGGGCCGCCCACGATGCGCAGGCCGAGGCCGAGCAGCCGGGCCCGCAGCGCCGCCTCCGTCGTCGTCCCGGCGACCAGCACGGCGATGCGCGGCGCGGCGCCGGCCGGCCCGGGCGCGGTCAGGGTGGTGTATTCCTGCGGCGGCGGCGCGGCCTCCGGCCGCAGCAGCGCCATCACGGCCAGCGCCAGCGCCGCCGCCTGCGCCAGCGCCACCCCGCGCAGCAGCCACGGC
>CAZMCV010000341.1:0-2030 GCA_964564645.1 uncultured Acetobacteraceae bacterium
GCCCGATCGCCAATCACCTGATCATCGAAAACCTCCAGACTGACAAGGGCAAGGGCGGCGGCGGAGCGGACGCCCGAGACCGCAGCCGCGCTGGTCGCGGCGATCGGCCCGGTCCTCGAGCACGCGGCGCGCCCCGTCCGCCTCGCCGTCGCACCCGGCTTCGCCGAGGCCTGCGCGGCGCGCATCGGCGATCCGCGCGTGGAGGTGCGCGAGGATGCGGCCCTGCCGCGGGGCGATGCGCGGGCGGAGTGGCACCGCGGCGGCTTCGCCTTCGCCTCGCTCGAGGCGCGGCGGCGGGCGATGCGGGAGGTTCTGACGGCGCTCGGTTTCGGCGAGGCGCCGGTTTCGCTGGGTCTCGAAGGGGGATGAGGCATGGTCGATGAATTCGAGGCAGTGGACCACGACGCCGCCGCGGCGGCGGGGACGCCGCCGGCGGTGCGGCCGCAGGGCAGCACGGCCGCGCGGGAGATGGAGGCGGTCTACGACATCCCCGTGCAGGTCAGCGCGGTGCTCGGCCGCGCGACGATGCAGGTCAGCCAGCTGCTCAAGCTCGGCCGCGGCGCGGTGGTCGAGCTCGACCGCAAGCTCGGCGAGGCGGTCGACATCTACGTGAACAACCGCCTGGTCGCGCGCGGGGAGGTGGTGATGGTCGAGGACAACCGCCTCGGCGTCACCATGACCGAGATCGTGAAGGCCGAGCGCGTCGGCTGACGGGGCCGGGCGGGGCGCGGAGGAAGGACGGCGGCATGACGAGGGTGCTGATCATCGGCGCGCTGGAGGCGGAGCTCGGCCAGGCCGCGCGCATCGCCACTGCGCGCGGCGCGCGGCTCGGCCAGGCGGAGGGGGTGGCGGCCGGCCTGGCGCGGCTGCGCGCGGAGGGTGCGGACCTCGTCCTCTGCGACCTGGCGCATGACCTGGTCTGGCTGCTCGAGCGGATGGCCGAGGAGCGGATCGCCTGCCCGGTGATCGCCTGCGGCCGCAACGCCGACGCCGCCGCCGCGGTGCGCGCCATCCGCGCGGGCGCGAAGGAGTTCCTGCCGCTGCCGCCCGAGCCCGAGCTGATCGCGGCCATGCTCGCCGCCGTCGCCGGGGAGCCGGAGGCGCCGATCCACCGCGACCCGGCGATGACCTCCCTGCTCGAGCGCGCGACGCAGCTCGCCCGCGCCGAGGTCAGCATCCTCATCACCGGCGAGAGCGGCACGGGCAAGGAGGTGCTGGCGCGCCACATCCACGGCACCTCCCGCCGCGCCCGCGGCCCCTTCGTCGCGCTGAACTGCGCGGCCCTGCCCGAGAGCCTGCTCGAGAGCGAGCTGTTCGGCCATGAGAAAGGCGCCTTCAGCGGCGCGGTCGCCGCGCGCAAGGGGCGGTTCGAGCAGGCCGAGGGCGGCACCATCCTGCTCGACGAGATCGGCGAGATGGACCCGCGCCTGCAGGCCAAGCTGCTGCGCGTCATCCAGGAGCGGGAGGTGGACCGGCTCGGCGGCACCCATCCGGTCAAGGTCGATGTCCGGCTGCTGGCCGCGACCAACCGCGACCTGGCCGCCGAGGTCCGCGCCGGGCGGTTCCGCGAGGATCTGTATTTCCGCCTCAACGTCGTCACGCTGCGGATCCCGCCGCTGCGCGAGCGGCCGGCGGACATCACCATGCTGGCGCAGCATTTCGCCCGCCGCTTCGCCGCGGCGAACGGCCTGCCGGAGCGCCCGCTCGCGCCCGATGCGCTCGCCCTGCTGCAGCGCCACCCCTGGCCGGGCAATGTGCGCGAGCTCGAGAACGCCATGCACCGGGCGGTGCTGCTCGCCGCCGCCGAGGGACCCGCGATCGGCGCCGCGGCGGTCGAGCTCGCGGCACCGCCACCCGCCGCCGCGGAGGCCGCAGCACCCCCGCCAGCGCCGCGCGCCGCCGCACCCGGCGGCCCTGCCCCCGCCCCGCCCCCCCCCCCGGGGGCCCCCCGGGGGGGGCGGCGGGGGGCGGGGGGGGGGGGGGCGCGGGTGCGCGGGGCCCAGGTGGCCAGCCACGGCAACCCCCACCAC
>CAZMCV010000342.1:0-1964 GCA_964564645.1 uncultured Acetobacteraceae bacterium
GGCGGGCGGGGCGGGGAAGGGCGTCGCGGGGGCGGCCGCCTGGGGCGCGGGCGGCAGGGCCGCTTCGGGGCCCGCCGGGGCGCCCTCCCGCCGCGCGGTCCATTGCTCGCCGCATTTGGCGCAGCGCAGGCGCCGCCCCTCCGGCCCGATCATCCGGTCCGGCACCTCGTAGCTGGCCGTGCAGGCAGGGCAGGTCACGCGCATCGTGGCGGGCAGAATGCGCGGCCCTCGGGCGGCCGACAAGGCGAGGCCCCGCTTCCGCCACCCGGCCGGGGCGCCGCGGCGCGCGAATCCGTTGGCGCGGGGCGCCGCCGGGGGCATTGTCCGCGGCGATGGTGCGCTTCAACCGGGTCGGGCTGCGCTATGCCACGCAAGGGGGGCGGGAGCCGGACGGCGAGGCCGCCGGCGCGCCCGAGGTGCTGCGCGACATCAGCTTCACCCTGCCGGACGGCGCCTTCCGCTGGCTGCTCGGCCCTTCGGGGGCGGGGAAATCCTCGCTGCTGCGGCTGATGCACCTGGCGCTGCGCCCGACGCGGGGCGAGGTCGAGGTGCTGGGGCTGCGGGTCGGCGCCGCGCGCCGCGCCGCCCTGCCGCGGCTGCGGCGCCGGATCGGCGTGGTGCACCAGGATTTCCGGCTGCTGCCGCACCTCTCGGCCTTCGACAATGTCGCCCTGCCGCTGCGCATCGCCGGGCGGCAGGAACGCCAGGTGCGGGCCGATGTGACGGAGATCCTGCGCTGGGTCGGGCTCGAGCGCCGGGCGGAGGCGCTGCCCGCGACCCTCTCGGGTGGCGAGCAGCAGCGCCTGGCGATCGCCCGCGCCGTGATCATCCGCCCCGCCCTGCTGGTGGCCGACGAGCCGACCGGCAACCTCGACGCCGCCCAGGCCAGGCGGGTGATCGCGCTGCTGCGGGAGATGCACCGCCTGGGCACCACCGTCGTCGTGGCGACCCATGCGGAGGCGCTGGTCGAGGCCTTCCCCGCCCCGGCGCTGCGGCTCGCCGCCGGGCGGCTGGTGGAGGAGGAGGGCGCGGATGACTGAGGGCTCCGCCATCCCCGGCACCGCCGCCGCCCCGCTGCGCCGCAGCCGCGGGCGCGACCCGCTCGGCCTGCGGCGGGTGATGGCGGACCGGCTGCTGCCGGCCCTGGTCGGGGCGATGGTGCTGCTCGGGGCGCTGGCGCTGGCCGGGGCGGATGGGGCGGCCGCGCTGGCCGCCCGCTGGCAGGCGGGGGCGGCGGCCTCGGTCACCGTCCAGCTTCCCCCCGGCACGCCGCCCGAACGGGCCGAGGCCGCCGCCGCCGCCATCACCGCCCTGCCGGAGGTGGCCGAGGCGCGGTTGATCGATCCGGCCCGGCTCGCCGGGTTGCTGCGCCCCTGGATCGGCGAGGCCGAGGTGACCGCCGGCCTGACCCTGCCGGTGCTGATCGAGCTTCGCCTCCATCGCCTGCCGGTGGCGCCGGAGGCGCTGGCCGCGCGCATCGCCGCCGCCGCCGGCCCCGGCGTGGCGGTCGAGGCGCATGGCGTCTGGGTGGCGCGGCTGGTGGCGCTGGCGCGCAGCCTCCAGGCGGTCGCGCTCGCCGCCCTGCTGCTGGTGGGCGCGCTGGCGGCGGCGGTGGTCGCGGTCGCGGTGCGTTCCGGGATCGCGGCGCGGCGGGAGGCGATCGCGATCCTGCACGACCTGGGCGCCACGGATGGCGACATCGCGGGTCGCTTCGCCGGGCGGGCGGGGCTGCTGGTGGGCGCGGGGGCGGTCGCCGGGACCTTGCTGGCGGTGCCGGTGCTCGGGCTCTTCGCCGACCTCGCCGCGCCGCTGGTCGGGCGGGCGCCGGCGGAGGGGCTCGGCGACCTGCCCTGGGCCAGGCTGCCCTGGGCGGGGCTGGCGCTGCTGCCGCCGCTCGCGGCGGCGATCGGCTGGGTGGCGGCGCAGGCGACGGTGCGGCTGTGGCTGCTGCGGCTGCCCTGACC
>CAZMCV010000343.1:0-1942 GCA_964564645.1 uncultured Acetobacteraceae bacterium
CCTGGCCGGCGGCGACGGCAATGACAGCCTCGCGGGCGGCGAGGGCCAGGATTCCCTCGACGGCGGCGCCGGCGACGATGGGCTCGATGGTGGCGAAGGCACGGCGGATGTCGCCATCTTCGACGGGCTGCGCGCCGATTATCTGGCCGCAACGCTGCCCGGTGGCGGCTTCACCTTGCTCGACCTGCGCGCAGGCGCCCCTGGTGGCTCCGACACCGCCACCGGCATCGAGGTCTTCCGCTTCGCCGATGGCGATGTCGCCGCCGACGACCTCCTCGGCCCGCCGCCGGCGCCAACCCCTGGGCCCGACAGCCTGACCGGCACGGCCCTGGCCGAGACGATCGACGGGCTCGCCGGCGACGACACGCTGCTCGGCCTCGGCGCGGCTGATCACCTGATCGGCAACGACGGCAATGACAGCCTGGAGGGCGGCGACGGCAACGACTCACTCGATGGCGGCGCCGGCACGGACACCATGGCGGGTGGCGTCGGGGACGATCTCTACACCGTCGATGCCCTCACCGACCTTGTCGTGGAGCTTCCTGACGAGGGCCTCGACACGGTCGTTTCCTCACGCAACCTCACGCTGGCCGCTGCCTTCGAGTCGCTCGTGCTCATCGGGACCATCGCGGTCGCCGGCACCGGGAACACGCTTGCCAACGTCATCGAGGGCAATGGGCGTGACAACACGCTGAAGGGCCTCGACGGGAATGACAGCCTGGCCGGCGCGGCGGCGCGCGACACTCTGGCGGGCGCTTCGGGGGACGACACCCTCGATGGCGGGTCGGGAGCGGACAGCCTGAGCGGTGGCTCGGGCAACGACCTGTTCATCGTCGACGATGCGCTCGACGTCCTGGCGGATGGTGGCGGGATCGACACGGTGCACGCCGCCATTTCCTGGACCTTGGCCACGGTCTTCGAGCGGCTCGAGTTGACCGGCGTCGCGGCCGTCGACGGCACGGGGAATGCCGCGAACAACCGCCTTGCCGGCAACATCGCGGCCAACCGCCTCACCGGCGGGACCGGCGCCGATACCCTCGTCGGCGGCGGCGGCAACGACACGCTGCTGGCCGAGGATGGCGCAGATCAGCTCGACGGCGGTGAGGGCGATGACAGCCTGAATGGTGGCCTGGGCCGGGACACCATGACGGGCGGCATCGGGGACGACGTCTACACGGTCGACAACACGCTGGACACGCCGGCCGAGCTCGCGGGCGAAGGCGCGGACACCGTCCTCGCCTCGATCACCTGGACGCTGGGCGAAGCGCTGGAGGTGCTCGTCCTGACGGGCTTCAGCGCCACCAGCGGCACCGGCAACGCGCTCGACAACGGCGTCAGCGGCAACACGGCCAGCAACGCGCTCAACGGCGCGGAGGGCGATGACAGCCTGTTCGGAGACGGGGCGCGGGACAGTCTCTCGGGCGCCGACGGGAATGATCGCCTCGATGGTGGCACGGGAGCGGACAGCCTGATCGGCGGCGCGGGAGCCGATGTCTTCCTGTTCACGGCACCGCTCGCGACCGCCGACACGCTCGCGGACTTTACCAAGGGCGAGGACATCCTCTGGATCTCGTCGGCGGGCTTCGGCGGTGGGATCCTGCCCGAGGGGCCGCTGGACCCGGCCTTCATCACCTTCGGCTCCGCCGCCGTGGGGCCGGGCGCCAGGCTCGTCTACAACGCGGCCAACGGCAACCTGTCCTGGGACGCGGACGGGGCAGGCGGGGCGGCGGCCATCCGCTTCGCGAGCCTTGTGAACACGCCCGTCCTCGACGTCTCGGACTTCTTCGTCGTGGCCTGACGCTGCGCCGCGTGTCCGCGCGGGCCGGTCGCCCGACGCGGCGCGCGCATCCCACCAGGGCCTTGCGGCATCACCGGGATGGGCGGCCTGCCGGCGGCGTGCGCCCCATGGCGCCCGGCTGCGCCCCGTGGCGCAGAGGCCTCC
>CAZMCV010000344.1:0-1917 GCA_964564645.1 uncultured Acetobacteraceae bacterium
GACGGTCCAGACCGCCTGGCCGCTGGCGCGCAGGGCGGGCGGGATCGCGGCCGCCAGCGCCTCGCCGGTCGTCACGCCGATCGCCGGCACGCCGGCGGCAAGCGAGAGCCCCTCGGCCAGCGCGAGCGCGGCGCGCAGGCCGGTGAACCCGCCCGGCCCCACGCCGACGGCGATGGCATCGAGCTCGGCCGCGCGGGTTGCGGCCTCCGCCAGCACCGCGTCGACCATCGGCGGCAAGGCGGCGGCGTGCCCGCGCTCGGTGTCGAGGGCGCGGTGCGCGCGCACCACCCCGTCCGTCAGCAGGGCGGCCGAGCAGCGGGCGAGCGAGGCGTCGAGGGCGAGGATCCACACCGGTCGGGCGTTTCCAGGGGCCGGCTCCGGCCGCTCCGGGATAGGGGCGACGCGGTCCGGCGGGTCCATCCCCGGGACCTGCCCGGGCCCCGCGCGGCGCGGCGCCGCGGCGGGAGCGGAGGGGCAGGCCATGGGAAACAGGGGTTCGTGCCGCGCGGCCGGGACCGGCGGCATGGCCGCGCGCCCCGGATCACGATCCGATCTCCACCATCACGGGGACATGATCGCTGGCCTGCGTCCAGCCCCGCGCGGGCTTCAGGACGACCTGGCGGGAGAGCGCACCGGCGAGATCGGGGCTGACCCAGACATGGTCGAGGCGCCGGCCGCGATCCGACAGCTCCCAGTCCCGGGCGCGGTAGGACCACCACGTGTAGAGCTTCTGGTCCTCGGGCACGAAATGCCGCACCGCGTCGTGCCACTGCCCGGCGCGCTGCCAGCCCGTCAGCGCCTCGACCTCGACGGGGGTGTGGGAGACGACGTCGAGCAGCTGCCGGTGCGACCAGACATCGTGCTCGAGGGGGGCGATGTTGAGGTCGCCCACCATGACGCTGCGCGGCTTCGGGCCGCGGGCCGCCGACCAGGCGGTGGCCTCGGCGACGAAGTCGAGCTTGTGCGCGAATTTCGGGTTGGCCGCGCGGTCGGGGACGTCCCCGCCGGCGGGGACGTAGAAATCATGCAGCTCGACCGGCCCGCCCGGCGCATCCAGCTCGACCGCCAAGTGCCGGCAATCGCCCTTTCCGCACCAGTCCGGGTCGTCCTGCCGGAGCGCGAAGGGCAGGCGCGAGAGGATGGCGACGCCGTTGTAGCCCTTCATGCCGCGCCGGGCGACATGGGCGAAGCCGAGCGCCCGGACGGCGTCCTCGGGGAACAGCTCGTCCGGGCATTTCGTCTCCTGCAGGCAGAGCACATCGGGCTCGAGCGCGGCGACGAGGTCGGCGAGCAGGCCCTGGCGGAGCCGGACGGAGTTGATGTTCCAGGTGGCGATGCGCAGCGCCCGCCGGGCGGTGGCGCGGGCGATGGCGGGCGCGGCCGGCTTCGGCTTGCCGCCCGCCTCGGGGCCGGTTCGGGGTCTCGGGGCCATCGCGGCGGCGTCCGGCTCAGGGGCTGTCGGTCGGTCGAACGCGCGCGGGAATGCCCGGGGGAGTCATCGGGGACATCTCTCCGCGATCATCACCGTCGGGCCTTCCTTCGACACGCTCAGACGATCCGGCAGCGCACCTCGCCGACCCCTTCGACGAAGCCCTCCAGCAGGTCGCCGCGCTCGACGGCGGCGACCCCCTCGGGCGTGCCGGTCATGATGAGGTCGCCCGGCGCGAGGCGGACGAGCTGCGAGAGGTTGGCGATCACCTCGGGCACCGACCAGATCAGCTTCGAGAGGTCGCTGTCCTGGCGCGGCCGGCCATTCACCGCGAGCGCGATCCTTCCCCGCGCGGGATCGACGCCGGCGGCGGGCACCAGCAGGCCCATGGGCGCCGAGTGGTCGAAGCCCTTGCCCATGTCCCAGGGACGGCCGGTCTTCTTCGCCTCGTTCTGGATGTCGCGCCGGGTCATGTCGAGGCCGGCGCA
>CAZMCV010000345.1:0-1864 GCA_964564645.1 uncultured Acetobacteraceae bacterium
TGATGTACTACTTCATCCCGAAGCAGGCCGACCGGCCGGTCTACTCCTACCGGCTCTCCATCGTGCACTTCTGGACGCTGATCTTCCTCTACATCTGGGCGGGCCCGCACCACCTGCACTACACCGCGCTGCCGGACTGGGCGCAGACGCTGGGGATGGTGTTCTCGGTCATGCTGTGGATGCCGTCCTGGGGCGGCATGATCAACGGGCTGATGACCCTCTCGGGCGCGTGGGACAAGCTGCGCACCGACCCCGCGCTGCGCTTCTCCGTCACCGCCGTCGGCTTCTACGGCATGTCGACCTTCGAAGGCCCGGTGATGTCGATCAAGGCGGTCAACGCCCTGTCGCACTACACCGACTGGACCATCGGCCACGTGCATTCCGGCGCGATGGGCTGGGTGGGCTTCATCACCTTCGGCGCCGTCTACTACCTGGTGCCGGCGCTGTGGCGGCGCGAGCGCCTGTACTCCGAGAAGCTGGTGTCCTGGCACTTCTGGGTCGCGACCCTCGGCATCGTCCTCTACATCACCGCGATGTGGGTGTCGGGCATCATGCAGGGGCTGATGTGGCGCGCCTATGACGAGCTCGGCTTCCTGCAGTACAGCTTCATCGAGACCGTCGCCGCGATGCACCCCTACTACGTCATCCGGTTCCTGGGCGGGCTGCTGTACCTCAGCGGCGCCCTGATCATGGTCTACAACCTCATCATGACCGTCCGCGCGCAGCCGAGCATCGAGGAGGCGCCGGCGATGGCGCCCGCCCCGGGCCTCGCCGCCGCGGCGGCCGAATAGGGAGGGCCGGGCGATGTTCCGCTGGCTCCGCGACCACGGCGTCATCGAGCGCAACCTGATCCTGATGGGCGTGCTCACGCTCATCACGGTCTCCATCGGCGGGCTGGTGCAGATCGTGCCGCTCTTCGCCGTCGAGACGACGATCGAGCGGGTGGCGGGGGTGCGCCCCTACACCCCGCTCGAGCTCGCCGGGCGCGACATCTATGTCCGCGAGGGCTGCTACACCTGCCACAGCCAGATGGTCAGGCCCTTCCGCGACGAGCTGGAGCGCTACGGCCCCTACAGCCTCGCCGCCGAGAGCATGTACGACCACCCCTTCCAGTGGGGCTCGAAGCGCACGGGGCCGGACCTGGCGCGGCTCGGCGGCAAGTATTCCGACGACTGGCAGGCGGCGCATCTGCGCAGCCCGCGCGCGCTGGTGCCGGAGAGCATCATGCCGCCCTACGCCTTCCTCGACCGTCCGCTCGACACCAGCGGCATCGTGGCGAAGCTGAAGGCGCAGCGCGCGCTCGGCACGCCCTATTCCGAGGAGATGGTGCAGAACGCGCTCGCCGACCTGGCCGCCCAGGCGCGGCCGGATGCGGACGCCGCCGGCTTCAACGCGCGCTACGCCCGCGCCCGCCAGGCCGCCTTCGACGGCGACCCGGGCACGGTCACCGAGATGGACGCGCTCGTCGCCTATCTGCAGATGCTCGGCACGCTCGTGCAGTTCCGCGACGTGACGCCCGAGCAGCTGCGGCAGCAATAGGGAGGGCCGCGCCATGATGGACTGGCTTGCCTCCATCTACCCCACGCTCCGCGCGCTCTGGGTCGTGTGGTTCTTCCTGCTCTTCGTCGGCATGGTCGTCTGGGTCATGCGCCCGTCGAAGAGGAAGGAGTACGAGCGCGCCGGCGAGATCCCGTTCCAGGACGAGCGGGATCCGCGCGCCGGCGGCGCCACCGGTCACGGGAGCCTCTGACGATGCCGACCAAGGTCGAGAAGGACGCCCTGACGGGCACCGACACCACCGGCCATGAATGGGACGGGCTGAAGGAGCTGAACACGCCGCTGCCGAAATGGTGGCTCTACGTCT
>CAZMCV010000346.1:0-1851 GCA_964564645.1 uncultured Acetobacteraceae bacterium
GGCCGGCGCGGCGGGGGTCGCCACGGCGGGGGGCGCCGCGGCGCCGATGGGTGCCTTCCGGCCCGTGCCGGGCGTCCTGGTGGCGGCGGCGGGTGCCTTGGCGGTCTTCGGCTTGGCGGCCGTGCTGGCCGCCGCCGCGCGTCGCGGCGCCGCGACCGCCTTTGGCTGGGCGGCCGGCCTGGGCGTCTTCGCCACCACGGATTTGCCCGCGGGAGATTTTCCTGCCAAGGACTTTCCTGCCAAGGACTTTCGTGCCGGAGATTTACCCGCCTGGGGGCGCGTACCCGACGCGCTCCTGCCGCGAGGGGGTGCCTTCATCGCGGAACCATTCTCACCTGTGGCCCGACCCACGGTCCGTCAGCGCCTGGCGCCCGTCCCGCGATCCTGTGCCCATCGCCTCCAGCCCGACCGGTGCGGCCCGGACGGAACGCCGGCGGCCCGGTGGTGCTTGGCTGCCCACTGTCGACAATATGGGATCTCCCACAGCCATCACCAGACCGCCCCGTGCGGACGTGCCGCCGGATCCCTATACCATTCAATAGCATCCGTGTCACCGGCGGCGACGACCGCCGGGCGAATTCCCACGCGGCGAGACGCCGCGCGCGGAAGCACGGGTTCCGGCTCGCCGAAGGAGACCGCCCGGGCCCGGGCGGAAGGGGGATGCCCCGCCTCAGGGTTTCCCGGGCTCGGGGCTGAACAGCTCCTTCTTCCCCGGCTTGTCCTTCCACGCATCGGCATCGGCCGGCGCTTCGCCCTTGCGCGTGATGTTGGGCCATTGCGTCGAATAGCTGCGGTTCAGCTCGACCCAATCGGTCGCCCGGTCGTCGCTGTCGGGAAGGATCGCCTCGGCCGGGCATTCGGGCTCGCAGACGCCGCAATCGATGCACTCGTCGGGGTGGATCACCAGCATGTTCTCGCCGACGTAGAAGCAGTCCACCGGACAGACCTCGACGCAGTCCATGTATTTGCACTTGATGCAGTTTTCGGTGACGACGTAGGTCACGTGCGGGGCCCTCGCGCAGTCCGCCCCCGGCGGGCGACGGGCTAGAGGTGGACCGGCTTGAGACCATGCGCAAGCACCGGGCGGGAGACCCGCGGCACGGTCATGGCAACCCGGCGGCGAGATCCTCGTAGAGGCCCCGCGCCTCGGCCGGGGGGCCCCGGCGCGCGCCGAGCGCGAGCACCCGCCAGACCCGGACCTCCCCGCGCGGGCCTGCCGCGAAGGTCAGCACGTCGCCGGGGCGCAGCCGCGCATGCGGCTTGTCGGTCGGCTGGCGGTTGATGCGGAAGGCGCCCTCCTCGACCAGGCGGGCGCAGGCGGAGCGGGTCTTGGCCAGGCGGGCGCACCAGAGCCAGGAATCGAGGCGCTGCCAGTCGCGGTCCTCGCCGGCCTCCGCCATGCGGTCAGCGGATCCCGTCCGGCATGGCCCCGTCGCGCGCCCCGCGCCTCAGAGCCCGTGGGGAAGTCGACGTTGCGAAAGAAGGCCCATTGGAATCATTGGGGATTTCTCTCCAGATTCGCCGCCGACGGGCATTCTTCCGCAAGCTCTCAGCGCAGCTTCAGGGTCGCCAGGATGGCGAAGGGCGAGTCCGGGTTGGGCGGGCGGTTGTCGCGCCCACCGCCGCCCGGCCCATGCTTCGGCCCACCCCCGGCGGGACGGTCGCCGCGGCGCTCGCCGCCGCCCTGGCCATGCTGCGGATGGCGCGGACGATCACCCCGATGCGGCGGGCGCGACGGGTCGCCGCCCTCGCGCCGCGGCCCGCGGCCACCCTCATGCTCGCGTCCGGCCTGCTCGCCACCGGGGCCCCTTCCGCCGCCGCCCTCGCGCGGCCGGTCGTCGCGCGGCCGGT
>CAZMCV010000347.1:0-1796 GCA_964564645.1 uncultured Acetobacteraceae bacterium
GGCGGCGGGGGCGGCCGATGCCGGCTTCGTCGCGGGCGGGGGCGCGGCGGCGGCCGCGCCGGCGGCGCCGATCAGGCCGAGCACGGCGCCGGGCGCGACCTCCGCCCCCTCATCGGCCGCGATGGATTCGATGATTCCGGCGGAGGGCGCGTTCACCTCCACCGTCACCTTGTCGGTCTCCAGCTCGACCAGCGGCTCATCGGCCGCCACCGCCTCGCCGGCCTTCTTCAGCCAGCGCGCCACCGTCGCGCTGGACACGCTCTCGCCCAGGGTGGGCACCAGGATCTCGGTCGCCATCGTTCTATCGCCTTCCCAGGGTGCTCAGAGGCCGAGGGCCTGGCGCACCAGCTTTTCCTGTTGCGCCGCATGGACCTTGGCGAGGCCGGTGGCCGGGCTCGCCGCTTCCTCGCGCCCGACGTAGTTCGGGCGCCTGGCCGCGATCCCGAGGCCGTCCAGCACCCTCTCCAGCCGCCGGTCCATGTAGGTCCACGCGCCCTGGTTCTCCGGCTCCTCCTGGCACCACACCACCTCCGCGTTGCGGTAGGGGGCCAGCGCGTTGGCCAGGCTGGTCTTCGGGAAGGGGTGCAGCTGCTCGACGCGGATGATCGCCACGTCCTTCACGCCCTTGTCGCGCCGCTCCGCCAGCAGGTCGTAGTAGACCTTGCCGGTGCAGAGGACGACGCGCTTCACCGCCTCCTCCGGCGCGATCGCATCGACCTCCGGGATCACGTAGTGGAAGCCGCTGCCGGGGCCGAATTCGGCCAGGCTGCTGACGGCGAGCTTGTGGCGCAGCAGGGATTTCGGCGTCATCTGCACCAGCGGCTTGCGATAGTTCGCCTTCAGCTGGCGGCGCAGCGCGTGGAAGTAGTTGGCCGGCGTGGTCAGGTTGCAGACCCGCATGTTCCGCTCGGCGCAGAGCTGGAGGTAGCGCTCCGGCCGCGCCGAGGAATGCTCCGGCCCCTGCCCCTCATGGCCATGCGGCAGCAGCATCACCAGCCCCGACATGCGCAGCCACTTCGTCTCCGCGCTGGCGATGAACTGGTCGATGATCACCTGCGCGCCATTGGCGAAATCGCCGAACTGCCCCTCCCACAGCACCAGCGTGTGCGGATCGGCGAGCGAGTAGCCGTACTCGAAGCCGAGCACCCCGAACTCGCTCAGCAGCGAGTTGAACGCCTCGAAGCGCGGCTGCCCGGGGCGGATGTTGTTCAGCGGCACGTATTCCGCCTGGTTGCCCTGGTCGACGAGGACGGCGTGGCGCTGGCTGAAGGTGCCGCGCTGCACATCCTCGCCCGAGAGCCGCACGCGGTGCCCTTCGAGCAGCAAGGTGCCGAAGGCCAGCGCCTCGCCCGTCGCCCAGTCGATGCCCTCGCCGGAGGCGATGGCCTGCGCCTTCGCCTCGAGCTGGCGCAGGATCTTCGGGTTCACCGCGAAGCCGTCGGGCACGCGGGTCAGCGCGCCGCCGATCTCGCGCAGGGTCTCGAGCGGCACCGCCGTCGCGTGCAGCTGCTCGACATCGTCGGTCGAGCCCACCGCGCGCAGCCCGCTCCAATGGCCTTCCAGCCAGTCGGCCTTGTTCGGCTTGAAGCTCATCGCCGCCTGGTGCGCGGCCTCGAGCGTCGCGACGAAATCGTCGAGGATCGCCTTCGACGCCTCGGCCGGCACCGAACCCTCCGCCGCCAGCCGCGCGGCGTAGAGCGTGCGCGTCGTCTTCATCTCCTTGATCCGGCCGTACATGATCGGCTGGGTGAAGGCCGGCTCGTCGCTCTCGTTGTGGCCGTGGCGGCGGTAGCAGA
>CAZMCV010000348.1:0-1787 GCA_964564645.1 uncultured Acetobacteraceae bacterium
CAATCCTGCCGCAACGCCTGCCGGCCACCATGGCCGCGGCCACGCTCGGTGGCGCGGCGGCCCGGCAGGGCGGCGGCCCGAACCAAGCCGGATCCCGATAGGAGGGCCAGACCGATGCCAGCGGACCTCAACACCCCACGCCACCCCGACACGCAGGAGAACGGACGCTCCTCCGTTCCCGAGCTGCTGGCGAACCTCGTCGGCCAGATCTCGACGCTGTTCCGCCAGGAGATCCGCCTCGCCCGGGCCGAGATGGGCGAGAAGCTGACCCATACCAGCGCGGCGGTCCTGCCGATCGGGGCGGGCGCGGCCCTGCTGCTCGCCTCGACGGTGGTGCTGCTGCTCGCCCTCGCCGCGGGGATCGCCACCTGGACCGGCCTCGGCGCGGGCTGGTCGATGCTGATCGTCGGCGTGGCCTTCACGCTGTTCGGCTTCGTCCTGCTGCGCGGCGGCGTCTCGCAGCTCAAGGGTTCCAACCTCATGCCCGAGCGCACGGCCGAGCAGGTCTCGCGCGACGCCCGGGTCGCCAGGGAGCAGATTCGATGAGCGGCAGCAGCGCGACCACCGACCGGGGCCGCGGGACCGGCACGGCGCCCGGCGAAGGATCGGCCGCCGAGATCGAGCGCGAGGTCGAGCGCACCCGGGCCGGGGTCGAGACCACGCTCGAGGCGCTGCGCGAGCGCGCCTCGCCCAACCGCCTGTTCGACGACACGGTGGACTGGCTGCGCAGCTCCGGCGGCGCCGATTTCACGCGCAACCTCGGCCGTGCGCTGCGCGACAACCCGCTGCCGGTGGTGCTGATCGGCGCCGGCATCGGCTGGCTGGCGCTCGCCGGCGGCGGGCGCCAGGACCCGGACGAGGCGGGGAAGGCCTGGCGCGACGCGGCGCCCGATGGCGGGCCCGGCCGCCCGCGCACCCCGCTCGGGGGCGACCTGGCCGGCGGGTCCGCCTATCCCACCACCAGGGGCGGCGTCGAGCCCTTGCGCCCCGTCCATGGCGCGGCGGGGCAAGGCCAGGCGGGGGAAGGCGCCGGGTCCACCGCCGATACCCTGCGCCAGGGCGCCGGATCCGCCTATGCCAGCGTGCGCGACGGCGCGGATGCCGCCTATCGCTCCGCCACGGAGACGGCGGGCTCGGCCGCCGCGGCGGTCGGTGATGCCGCCACGGCCGCCGGCCGGCGGGTCTCGGACGCCGCCGGGGCGGTCGCCGGCGGCGTCGCCTCCGCCGGGCGGTCGCTGGGCGGCGCGGCGCGCTCCGTGGCCTGGGACATGGACGACGGATCGGAAGGCGGCGTCTTCGGCCGGATCGTGCGCGACCAGCCGCTGCTGGTCGGGGTGATCGGGCTGGCCGTCGGCGCCGCGGTCGGCGCCCTGCTGCCGGTGACCCGCACCGAGAACCGCCTGATGGGCGACACGCGCGACCGCCTGGCCGACCGCGCGTCCGACCTGGCCGCCGAAGGCTATGACACGGCGAAATCGGCCGCCCGCGAGCATCTCGGCGGCGCCGAGGGGGCGTCGTCGCAGCTCGGCGGGGCGGCCGGGGATGCCTCGCGCCAGGCGCGCGAGAGCGTCGGGGACGCGGCCGAGGGCGCGCGCACGGCCGTCGGCGATGCCGCGCACCGGGCGCGGGAAGCCGTGCGCGGGGCGGCCGAGGCCGTCGCGGACCGGGCGAAGGAGGCGATCCGCCCGGGTGACGACCAGGCGGCGAAGGAAGCAGGGGGCCGGGACGAGACGTCGCGGCCCGGCGCGGACCAGGCGGCGCGGCCCGGCGACGAGGCGCCGGCGCAT
>CAZMCV010000349.1:0-1767 GCA_964564645.1 uncultured Acetobacteraceae bacterium
GCGCGGCGCCGGTCGCCGCCCTCTGGCTCGGGCCGTCGCTGGCGGCCTCGCCGGGCGGCGGCGGGGTGGCGGCGACCGGGCTGGCCTGGGCGATCGCGGGGGGGGCGCCGCTGCTGCTCGCCTGGCTGCTGCTGCGCGGCGCCTGACGGCCGCGCCCCCGCCGGGCCGGCCTCCGCGCCGGCGGATCAGTGCGGGCGGGGGGCCTCGGGCAGGCCGGCGCTCGTGGTCCCCGCCACCTCCAGCCGGTCGAGGCAGGGGTCGAGGGCGAGGACGAAGCGCACCATCTCCGCCACTAGCCGGACCGCGGTGGGAGGGGTGAGGAGGGCGGATTCCGTCTCCAGCCGCACCCGGTGGTCGGGCGTCAGGCGGAGCCGCCAGCCTTCCGGCAGGTCGGCGGGCAGCTGCGCCACCCCGGACAGCGCGCCGCGCCGGTCCGCCCCGGGCTCGGCGGTCGAGGGGATCCGGCCGGCGATGGCCGTCAGGGTGACGCTGCCCGCCTCCACCCCGGCCTCGCAGGGCCGGCCACGCCAGGCGAAGCGCAGCGAAGGCCGCCGCGACAGGTCGGGCCGCGGCAGCAGCGTCCCCTCGGGGGAGACAACGAAGGGGCCTAGGCTCAGATCGGACATGGCGGGCTGCACTCGCTCGACGGTCGGGCGGATCCGGGGACCCGCGGGGATGCCGGCGCGCCCGCGCGGGCCACATGGTGGTCTCCGGTGTCCGGAGGGCGCGACCGGAGATTGCCGCGCCCCGGTGAACGCACCATAAACCGCCCGATGACGATCGGACGCAGCCTGCGGCTGGTGCTCGCCCCGCCGCACCCGGCGGGCCGGCCATTCCTTCTCGGCGGGGCCGCGGTGGCGGTGCTGGGCGGGCTCCTCCTCGGGGCCTGGGTGTTCTGGCCCGCCTTCCTCTTCACCCTGTTCTGCCTGCTGTTCTTCCGCGACCCGGCGCGCGTGCCGCCCGGCCGGCCGGGCCTCGTGCTGGCGCCGGCGGATGGCAAGGTCGTCTCGGTGATGCAGGCGGTGCCGCCCGGGGAGCTCGGCCTCGGCCCGGCGCCGCGCTGGCGCGTGGCGATCTTCCTGTCGGTCCTTGACGTGCATGTGAACCGCGTGCCGGCGGACGGCACCGTGCTGCGCATCGCCTACCGCCATGGCGCCTTCCTCAATGCCAGCCTCGACAAGGCGAGCGACGACAATGAGCGCAACGCCATCGCCCTGGCGCTGCCGGACGGGCGGAGCCTGGCGGTGGTGCAGATCGCCGGGCTGATCGCGCGGCGCATCCTGTGCGACATCCGGGAGGGGGACGCGGTCCGCGCCGGCGAGCGCTTCGGCATCATCCGCTTCGGCAGCCGCACCGATCTCTACCTGCCCGAGGGCGTGCGGCCGCTGGTGGCCGAGGGCCAGACCATGATCGGCGGGGAGACGGTCATCGCCTCGCTCCGCGCCGGGGAGCCGGGCACTTGAGCGGCCTGCAGGGCGGCGCCTCGCTGCGCCGGCGCCTCCGGCGGCTGCGCCCGCGGACCCGGCCGCGCTACAGCGGCCCCTCCTTCAACCGGCTGATCCCGAACATCCTGACCATGCTGGGCCTGTGCTGCGGGCTGACGGCGATCCGCTTCGCGCTGGATGCGCGGTGGGAACAGGCGGCGGTGCTGGTCGTGATCGCCGGCGCGATCGATGGCCTCGACGGGCGGATCGCGCGGCTGCTGAAGGGGACCAGCCGGTTCGGGGCGGAGTTCGACAGCCTGTCCGACTTCCTCTGCTTCGGCGT
>CAZMCV010000350.1:0-1761 GCA_964564645.1 uncultured Acetobacteraceae bacterium
CCCAGGCGATGGCGATGGCCGGCAGCAGCGAGAGCATCACCGAACGGGTCGCGACCTCGAGGCTGAGGCGGACCGCCTGCCATTCCTCCGGGCCGAGCCAGGCGCTCACCACGCGAGCACGAAGCCGAGGCGCCGCCAGGTCGGCGCCGCCTCGGCGCCCAGCAGGAAGGCCAGCAGCGCATGGGCCTCGGGATCGTCCCCGGCGCGTCGGGTCACGGCGAAGGGATAGGTGATCGGCGCGTGGCTTCCGGCCGGGAACGTGCCGACCACCCGCACCCCCTGGCTGGCCAGGGCATCGGTCGCATAGACGATCCCGAGGCGGGCCTCGCCGCGCTCGACCAGCAGCAGGGCGGCGCGGACATTGTCGGCGCGCGCCAGCCGCGGCGCGATCGCGTCCCATTGCCCGAGCCAGGTCAGCGCCGCCCGCGCATAGCGCCCGGCCGGGACATGCGCGGGATCGCCGGTGGCCATCCGCCCCCCCGGCCCGAGCAGCGCCGCGAGGTCGATGCCGGGCGCCAGCGCGACCGGCCGCGCCGCATCGGCGGGCGCGATCAGCACCAGGGCATTGCCGAGCCGCGCCTGGCGCGTGGCATCGACCAGGAGGCGCCGCTCCTGCAGGTGGTCCGCCCAGGCCGCGTCGGCCGAGAGGAACAGGTCGGCCGGCGCGCCCTGCTCGATCTGGCGCGCCAGGGCCGAGGAGGCGGCGAAGGAGAGGCGCGGCGCCGGGTTGCCCCGCGCCGCCCATTGCCGGCCGAGATCGCGCAGCGCGTCGGTCAGGCTGGCGGCGGCGAAGACGGTGACGGCCTCCCGCGCGGGCGCTGCGCCGATGGCGCCGGAGCCGAGGGCGACGCCGGCGATCGCCGCGAGGCAGGGACGGCGGCGCATCCCGGGTCTCCGCAGGACGTTGTATGTGGCTGGACATAACGCGCGGCGCGTCGCACGTCCATCCGATCCCCGGCGCGCCGCCCGCGTCCCGGGCCCTGGGACCGGGCGCGCGGCGCCGCTAGCTTCCGCGCGGGAGGGCGCATGGAGGAGGACGAGGCGGCGGCGGCGATCATCGGGCTCTATGACCGCCATGCCCGGGCCTGGGCCGCGGATCGCGGCACGGCGCTGGTCGAGCGCGCCTGGCTGGAGCGCTTCCTCGCGCGGGTCGCGCCCGGGGCGGCGCTGCTCGATCTCGGCTGCGGGACCGGCGAGCCGATCGGGCGCTTCCTGGCGGATCGTGGGCATCCGGTGACCGGGGTCGATGCCGCGCCCGCCATGCTGGCGATCCGGGCGGAGCGTCTGCCGGGGCAGGAGGCGGTGCTGGCGGATATGCGCTTCCTGGCGCTCGGCCGCCGCTTCGGCGGGATCCTGGCCTGGGACAGCTTCTTCCATCTCGACCATGCGTCGCAGGCCGGCATGTTCGCGGTCTTCGCCGCGCATGCGGCCCCGGGGGCGGCGCTGCTGTTCACCTCCGGCCCCGCCCATGGCGTGGCGATCGGGCGCTACCGGGGCGAGGCGCTGTTCCATGCCAGCCTCGACCCCGGCGCCTACCGCGCCTGCCTCGCGGCGCATGGCTTCGCGGTGGTCGCGCACCAGGCGGAGGACCCGTCCTGCGGCGGGCGCACGGTCTGGCTGGCGGCGCGGCGATCGGGTGGATGACGTCGCCCCTGGTGCGGCAGGCAAGGCAAGGCCGGGGAGAAGGTATTGTCCCGTCGCCGTACACGGCGACCCCTCCTCTCTGTCTGCTCTTCGTCGTGCGGCAGCGCGGTCCGTGCG
>CAZMCV010000351.1:0-1747 GCA_964564645.1 uncultured Acetobacteraceae bacterium
GCCGGCGGCGTGCGCCCCATGGCGCCCGGCTGCGCCCCGTGGCGCAGAGGCCTCCCGCCCGTCGCGGATCCGTATCCGAGGCCGGCTCTTCAGCCGAAGACCTCCTCCAGCACCGCGCGGTAGAGCCCGGCCAGCGACCGAAGCTCCTCGACCGGCACGCATTCGTCGGTCTTGTGCATGGTGGACCCCACCGCGCCGAGCTCGGCCACCGGGCAGTAGCGCGCGAGGAAGCGCGCATCGGAGGTGCCGCCGCCGGTGTCGAGCGTGGTCTCGATCCCCGTGCTGCGTCGCACCGCCCGCCGCAGCGCCTCGACGAAGGGGCCGGGCTCGGTGAGGAAGCTCTCCCCCGAGCACTCGACGCGCATCTCGTAGCGCGCCTCCTCCGCCCGCAGCGCCTCGTGCAGGTATTTCGTCAGCTTGGCCGAGGTGTGCAGGTCGTTGAAGCGGATGTTGATCATCGCCCGGGCCTCGGCGGGGATGACGTTGTTCGCCGCATTGCCGACATCGAAGCCGGTCACCTGCAGGGTCGAGGCCTCGAAGAATTCGCTGCCCTGGTCGAGCGGCGTCGTCGTCAGCCGGTGCAGCACGCGCACCAGGCGGTGGATCGGGTTGTCCGCCCGCTGCGGATAGGCGCTGTGGCCCTGGGTTCCGAGCAGCGTGATCCAGGCGGTCATGCTGCCACGGCGGCCGACCTTCACGATGTCGCCCATGGCGACGCGCGAGGTCGGCTCGCCGACCAGCGCCATGTCGGGCACCTGGCCGTTGGCCGCCATCCACTCCAGCACGCGCACCGTGCCGTCCCTGGCCGGACCTTCCTCGTCGCCCGTGATCAGCAGCGAGATCGAGCCGGGCTTCGACCCGTTCGCCGCGATCCAGTCCGTCACGCCGGCGATGAAGGCCGCGATGGAGCCCTTCATGTCGCAGGCGCCGCGGCCGAACAGCATCCCGTCCCGCACCACGCCGGAGAACGGGTCGTCCCGCCAGCCCTCGCGCGCGCCGGGCGGCACCACATCCGTATGGCCGGCATAGCAGAAATGCGGCCCCTCCGTGCCGCGGCGGGCGTAGAGGTTCTCGATCTCCCCGAAGCGCAGCCGCGTGCAGGCGAAGCCGAGCGGCCGCAGCGCCGCCTCCAGCACCGCCATCGCGCCGGCGTCGGCCGGCGTGACGGAGGGGCAGCGGATCAGCGCCTGCGCCAGCGGCAGCGGATCGGTCGCGGCGTTCTGCATGGCGGGATCAGTCCCGCAGCAGCTCGTTGATCGAGGTCTTCGAGCGCGTCTGCTCGTCCACCGTCTTCACGATCACCGCGCAGTAGAGCGACGGCCCCGGCGAGCCGTCCGGCAGCGGCCGGCCCGGCAGGCTGCCCGGCACCACCACGGAATAGGCCGGCACGCGGCCCATATGCACCTCGCCCGTCGCGCGGTTGATGATCTTCGTGCTCGCGCCGATGAAGACGCCCATGGAGAGCACCGCGCCGCGCTCCACCACCACGCCCTCGGCGACCTCGGACCGGGCGCCGATGAAGCAGTCATCCTCGATGATCACGGGGTTGGCCTGCAGCGGCTCCAGCACGCCGCCGATGCCGACCCCGCCCGAGAGATGCACGTTCTTGCCGATCTGCGCGCAGGAGCCGACGGTGGCCCAGGTGTCCACCATCGTCGCGCGATCGACATAGGCACCGACATTCACGAAGCTCGGCATCAGCACGACGCTCGGCGCGATGTAGGCGGAGCGGCGGACCACGGCGCCG
>CAZMCV010000352.1:0-1722 GCA_964564645.1 uncultured Acetobacteraceae bacterium
GCCAGGCCTGGACCGTCGCCGGCGCCGCCCCGCCCTCGCTGCAGACGGCGACGGGCGCGCTCGGGCCCGGGGCGCACCGGGTCAGCGGACCGTCGGTGGCGCTGGCGCTGGCGCAGAACGCCGGCGCCCAGCCGGTCGGGCTGCAGGCGCCGTGCCCCTTCGCCGACCCCTGGCCGGACGGGGCGGCGCTGGCCTGGGCGGCCTTCTCCGGAGCGGGCGTGCCGGTGCTGGTCGCGGGGGTGGCGTGATGGACGAGGCCACGACGGAGCTCGAGGTGCACCGCGCGCTGGACGGTCGGCTGCGTCTCCGGCTCGGCGCGCGCGAGGCGTGGCTGCCGGCGGGGCTGGCGGTGGCGGAGGAGGCGGCGGCGATTGCGGCCTTCCTCGCCGAGGCGGCGGGCGCGCCGGCGTGAGCGGCGGGCTCGATCCTTCGGTGCTGTCCTGGGCGCTGGCGCAGCCGGCGGGCGGCCGCGCGGCGGCGCTGGCGGCGGCCTACACGGGCGGCACCACGCGCGTCAGCTTCGACGGGCGGACCGTGGAGTACCGCGCGCTCGACGAGCTCGGGCGGGCGCTGGCGGTGCTGCACGGGGCGGAAAACTCGGCAGCGCGCCGCCCCGGCGTGACCTTCGCCAGCTTCTCCCGCGAGGGAAGCAGGTGATGGGTCGGCTGCGAGATGCGTGGAACGCTCTGCGCGGCTACGCCGCGGCGCAGGACGGGCGCGCCTCCGCCTGGGCGCCGTCCGGCGGCAGCGCGACCGCCGAGGTCGGCGCCGCTGCGGCCACCGTGGCGCGGCGCGCCCGCGACGCTGTGCGCAACGACCCCTACGCCGCGCGCATGGTCGACCTCTGGACCGGCAACGCCGTCGGCGCCGGCATCACCTCCCGCTGGCCGGACGGGCGCCACGCCGACGCCTGGCGCCGCTGGGCCGAAGGCACCGGCTGCGACGCCGAAGCGCGTCTCGACCTCTACGGCCTGCAGGCGCTGGTGATGCGCGCCGTCGTCGAGAGCGGAGAGTGCTTCGTGCGGCTGCTCCCCGCGGAGCCGAGCCCGGCCAACCCGGTCGGCCTGCGGCTGCAGGTGCTGGAGAGCGACCACCTCGACACCGCGCGCAACGGCCTGGTCGACGGCGCTGCCACGATCCAGGGCATCGCCCTAGGCGACGCCGGCGCACCGCTCGGCTACTGGCTGCACCGCGTGCATCCCGGCGCGTGGATGCTGCCCGGCGCCGGTGCGTCGAGCGGCTTCGTCCCGGCCGGTGATGTGCTCCACGTCTACCGCAAGCGCCGGCCCGGGCAGCTGCGGGACGTCTCCTGGCTCGCCCCGGTGCTGCTGCGGCTGCGCGACCTCGGCGACTACGAGGCGGCGCTGCTGATGAAGGCCAAGATCGAGGCGTGCCTGGCCGCCGTCGTCACCGAGGAGGGCGACGAGGCGCTGACCGGCCCCGCCGCCGGGCTGCTGCGCGACGCGCAGGGCCGCGTCGTCGAGAGCTTCGAGCCCGGCATGATCCTCTACCGCCGCGGCATGGGTGGTGTGGAGGTGGTGAACCCCTCGGGCGGCGGCAGCCACGCCGCCTTCGCCCGACGCGCGCTCGAGGCCGCCGCGGTAGGCGCCGGCCTGACCTACGACCAGGTCTCGGGCGACCTCACCCAGGCGAACTACTCCTCGCTCCGCGCCGGCAAGATCGAGTTCCGCCGCCTCTGCGAGCAGGTGCAGTACGGCATGC
>CAZMCV010000353.1:0-1693 GCA_964564645.1 uncultured Acetobacteraceae bacterium
CGCCGAGCAGGGCGTCGTTGCCGTCCCCGCCGAGCATCTCGTCCGAGCCGGCGCCGCCGAGGGCGCTGTCATTCCCGGCATCACCGTTGATGGTGTCCGCATCCTCCTCGCCGAGGATGAGGTCGTTGAGCAGGCCGCCGAAGATCGCGTCCCGGCCCGCGCCCCCGAGGAGGGTGTCCGCGCCGTCGAGGCCGCGGATCTTGTCGTCTCCGCCATTGCCGAGGATGAGGTCGGCCTCGGCGATGCCCAGCGGGTCGCCATCCAGGCTTTCGGCGAGGGGCCCGCCGATGAGGATTGCCATCGTTTCTCTCCGTGTCTGGCGCGCCCGGGAAGGGGCGCGGCGGAACGCTACCCTCCCGTCCGGGTCGCGGTTGTGTCAGTCGGCACACGGATTCATGTCTCACGGAATTGTGATCGCAACCCTGGCGCGGTGCTCCATCGCCGCCGTGACGGCTTCCTCCGGGCCTGCGCCGATGCCACATGTGCCGGCGCCCAAGAAAGGAATGCCGCATGCGTCCATCGCTTCGCCGTCGCCCGCTGCTGCTCGCGCTCGCCGCCGCCGGGCTCGCCCGGCCCGCCCTGGCGCAGGGCCGCTACCCGGACCGCCCGATCCGCCTGGTGGTGCCCTGGCCGCCCGGCGGCTCGGCCGATGCGCAGCTCCGCTCGCTGGCCGAGATCGCGGGCCGGGAGCTCGGCCAGACCGTGGTGGTGGAGAACCGCCCCGGCGCCTCCGGCACCGCCGCGGCGCTGCCCTTCGCCCAGGGGCAGGTGAAGCCGGATGGCTACGGCATCATGCAGATGCATCTCTCGATCATCCGCAGGCCCTTCCTCGTCCGGAACCCGCCCTTCAACGTCACCGAGGATTTCACCCCGATCATCGGCCTCTGCGGCTGGCTGTTCGGCATCGTCGTGAACGTCAACAGCCCGATCAGGACGCTGAAGGACTACTTCGCCTATGCGAAGGCCAATCCGGGCCGGCTGAGCTACACCACCTCCGGCATCGCCACGACCAACCACATCACCATGGAGGATCTGGCGCGGCGCGAGGGGGTGGAGCTGCTGCACGTGCCCTACCGCGCCTCCAACGAGGCCGCCCTCGCGGTCGCCAACGGGGAGGTGATGAGCACCGCCGACAGCTCCGCCTGGGCGCCGCTGGTCGATGCCGGGAAGCTCCGCGTGGTCTGCGTCTGGTCGGCCGAGCGCTCCCCGCGCTTCCCCGACGCGCCGACCCTCAAGGAGCTCGGCTACGACATGGTGGTGACCTCGCCCTATGGCCTCGCCGGGCCGAAGGCCATGGATCCCGGCGTCGTGAAGGTGCTGCACGACACCTTGAAGAAGGGGCTGTTCGAGGAGGCGAACACCAAGGTCCGCGCCAATTTCGACATGCCGCTGGAATACTACGACACGGCCGGCTACCGCGACTTCGTCGCCCGCCGCGCGCAGTACGAGAAGCAGATGGCGGAGCGGCTCGACCTTCGGATTGACTGAGCCGCTTCCGTTCCGGCACAGAGTCCCGGGGCCGGGCGCCCCGTGCCGGGAGGACGACACCCATGAATGGCTTTCCCATCGCCCGCCGTGGCGCGCTGCTCGGCGCACTCGGCCTTGGGGCGCTTGGCCTCGGTGCCGGGGCGTTCGCGCGCCCTGCGCTCGGCCAGGGGCGGTACCCGAACCGCACCATCCGCTGCCTGATCCC
>CAZMCV010000354.1:0-1692 GCA_964564645.1 uncultured Acetobacteraceae bacterium
CGGTGCTGACGCGGCCGCGCCATCGGGCGGCGCTGGCGGAGGCCGTCGACTGGCTCGGCGCGCCGCTGGCCGAGGCCCCGCTGCCGGAGCTGCGGGCGGAGGCGCTGCGGGCGGCGCTGCGGGCGATCGGGCGGATCACCGGCCAGGTCGGGGTGGAGGCGGTGCTGGACTTGGTCTTCGGCGAGTTCTGCATCGGCAAGTGAGGCGGGCGGACATGGAAGCGCGCGAGGAGAACCCGATCGAGTCAGCGGCGCGCCAGGCGGCGGCGCTGCGCGAGGCGCTGCAGGCGGAAGCCCTGCGCGGCGTCCCGCGCGAGAAGGTCGCGGAGGAGGCCGCCGCGCTCGGGCTGCCGGTGCATGAGGCGCTGGCGCAGATCTCGGAGGCCGAGCTGCGGCTGGCCTATGACCTGGCCATCCATGCGGCGCCCCCGGGGCGGGTCCGCGCCATCGACCGGCTGGGGCGCCGGACCCGCCCCTCGGCCGCCGGCGAGGCCGCTGCGCCGGTGCTGCGCGGGCTGCAGGCGGCCTGGTTCTCGGTGTTCCGCGTCCTCGAGGCGCACCCCGCCTGCGGCCTGGTGCTCGAGGACGCGCTGCTCGGCGGCGAGGCCTGGCTGGTCGACGCGGCGCTGGACGAGCATGCCGCGCCGGACACGATCCTGGCGCTGCGCGCCGCGCGGGTCCGCGGCTTCGCGATCACCTGCGGCAGCGCGCTGGCGCTGGAGCCGCGGATGCTCGACGACATCCGCGCGGTGCTCGCCGGGCTGGACCTTCCGCCCGCGATGGCGACGGCCGATCCCCGCTTCGCCCGCCTGATCTACCGCCGCGCCATCGGCCCCGGCTGAGCTTCGTCGCGGGCGGGGGAGCCGCTATACGCCCCGCATGGACGCGCACTGGGATGTGGTGGTGATCGGCGGCGGGCATGCCGGCACCGAGGCGGCGGCGGCGGCGGCGCGCTGCGGCGCCCGCACGCTGCTGCTCACCCATCGGGTCGAGACGATCGGCGAGATGTCCTGCAACCCGGCCGTGGGCGGGATCGGCAAGGGCCACCTGGTGCGGGAAGTCGACGCGCTGGACGGCGTGATCGCCCGCGCTGCCGATGCCGCCGGCATCCACTTCAAGCTGCTGAACCGGAGCAAGGGGCCCGCGGTGCGCGGCCCCCGCGCCCAGGCGGATCGCGCACGGTTCCGCCGCGCCGTCCAGGACCTGCTGCGCGCAACGCCTGGCCTGTCCCTGCGCGCGGCGGCGGTGGAGGATCTGATCCTCGACACGGCAGGGCGCTGCGGTGGGGTGGTGCTGGAGGATGGAAGGCGGATCCTCGCCGGTGCCGTGGTGCTGACCACCGGCACCTTCCTGCGCGGCGAGATCCATATCGGCGAGACCCGCATCCCGGCCGGCCGCGTGGGCGAGGCGCCGGCGATCGGGCTGGCGGAGACCCTGGGCCGAATCGGCCTGCCGCTCGCGCGGCTGAAGACAGGAACGCCGCCGCGGCTGGATGGCCGGACCATCGACTGGGCGGCGCTGGAGAGCCAGCCGGGGGATGACCCGCCCGAGCCGCTGTCCTGGCTGACCGATCGCATCACGACGCCGCAGCGCGACTGCGCCATCACCCACACCAGCGAGGCCACGCATGCCCTGATCCGCGCCAACCTGCACCGGAGCGCGGTGTATGGCGGCCGCATCGCCGGCATCGGCC
>CAZMCV010000355.1:0-1686 GCA_964564645.1 uncultured Acetobacteraceae bacterium
AGACCGGCGGCGGCAGCGCGGGCGGCGCCGGCGGCGGGGCGCCGCTGCCGAAGCGCAGCAGCACCGCGCGCAGCGGATCGGCGCCCGGGTTGTGCGCGCCCATGGCGATGACGATGTCGCGCGGCCCGACCTCCCGCCCGTAATAGCCGCGATTCCACTCGCTGAGCGCGCTCAGCAGCGAGCCGTCCAGCGTCAGCCCGGCATACAGCCCGCGCGCCCGGGCGAAGGCGACGATGTCCGGCCCGACCGCCGCCGTGGTCGCGGCCGAGACGGCGCCGCCGAAGGTCGCGACCGCCACGGAGGCATCGGCGCCGAGCTTGAGCTGGCTGTCGATCACCGCGTTCAGCGCCCGGTCGTTCATGATCAGCAGCAGGATCTCCATGTCCTGGATCCCCGCCTGCAGCCCGAAGGAGCCGGAGCCGAGCGTGTAGAAGGCGGGCGAGGACCAGGAGCCCGCGGCGTCGCGCGCCACCAGCACGCAGCGCCCGCCCTGGCCGCCGAAGAAGAAGCCGGCGCGGAAGATGCGCGGACACACCATGGCGGCGCGCGCCCGGCGCAGCACGTCCTGCGCATCCAGCCGGTCATTCCCCGAGCCCAGCATCTCCTGCACGGTCAGGGTGGAGCGGTCGACGAGGGCCTGCTCCTCCCCCGTCTCCGGCGTGCCGGAACAGGCCGCGAGAGCGAGCAGGCCGAGGCCGAACATGATTAGACGGCGCATGAGGTCTTCCCCCCAACCCCTTGGCGAGCCGAAAGCTACCGGGTCCGGCATAGTCTGTCCAAGGCTTTGGCGCCCGCGGCGACTCACGCCTCCGCGGGCGGGGTCCAGGGCTCCTCGTTCACCGCGGCGACCCGCCAGTCCGCGCCGTGCTTCTCCAGCCGCGTCAGGCCGAGATTGCGGATCGAGAAGACCAGCGCCTGGTGCGCCGTCAGCCCCAGCGCATGCGCCAGCGCGGCGCGGATCGAACCGCCATGCGCGATGATCACGACATCCTCGCCGGCATGCGCCTCGGCCAGGCGGTCCAGCACCGGGGCGACGCGGGATTGCAGCGCGGCGAAGCTCTCGCCGCCCGGCGGCTCCTCCTCCGCGGCGTGCGGCCAGAAGGGGTGGGGCGGGTGGCGCAGCCGCTCGACCAGCGCCTCGTGCGGCAGGCCCTGCCATTCGCCGAGGCCCTGCTCGCGCAGGTCGGGCTCGACCGAGAGCGGCTGCTCCGGATAGCCAGCGGCGAAGATGGCGGCGGCGGTGGCGCGGGTGCGCGACAGGCTGGTGACGACCCAGGCGGCGGGCTGGGGCAGGCGGAAGGCGAGCCAGCGATAGAGCGCGGCCTCCTCGCGCATCGCCAGGTCGCAGAGCGCGACATCCATGCTGCCGTAGAGGATGGCGCGGGCGGAGGGCTCGACGAGCGCGTGGCGGACGAGGAAGAGGCGGGTGGGGGTCACCGCAGCGGTGTAGGGGCGGGGAGGGCACAAGGCGAGGGGGACGCCGTCCCCCTCGACCCCCTGCCAGGAAACTCAGTTTCCTGGACCTTCGGCATCGATCCGCGGAGCATCCGATCTACTCCCCGACGTTCAGCAGCGCCCCCTTCACCCGCGCCGCCCGCAACTGGGTCATGAACACCCAGGCCATCCCGGTGATCCAGATCGCGTCCAGCGCGAAGGCCCAGGCCAGGTGCCCCCAGGCGATCCGCC
>CAZMCV010000356.1:0-1596 GCA_964564645.1 uncultured Acetobacteraceae bacterium
CTGATGGTGGAGAAGACGCCGACGACCGTGCTGGTCTTCTCGGCGCTGATGGGGCTGCTGTGGCTCTCCACCGTGCCGCCCACCGTGGCACTCTGCGCGCGCAACTTCGGCACGCGCTGGCTGGCGACGATCTTCGGCTTCGTCTTCCTGGCGCACCAGGTCGGCGGCTTCTCCGGCGCCTTCCTGGGCGGGCTCGTCTTCGACGTGACCGGCAGCTACGACCAGATGTGGGTGATCAGCATCCTGGCCGCCGCCTTCGCCGCGGTGATCCTGCTTCCGGCGCGCGACGGGCCTTCGGCGCGGCGCGCGGCGCCGGTGCTGGCAAGGGCGTGACCGAAGGCGGGGGAAGAAGACCCTTCTTCCCCCGCGCCCCCATCATCGTTCTCTGCCTCTTGTCCTATGCGTGCCGTCAGAAACGCAGAGGCGTCGCCTGCATGACCAGCGGAAGGCGGCGCACCTCGGCGAGCACCGGCTCGGGAATCGGGCCGTCGAGCGAGACCAGGCAGATCGCGTCTCCGCCCGGCGCCGAGCGGCCGAGATGGAAGGTCGCGATGTTGATGCCGGCATTCGCCAGCACCATGCCGAAGCGGCCGATGAAGCCGGGACGATCCTGGTTGGTCACGTAGAGCATGTCGGGCGCGAAATCGGCCTCGACCGGGATGCCCTTGATCTCCACCAGTCGCGGCTTGCCGGCCTCGCCAACCAGCGTGCCGGCGACCGACTTCTCGTAACCCTCGGCCGCGATGGTCACGCGCAGCAGGGTCGCGTAGTCGCCGCGACGCTCATGTACCGTCTCCGCCACCTCGATCCCGCGCTGGCGCGCGACGACGGGGGCGTTGACCATGTTCACCGCCCCCATCAGGGGCGCGAGCGTGCCGGCCAGCGCGGCGGCGGTCAGCGGACGGCGGTTCAGCTCCGCCGCATGCCCCTCGTACTCCACGCGGATCGCCTTCAGCACGCTGCCCTGCGCCGCCGTCAGCTGCCCCGCCAAGGCGCCGAGGAGCTGCGCGAGCGCCATGTAGGGCTTGAGGCGCGGCGCCTCCTCCGCCGTGACGGAGGGCATGTTGATGGCGTTCGAGACGGCGCCCGAGAGCAGGTAGTCCGCCATCTGGTCGGCGATCTGCAGCGCCACGTTCTCCTGCGCCTCGGCCGTCGCCGCGCCCAGATGCGGGGTGCAGACGACGTTCTCCAGCGCGAAGAGCGGGCTGTCGGTCGCCGGCTCCGTCTCGAACACGTCGAGCGCGGCGCCCGCCAGGTGGCCGGACTTCAGCGCGTCGTGGAGCGCGGCCTCGTCCACCAGCCCGCCGCGGGCGCAGTTGATCAGCCGCGCCCCCTTCTTGAGCTTCGCCAGGTTCTCGCGCGAGAGGATGTTCCTCGTCTGCTCGGTCAACGGCGCGTGCAGCGTGACGATGTCCGCCCGCTCGAGCAGCTCGTTCAGCTCCACCTTCTCGACGCCGAGCTCGAGCGCGCGGCCCTCCGAGAGGAAGGGATCGTAGGCGACGACCTTCATCTTGAGCCCGACCGCGCGGTCCGCGACGATCGAGCCGATATTGCCGCAGCCGATCAGGCCGAGCGTCTTGCCGAACAGCTCGACGC
>CAZMCV010000357.1:0-1591 GCA_964564645.1 uncultured Acetobacteraceae bacterium
GCCCGGCATCTCGGCGGCGCTCGCCGCGACCGTCGCCGGCCTTGCGGTCGCGATCCCGGCGCTGTTCGGCTACAACTACCTGCTGACGCGCAACCGCGACCTCAACGCCGACATGCGCGTCTTCGCCGAGGAGCTGGTCACCCGCATCGGAGAGGGCGGCATCGGCGCGCCGACCGCCCATTCCCCCCCCATGCTGAAGGCGGCGGAGTAGCCCGATGGCCAAGGCCCAGGAAGAAGACAAGCCCTACGACGACATCAACATCACCCCGATGCTCGACCTCGCCTACGTGCTGATGGTGATCTTCATCATCATGACGACGGCGTCGGTGCAGGGGATGAAGGTGGACCTGCCGCGCGCCTCGGCCGCGACCTCGCTCGCGGTGCCGAAGACGAAGGTGATCAGCGTCTCGGCGAACGGCACCGTCTCGCTCGACGCCGTCCCGCTCTCGCTGCCCGAGCTCGAGCAGCGGCTGCGCGACCTCAAGGCGACGCAGCCCGACCTGCCCGTGGTGCTGCGCGGCGACCGCGTGGTGCAGTACGAGAAGGTGATGGCCGTGCTCGACCTGTGCGCGCGCGTCGGCATCCAGTCCATCGGGCTGGCGGCGCAGCGCGTCGTCGCGAACTGAGCGGCGCGCGGGCACGGCCGGCATGGACACGATGGAGCGGAGCATGGCGGCGGGAACGGCGGAGGCGTCCGCCCCGGCCGCGCCGCGCGCCGCCCTCGACAGTTTCTCCGCAGCCCTTGCCGCCGACGAGGCGGAGGACCGGCGCGCGCACCGCCGCCGCCAACTCGCCCTCGTGCTCGGCCTGCCGATCGCCGGCGGCCTCCTCTGGCTCGGCTGGAGCTTCCTGTCCGGCAAGCCGGACCACCAGCCGCAGCAGCGCCAGGTGATCAACACCGTCACCCGCCTGACCCTGCCCCCGCCGCCGCCCCCGCCGCCGCCGCCCAGGACCGACCCGCCGCCGGAGCCCGTGGTGCAGCCACGCGTGCAGGAGCCGCAGAAGCCGCTCGAACGGGTGGAGCCGAAGCCGGAGGCGCCGGCGCCCAAGGCCCCCCAGCCGCCGGGGCCGCCCGCGACGCTCGGCCTGCCGACGGGGCCGGGCGGGGCGAATCCCTATGGCATCGGCGGCGGCGGCGGCGATGGCTCGGTGATCGGCGGCCCGGGCGGCGGCGGCGGCGGGGGCTCGCGCTTCGCGGGCTATGCCGGCGCCGTGCAGTCCTCGCTGCAGCGCGCGCTGCAGCGCGACGAGCGCACCCGCCGCGGCGCCTGGCGCGTGACGGTGCGCATCTGGGTGGGGCCCGGCGGCCAGGTGACCCGGCTGCAGGTGGTGGGGACCACCGGCAGCGCCGAGCGCGACAACGCCATCCAGCAGGTGCTGACGGGGGTGACGGTGCAGGCACCGCCATCCGACCTGCCGCAACCCATCATCGCCCGCATCGACTCGCGGGCCTGAGCGACTTTCTCGAGGGGGACCAGGGTATGCAGCGCAGCTTGTGGGGGCGCCCGGCACGGGCGGGAACCGCCATCGCGCGGCGTCGCGCCACCCGGGTCGCCGGCGCCGCCGCGCTGGCCGCGCTGCTCGCGGCGGG
>CAZMCV010000358.1:0-1582 GCA_964564645.1 uncultured Acetobacteraceae bacterium
CGATATCGGTCATCAGCGCCTCGCCCGGCCCGTTCACCACGCAGCCGATGATCGACAGCGTGATCGGCGTCTCGATATGCGCCAGCCGGTCTTCCAAGGTCGCGACCGTGCGGATCACGTCGAAGCCCTGCCGCGCGCAGGACGGGCAGGAGATGATCTTCACCCCGCGATGCCGCAGGCCGAGCGATTTCAGCATCTCCCAGCCGACATGCACCTCCTCCTCCGGCTCGGCGGAGAGCGAGACGCGCAGGGTGTCGCCGATGCCGGACCACAGCAGGTTGCCGAGCCCGATCGCGCTCTTGACCGTGCCGGTGCGCTTGCCGCCCGCCTCGGTGATGCCGATGTGCAGCGGGTGGTCGCAGACCTCGGCGAGCTGCTGGTAGGCGGCGACGGCGAGGAAGACATCCGACGCCTTCACGCTGATCTTGAAGTCGTGGAAATCCTCGTCCTGCAGGTGCGCGGCGTGCCAGAGCGCGCTCTCGACCAGCGCCTCCGGATTGGGCTCGCCGTATTTCTCCAGCAGGTGCTTCTCCAGCGACCCGCCATTCACCCCGATGCGGATCGAGCAGCCATGGTCGCGCGCGGCCTTCACGACCTCCTTCACGCGTTCCTTGCTGCCGATGTTGCCCGGGTTGATGCGCAGGCACGCCGCGCCGGCCGCCGCGGCCTCGAGCGCGCGGCGATAGTGGAAATGGATGTCGGCGACGATCGGCACGTTCACCTCGCGCACGATCTCATGCAGCGCGGCGGTGCTCTCGGGCGTCGGCACGCTGACGCGCACGATGTCGGCGCCGGCCAGCTCGCAGCGGCGGATCTGCGCGATCGTCGCCGCGGCGTCCTCGGTCGGCGTGTTGGTCATGGTCTGGACGCTGATCGGCGCGTCGCCGCCGACAAGCACCTTGCCGACCCGGACCTGGCGGGACTTGCGGCGGGTGATCTGCTGGTAGGGGCGGTAGCTCATCGGTCCGGGGATCCCTCTCGCTCCGGCGCAATATGGCAGCGGCCCGCGCCGGCCCAAAGCCTCGCGCGACGGATCGGGGGCCCGGGGCACCGGCGGGCCGCTCGCGCACGGGCAAGCCAGGCGCGTGACCCGCCATGGCCGGGCCCGCGCACCGGGAGGGCCATGGATGCCAGCCCGGTCCGTCGATCCCCGACCCCCCGGCGAAATCCAGGCGCAGGACCCTAGCGGCCCGTCCCGGCGGCGGGAGCGGCGACGGGGATGGGCGCAGCGGCGGCGGCACGCAGGCGCTCGGGATCGAGCGGCACGTTGCGACGGACGGATGGCCCGGCGCCGAGCCCGATCGGCGTCTCCTGCCCGAAGGTCAGCTCGAGCGCGCCGGCATTGCCGGTGGCCAGCACCATGCCCTGGCGGCCCGGCGGCGCCTCCCAGCTGTCGCCGGGGCGCAGCACGCGGTCGATCAGGATCGGCCCGCCGGCCCGTTCGCGGACCTGGATCCAGACCTCGGCCGCGCGGGCGCGGAGCATGACGCGCCCCTCGGCGATGGCAGGGGTGGCGGGAGCCTCGGGCGCCGCGGCGACCGGCGCGGCCGGTGGCGGCGCGGCCCGGCCCGCCGGGGCTGCC
>CAZMCV010000359.1:0-1573 GCA_964564645.1 uncultured Acetobacteraceae bacterium
CGGCGATGCGCTTGTTCTCGAGATAGCCGCCGCGCGGCCCGACCTTCTGCGCCGTCCCCGTCTTGCCGCCCGGGAAGTAGCCGGCGACCTCCGCCCCCTTGCCCGAGCCGTCGGTGACGACGAGGCGCATCAGCCGGCGCATGATCTCCGAGGTGCGCTCGGAGACGACGCGCACCCCCTCCCGCTCCTCGCCCGGCGGCTGGGCCAGCAGGGTCGGCTGGCGCAGGATCCCGCCATTGGCCAGCGCCGAGACGGCGGTGACGACATGCAGCGGCGTGACCGAGATGCCGTGGCCGAAGCCGACGGTCAGCGTGTTGATCTCCTTCCAGCCCTGCGCCGAGGGCGCGAGCGGGCGCGCCGTCTCGGGCAGCTCGATGCCGAGGCGGTTGAGCTGGCCCATGCGCTGCATGAACTCGCGGTGCCGGGTCGGCCCGACCGCCTGGGCCATGTGGGCCGAGGCGATGTTGGAGGAGTAGGCGACGATCTCGGGCAGCAGCAGGAAGCGGCCCTTGCCCTTGAAGTCGTCGATCTGGAAGCGGCCGATGCGGATCGGGCGGGAGGCGTCGAAGCCGGTCCAGGGCTGCACCACCCCGTGCTCGAGCGCCATCGCCGCGGTGAGCAGCTTGAAGGTCGAGCCGGGCTCGTAGACGCCGACGGTGGCGCGGTTGAAGGTGGGGTCGGTGCCGGCCTTCTTCTTGTCCGCCGGCCGCCGCACCAGGCTCATCGGGTCGGAGGGGTCGTAGTCCGGCAGGCTGACCATCGCGATCACCTCGGCGGTGGCGACGTCCATCAGGACGCCGGCGCCGCCGATGCCGCGGAAATCGTCGATCGCCGCCTGCACCGCCCCGCGCAGCGCGACCTGGGCGCGGATGTCGATCGACAGGCGCAGCGGCGCGCGCTCGGTCCGCAGGCGCGCATCGAACCCCTTCTCGACGCCCGCGATGCCGTGCCCGTCGACATCGACCTGGCCGATGATGTGCGCGGCCGAGGGGCCCTGCGGGAAGAAGCGGCGCTCGGCGGGGCGGAAGTAGAAGCCCGGCTGGCCGAGATTGTTCACCGCCTGCATCTGCCGCGGCGTCAGGTTGCGGATGATGTAGGCGAACTCGACCGGGCGCTCGGTGCCGGGCACCGTGCGCCGGGTCAGGCGCTCGATCAGCCGCTCGCGGTCGAGGTCGGGCAGCACGGAGATCAGCCTTCCGGCCGCCGCCACGGGGTCGCTGATCTCCTCCGGATTGGCATAGAGCTCGACCACGCGGAGCGAGACCGCGAGCACTTCGCCATTGCGGTCGGTGATGGTCGCGCGCGCCATCTGCGGCTCGGCCGAGGGCACGGTCGGCGCCGCGCGCAGCTTCGGCAAGGTCGGGTCGAGCAGCGTCGCCAGGGTGAGCTTGGTGCCGACCGCGAGGAACAGCAGGCCGAAGCCGAGGGCGGCGATGACGATCCGCCCGCGCGTCCGTTCGAGCTGCGCGCGGCGCGCCAGGTCGGGGGCGGCGATGCGCACCAGCGAGCGCCCGGGCGTCGGCGCGGCGGCCGTCGCCTCCGTCGCGCCGTCGCGGCGCGCCAGGTGCGGGCG
>CAZMCV010000360.1:0-1570 GCA_964564645.1 uncultured Acetobacteraceae bacterium
TCGGCACGCTGATCACCGCGCTCGGCACCGGCATCGGGCCGGGGGAGCCGGCGCGCGGCGGCTTCGATCCGGAGAAGCTGCGCTATCACCGCATCGTCATCATGACGGACGCGGATGTGGACGGCAGCCATATCCGCACCCTGCTGCTGACCTTCTTCTTCCGCCAGATGCCGGAGCTGATCGCGCGCGGGAACCTCTACATCGCCCAGCCGCCGCTCTACCGGGCCAAGCGCGGCAATGACGAGCGGTACCTGAAGGACGATCGGGCACTCGAGGATTTCCTGCTGGAGAAGGCGCTCTCCGGCGCCGCGCTGCGCCTGGCCGACGGGCGCGAGGCGGCGGGCGAGGCGCTGCGCGAGGAGGTCGATGCCCTGCGCGAGACGGCGCGGCGCATCCGGCGCCTCGCGGCGACGCATCTGCCGGTCGAGATCGTCGAGCAGGCCGCGATCGCCGGCGCGCTGACCACCGACCCCGAGCGCACGACCGCCGCCGCCGCGGATCTGGTGGAGCGGCTGAACGCGCTGGCCCCGGCCGCCGAGCGGCACTGGAACGCGGCGCCGGCCGATGGCGGCGGGCTGCAGCTCTGGCGCCAGGTGCGTGGCGTGACCGAGCGGCACGCGATCAGCCTGGCCGCGCTGAAGAGCGCCGAGGCGCGCTGGCTGGACGAGCGGCACGATGCGCTCGGGCGCGACTACGTCCCGGCCGCGACCCTGTCCTTCGACGGCAACGGGCAGGAAGTGCGCGGGCCGCTGGCGGCGCTCGACCGGATCCTGGGCCAGGGCCGCAAGGGGCTGACCATCCAGCGCTTCAAGGGCCTGGGCGAGATGAATCCGGAGCAGCTCTGGAAGACCACGCTCGACCCGGCGGCTCGCACGCTGCTGAAGGTCCGCGTCGAGGATGTCGAGGATGCCGAGCAGGTCTTCTCGACCCTGATGGGCGATGTCGTGGAGCCGCGGCGGGAGTTCATCGTCGCGAACGCGCTGAAGGTGGCCAATCTGGACGTGTGAGGGCGGGGGTCTGAGTTGCCAGTGAACTTGTCACTGTGCCACGACTTGTCCCTGGGAATCAGCTTCTAAGTAGCTGTATTCCCTGCCATTCGCGGCGATCTCTCCCTCGAGGCGAGCCATGCCGAGGGAATGGCATGCCGGATATCGTTCAGGGACAGCTTATCTGGCCAAGGATACTTGAAGGTCGCGCGTCCCTGGATCGGGTGGTCACGGACCCGGCGGGATCCCGTCGGATGGTCGTCCCAAGGCCGGTCGCATGAGCGCCGAACGGGTCGTGGCATCGGTCATCGACGTACTTCGGGTTCCGGGTCCAGCCAGCCTGACGCGCACATAGCCTGAAGGGCCTGGCGCCCAGCTCGCCGTCGCGGGACCGCAAGCGCGAGCGGCGCTTTGCCGTTCGAAGTGGATCCCCGGCTCCGGCCGTGCTGCTGGGCGGGCTACCCGAAAGCCGACTCCAGGGCTCCATTCTGGGCCGGTGCACGCGAAAATGTTCGGACCTCCCCATCTGCGTAAGCGGCGTCTAGGGGCCCTTGCCGCGTTCGGCTGAGGCTGTCGGTGTTGAC
>CAZMCV010000361.1:0-1568 GCA_964564645.1 uncultured Acetobacteraceae bacterium
GCGTGCGCCGGTCCACGGGCCGGGAGGACCGCCGGGCGCGTCGCGCGTCCCGCCGCCCGGCCCGGCGAAGGATTGGCGGCGGATGGCGATGACGACGGTCAATCCCGGCTGGGATCCGGAGCAGTATCTGCGGTTCGGCGATGAGCGGCTGCGGCCCGCCCTCGACCTGATCGCGCGCATCCCGCCGGTGGCGGCGGGGCAGGTCGTCGACCTCGGCTGCGGCGCGGGCAATGCGCTGCCGATCCTGGCCGCCCGCTTTCCCGGCGCCGCGGTGCGCGGCGTCGACGGCTCGGCGGAGATGCTCGCCAAGGCCGCCGGCGGCGGCTTCGCCACCGAGCAGGCCGACATCGCCGCCTGGACGCCCGCCTCCCCGCCCGACCTGCTGTTCAGCAACGCGGCGCTGCACTGGCTTCCCGACCATGGCACGCTGTTCCCCCGCCTGCTCGGCCTCGTCGCGCCCGGCGGCTGGCTCGCCGTGCAGATGCCCGCCATGCACGCCCACCCGGTGCGCGCCGACCAGGAGCGGCTGGCGCGCGAGGGCCCCTGGGCGGAGCGGCTCGCGGGCATCGCCAGCGCCCCGCCGATCCTCGACCCCGGGGCGTATTGGGACCTGCTGGCACCGCGCGCGGCGGCCTGCGAGCTCTGGGTGACCGAGTATGTGCATGTGCTGCGCGGGCCCGATCCGGTGGTGCAATGGGCGATGGGCAGCAGCCTGCGCCCCTTCCTCGATGCGCTCGCCGACGCGCCGGCGCTGCGGGATGGCTATGTCGCCGCCTATGCCGCGGCGATGCGGCGCGCCTACCCGCCGCGGGCCGACGGGGCGGTGCTGATGCCCTTCCGGCGCCTGTTCATCCTGGCGCAAGCGCCCATCGGGTAGTGGTCCGGACCGGACGCCCGCCGCCCGGGCGCCCGCCCCATCGGTCCACGCATCCACGGCTTGCGGCGCGTGCCGGACACCTGCCGCGCCGGGCGCGCAGCCCGCGGGCAGGCGGCACCGGCCCCGGCGGGCGAGGAGGGGAGGAAGGGTGCCCCGGGGCGACCGGGGCGTGGCTTGACACGGGCCCTGCCTGATCGCTGCGCCGATACGGCGCCGGACGGGGCCCTGGATCGAAGGGGGCTGCGGGATGGCGGACACGATCGCGAAGAAGGAGGAAGGCGCGAAGAAGGAGGAAGGCGGCGCCGCGGCGGAGCGGCGGCGCCCGGGCCGCGGCCTGCGCGGCAGCGTGGCGCCGCTCGGCACCTACAAGGTGCAGGGCTGGGCCTTCGACGCCGCCGCGCCCGAGACCCGGCTCGAGGTCGAGGTGCTGCTGGATGGCGAGGTGTTCGCCACGGCGCGGGCGGAGCTGTTCCGCCCGAACCTCCTCGAGGCCGGCATCGGCGATGGCAGCTACGGCTTCGCCCTCAACACTGACCGGACCATGCCGGTCGACGAGCCGGACCGCGTGACGGTGCGGGTGCGCGCCGCCGCGGGCGACCAGGTGCTGGAGATGAAGCCGCGCGCCGCGCCGGGCAAGCCGGGCGCGGCCCCGCCGCAGGCCGCCGAGCCGGCGGCCCCGCCACCGCCGGCC
>CAZMCV010000362.1:0-1567 GCA_964564645.1 uncultured Acetobacteraceae bacterium
CAGCACCCCCGCCAGCGCCGCGCGCCGCCGCACCCGGCGGCCCTGCCCCCGCCCAGCCCGCCCCCGCGGTCGCCGCCCTGGTCGGCCGGCGGGTCGAGGAGGTGGAGCGGGAGCTGATCCTCGAGACCCTGGTGCACTGCCTCGGCAACCGCACCAAGGCCGCCGAGATCCTCGGCATCTCCATCCGCACCCTGCGGAACAAGCTGCACGACTACCGCGCGCAGGGGGTCGCCGTGCCGGTCGCGCCGGGCCAGGGGCTGACGCCCGAGCTCGCCCTGGCCGCGCTCGGCGCCAGCGGGCCCGGCGGCGCGCCGGCGCGCTGAGAGTTCGTGAAAGAATGCCCGCCAGCCACGGTTCCGGAGGGAATTCCTCGATGATGGCACCGGGCATTCTTTCGCAGGTTCGATGTGTTCACAAACTCCGAGAGGCCGTGGGGCAATGCGCATCGGCTTCGATCCCGGACGAGCGTCGCCCATGATTCCGAAAGACGTTCCCTTGCAGATTCGATTTCTTCGCGGGCTCTGAGGCAGGGGCAAGGGGACGGGGCGCATGGGTGGCGGAATCGGCCTGAGCCTGCCGGGCTGGCTCGCCCGGGCGCGCCCCGGGGGCGATGTCGCGCTCGCGCTCGGCGTGGTCATGCTGCTGGCCGTGCTGGTCGTGCCGCTGCCGACGCTGCTGCTCGACGCGCTGCTCGCCGTCTCGCTGACCGTCTCGGTGCTGGTCCTGATGGTCGCGGTGATGCTGCGCCACCCGCTCGAGCTCACGGCCTTCCCGCAGATCCTGCTGCTGACGACCTTGCTGCGCCTGGCGCTGAACGTCGCCACCACGCGCACCATCCTCACCCACGGGCATGAGGGGCCGCAATCGGCGGGGCATGTCGTCGCCGCCTTCGGCGGCTTCCTGATGGGGGGCGACGTCCTCGTCGGCCTGATCGTCTTCGCGATCCTGCTGATCGTGAACTTCATGGTCGTCACCAAGGGCTCGGGCCGCATCGCCGAGGTCGCGGCGCGCTTCACCCTCGACGCCATGCCGGGCAAGCAGATGGCGATCGATGCCGACCTCTCCTCCGGCCTGATCGACGAGAACGAGGCGCGGCGCCGGCGCCGCGAGCTGGAGGAGGAGGCGGCGTTCCACGGCAGCATGGACGGCGCGGCCAAGTTCGTGCGCGGCGACGCGATCGCGGGGCTGATCATCACCGCGATCAACCTGCTCGGCGGCATGGCGATCGGCCTGCTGCGCCATGGCATGCCCTTCGCCGACGCGGTCACGACCTTCTCGACGCTCAGCGTCGGCGACGGCCTGGTCAGCCAGATCCCGGCGCTGCTCGTCTCGGTCGCCGCCGGCATCGTCGTCACCAAGGGCTCGGGCGAGGGCACGGCGGACCAGGCGATGGCGCGCCAGCTCGGCGGCTGGAAGCCGCTCGGCCTCGCGGCCGGGTCGGCCTGCGTGCTGGCGCTGATGCCGGGCATGCCGATGCTGCCCTTCCTGGCGCTGGCGGGCGGGGCCGGCGCGCTCGCCTGGCGGCGGCGGAAGACCCAGCTGGCCGACGCCGCCACCGCCGCCGCGC
>CAZMCV010000363.1:0-1507 GCA_964564645.1 uncultured Acetobacteraceae bacterium
GCCCTCGCCGCCGCCCTCGCCGCCGAGGAGGCCGGCCCGGCTTCCGAGCCCGCCCGCGCCGGCGCCGCCCGCATCGCCTTCGTCTTCAGCGGCAATGGCGCGCAATGGGCCGGCATGGCGCGCGCCGCCCTGGCCACCAGCCCGGCCTTCCGCGCGGCGCTGGCCGAGGCCGACCGCGCCCTCGCGCCGCTGCTCGGCTGGCCGGTCCTGGCGCGGCTCGAGGCGGGCATCCCGGCCGAGGCGCTGGCGGCGACCGACTGCGCCCAGCCGCTGCTCTTCGCGATCCAGCACGGCATCGTCGCCGCGCTGGCCGCCGAGGGCATCCGGCCCGATCTCTGCCTCGGCCATTCGGTCGGCGAGGTCGCCGCGGCGCAGCTCGCCGGCCTGCTCGACCTGCCCCAGGCCGCGGCCCTGATCGTCGCGCGCAGCCGCCACCAGCAGCGCTGCCGCGGCACCGGGCGGATGGCCGCGCTCGGCGCGGCGGAGGCGGCCGCGCGCCCGGTGCTCGAGGCCTGCGGCCCGGGCCTCGAGATCGCCGCGGTGAATGCGCCCGAGGCGATCACCGTCGCCGGCCCGGCCGAGGCGCTCGCCCGCCTGGAGGCGGCCGCGGAGGCGCGGCGCTGGAGCTTCGTCGGCCTCGACCTCGACTACGCCTTCCACAGCGCCGCCATGGACGGGGTGCGGGAGGGGCTGCTGGCCGATCTCGCCGGGCTGGCGGAGCCCCCGCGCGGCACGGGGCCGCGCCCGCGCCTCGTCTCCTCCGTCACCGGGACCGTCCTCGAGCGGACCGGGGCGGAATACTGGTGGCGCAACCTGCGCGAGCCCGTGCGCTTCCTCGACGCGGTGCGGAATGCGGCGGCCGAGGCGGGGGGGCCGGCGCTGTTCCTCGAGATCGGGCCGAAGCCGGCGCTGCTGTCCTACCTGCGCGAGGCGCTGCGCGAGGCGGGGGTGGCCGCCACGGCGATCGCCACCCTGACGCCGCGCGACCCGGAGGACCGCGACCCCTTCGCCGCGATCGCCGACCGGGCCTTCCTGCTCGGCGCCGATCCGCGCGGCGGCCCGGCCTATGCCGGCCCGGCGACGCGGCGCGGCCTGCCCGCCACCCCCTTCGAGCGGCGCCGCATCTGGTGGAACCCGACGGTCGAGGGGCTGGCCCTGGCGCGGCCGCGCGCCGAGCACCCGCTGCTCGGCCTCCGCCAGGGGCAGGAGCCCGGGGCCTGGATCCGCCACCTCGACACCGAGGCCGAGCCCTGGCTCGCCGACCACCGCCTGGCCGGGGAGCCGGTGCTGCCGGCCGCCGCCATGCTCGACATGGCGCTCGCCGCCGGCGCGGCGCGGCACGCCGACGCGCCGGCGCTGGAGGTGGCCGAGTTCGCCGTGCTGCGCGCCCTCCCCCTCGCCGCGGAGCCGGCGCGGGAGCTGCGCACCGAGCTCGACGCCGCCGGGCGCTTCACCCTGCGCAGCCGCCGCCGCCTGTCGGACGAGACCTGGACGCTGCACGCCGAGG